>NZ_JAJALG010000051.1:0-18726 GCF_020515205.1 Alteromonas sp. McT4-15
ATCTCGCTAAAATCGTAAATGCTATTTATGTTCTTATTGCTAATGATCCTTTTGCATTTTAATTTAGTTAAAAATGAATCACTACTAGCAACGGTGAGAATATCTTGTTCAAGATCTCCAGCTAGTTTTTCAACCAATTTAGATTCTAACCTTCGCGAAATACTCTCAAAAGAAGGCAAATTTTCTTCGTTAGTGTTATCGACCCAATCTTTGGTCCTCGTTAGATGATTCTCTATTACCTCGAAAGTTTTTTCAATTTTTATGTTTTTCTGCAATCGGTAAGCAAGTATTGGGTCATGTTTTGAAAGCTCTAAAATAGCGCTGTCAAACTGAGAGGAGAAATCTACTCGCAGTTCTTCCTTCATATCAATGATTAACGAATTAAATGCTTTCTCAAGGGCAATTCGTAGCTCTGCTTCGAATGCTGATTTATCTTTAGGCGAGAATGCTTGGTCATTCAATTTCTCTAAATACAGCTTCAAGTAACCGTCAATCGCGCGATCTGTATTAATTACTGAATTGATAAATACATTGCGTAACTCAAGGAGTAAATAAATTATTGTTCGATTACTTTCTTTTTTTTCTCTCTGAATTTTCCATATATATGTTGCTAAGGCTACTAAAATAGTTGCACTAGCGGTAATAAAGGATCCCAAAATCTTAAGTTCTATCATGTAACTCTCGTGCGATAAACTCATCAACTAAAGATGCTAACAAATGCAAAATTAGTTTTTGTTTATGAAGTAGATTAATAAGTATCAGCAATTTTGTAATACTGTGAAGATAGCGTTTTGCGCAGACTCTCTAAATTCACGACCAATTCTTGGTGTGTATGAAGGGTGGGGGGCTGATATTACAGTTGTTTTAAAATCGCCTTTTTGCAGGCTACCTACTGAAAACTTGAACGTTACTTTACCTCTCACTTCGTGATGCTGTATGTCTGTTAAGTTTGAAGAGTGTAGTAGCCAATTCTTTGATGATGGGCTATTAGAGCTCTTGGGAACAAGAACAACTTTTGGCTTGAAGTACTCGATTATCTGATTGTTCAGCTCGTAAGAAAACTGAATAGCTCTCTCTAAAAGCGCTTTATCGTATTTAGCCAACTGAGAAGTGAAGCTTTTAAAATCCTTACTTCCCCACAGCACTATGTTAGCCATGAGCGTTTTGTGTTCACCAAACCGCTTGTTGAATATCTCTGAGTAGAATTGCCACTTGTTGTTTGGCTTGTTAATAGGATCCCACAATGGGACATTCGCACCTTCGCTATTTTTGTACGCTTCGCTGAAATTGTCGTTCATGGCTTGTTGCACAAAACCCTCGTAGTGGGAAGGGGAGGAAGGAGACAAAATAGCGTCGAGAGATTCAGGAACATTAGGATTTGAGCCTAACCAAATTACATCAACTGATTCGGCATTGAGCTTACTTAATACTTTTGCTGTCTCGATTTCCCCGAAGATAGAGCCTCTAAACGGTATCGAATAAGAGCCTGTACCTCTCTTGAGCGCTTTATTTTCTTGATTTTCTACAAAGTCAGAAATACTATTGTTTATTACTTCAAATATATTCAACGTCATGTCCTTATGATTTGCTTGCGTATTCTTTACAAAGCGACTTTTTAACTTTTTCGTAAGCTTTTTATGAACTAAAGATACGGTAATGCTTGTCTAGCTTCCAAGTGCATTGACTCGGTATTAGATTAAATTTATCACATACCAAGGTTTGAAGCTCAACGCTCTGTACCACTTTTCTGTCTGCATATATTTTAAAGAACTTTGAGTTTCCAGAGTAGATTATTCTACCCCTGCTGACTTCTTGATATTCAACAGCAATGAGCTCAGGAAAACACGGAAGGTATATTCTATGCTCTTCCCACTCTACTAAATGGCTAAAGTCACTGTCATAGAGTGAAAGGCTATCAGGCTCTGTACTATTCAAAGGCATTGCTTTAGCAAGTACAGTCGACTTGTAGACCCAAAAAATACCAATATGAGGCAGCTTAGTTTTCATCTTGTATATCTCCAACATGTTGACGTCACCCAACTGTCTTGACAGAGATTTACAACCCTTTAATTATTTTAAATTTGCTGCTGAAGTGAGCGCTATTCGCTTGCATGATATATCGTAGTCAAAAGAGGAAAGCTAACTTCTTATCTCTACTCGAATAGGTAACGTTAATGTGCATTAACATGAACTATTTAACATGAAAGTAACTCTGCTACGGTTCTAGATCAGAAAGAGAATTATCACAATTATTATAGTGCCCCTTCATAGATTTCAGTCATCTGTGGAGCCTCTTCAGATTTTTAGGAAACCTCCCCTAAAGAAGCTTGCTATGCCAGGAATGAGTGGTTGTTAACAAACAAAGTATACTTCAGAATTCATACTCGAAGCGGTATTACTCTGCTAGAAACCTGATATTATTGGTCGTCAGATTGCTTTAGATATTAGTATTTTTCTTAGTCTACCTAACTGCTGAAAACATCATGCTGCGCAATCTAAAGATAAAACACATAAGAGCAGTGATCCCCGTTGTGACGCGGGGATAGCAGATTAAAACATGAACTTGCCAAGGTCAAAAAATGACCGGTATTTTTACGCGAAGCGACAACGTTTTTAGCCAAAAAGTTACAGTAAGGTATCTAGCGATATCGAGTTTCCGATATGCCTTTCTACTAGTCTATTGTACCGTTTATTCGAAAATGGAGCCTTAGATGATTTGGTGAACTCAAAGAAGCGATGCGAACCAACTTCATGCTCATAAGCATAGCATCACGGTTATGGCATGAGCCAGATAATATTTACTTTGTTGTTCATTGATGCGCTCACTGTAAGGAGATCAGATAGCAATTGGAAAAGCTACCTCTTGGGTCAACGGTGATTTTATCTTTCAGTATTGGACTTGCTTTTACACTTGTTGTAGGGGGTATTACAGGTTTTGGTACGAGCGAGACGCAATAATTGTGACAGGCTTATTGAAATTGCATGATGTATTCTTCTATTCCTTCGGTGTACTTATTTTACATTGCCGGATTATGTATGAGCAGGCTTTGCAGTAGATTTCTGTTTTTCTGACAAGATTTAGCAACTTAATTGAAATACATGGCTTTTTAATACAGAGTTCCTCTTGTGAATCAGAAAGCTGACCATTTAGGCATTGACTACAATCATATTTTAAGAGAACATGAATTGCCAATAGAGGAATCTTGTGTTGAAAACGAATTACCGCATTAGCAAAAATCTAAAAGTGGTCTTAGCCGCTTTTTTGTTGTGCGCACAATTTTTGTTGATTGTGACTGACGCGTTTTCTATTGAACAAGACCACTTGTTTAGCAATGAATTATGTACTGAAAATACATTAATCGAACTGTCCGATGCTTACGATTTAGATACGGGAAGTGATTGTGACCATTGTTGTTCTTGTCATGGCCATTTTACACACATAGCTTTTTACTTTGATATTGAAAGCTCGTTTCTAAAAAAATCTCCCAATTTAGTCTCAGTTTATAGTGAAGCTACACCTAATCGTTTCATTAACCAAATAGAGCGTCCTCCAAGAATTTAATCCCTGTCGTTTTTCGTTTTTTCAACTGACTAGGATTATATATCATGAAAATTTCACAGTTTCCTGTGCGCAAATTTACGCGCGCCGGAATATTGACTAGTGCATTGATGCTATCTCAAGCCAATGCATTGGCAGAACAAGTAACTTTAGATGATGCAGTTCAACTTACTCTCAACCGTCATCCAAGCTTGTTGAAATTCAGACCTCTTACTAGAGCTCTTGAGGGAGATCGCCAACAAGCTTTGCTTTCTCCAGCTTACACCGTAGGTGCTAATCTAGAAAATGTGATGGGCACAAGTTCTACTTCGGGAGTTCAAGCAGCAGAAGCAACCATCTCTCTATCTTCAGTGTATGAACTTGGTGGAAAGAAGAGTGCAAGAACACTGGTTGTGGATGCCAGAGCTGCCCTTTTAGATTCAGAGCAGTATTCAATGTCTCTCTCACTACTTGGTGGGCTCACTCAGCAGTATATTCGCGTTCTGGCACAACAGGAGCGTCTGCAAATAGCTGAGCGAAGTGTGAGCTTAGCTGAAGATGCTCTTACTGTGATCACTAATAGAATAAAAAGTGGTGCAACGAATGATGCTGAATTGTTCAGAGCTAAATCGGCTTTAAACCAAGCGAAATTAGAACTTGCGACAGCAAAGGTGAATAAAGAGATAGCCCTGCAATCTCTCACACTATTCTGGCAGGGCAATTATGAAGATATCACGCTTACTGGTTCTTTAGATTCACCCGCTAAAAATTATTCCTACGAAACACTTTTTAACCAATTCTTATCATCATCGAATGCGGATTTACTAATTAAGTCACTTGACCTGAAGGACGCTGAAATTCAGTTGGCTAAGTCTGATAATACCGCAGACCTATCTTGGTCTGTTGGTGTTAGAAGGAATCAGGGAGCTCAAGATACATCGTTAGTTTTTGGTGCCTCAATTCCACTATTTGCTGAGAAGAGGAATTCGGGTGCAGTCAAATCTGCAATTGCTAGTAAGGAGGCGGAGTTATTAGAGCGAGACACCAAGTATCTCGATGTAAAAGCGATTCTATTTAAAGCAACGAAAAGCATAAATTTTAGTTCACAGGCAGCATTGCACCTGGAAAAAGAAGTAATGCCAGATTTGAAAAGAGCATTGGAGCTGACCAAGGAGGGCTATCAAAAGGGAATTTACACTTATCAAGAATGGTTTGCTTCACGTGATGCACTTCTCCAATCTCAACGGAGTCTCATCAACTATCGCGAAGCCACCCTGCTCAATGAAGCACTTATCGAACAATGGACAGGGCAATCTCTGAAATCATTCACTTTCAATCTCCAGGATTAATTATGCTAAAGCAAATTTTATTTTTATTTCTTATCGGCACTGTGACATCTATCGCGACTGCAAGTGAAGATGTCACCAATTCAAATGACAACCAAAATATATTCCAGAAAGGTAACATCAAAATAGAAGTAAGTATCGATGAAAGCCCCGAGGGCTCTGTAATTATTGCCTCGACTTCTGAAGATGGGAAGCCATTTATCCCTGATTCCTTTTCTATAGAGCTACAGAAGTTAGGTTCAAGCTCAGAAAAATTTGAGTTTCAAACTTCAGAGGGGGTTTTGCGGTCAATAAAAGCTCTGTCTGAACCTCATTCTTTTAGGGCTACTATTTATCTGACTGACAAAAGACGAAAGTATTCCTGGGAGTGGGAAAACTTCGAGGGAAGAACACAGATCTCAAGAGCGTTAACTGAAAAGTTTCAATTAGCAACCTCCGAAGTTCAGAGTGGGACCATTGAAAGACATATCGAATTGTTGGGTACTCTTGTAATTCCACCCAAGAACAAGGCTGAAGTTAATGCGCGGTTCTCGGGAGTTGTAGAAACTCTCGCTTCGGATGTTGGTGACAGCGTGAAGGCTGGCGATGTAATTGCAAAAATTCAATCAAATGACAGCTTACAAACCTACATCGTGAAAGCGCCAATTTCGGGTACGGTAGTAAGTCGAAATGTTAATGTTGGGCAGTTGGTTACCAGTGAAACGCTTTATAAAATAGTCGACGCTGAAACGCTTTGGGCAGAATTGAAAGTATTTCCATCCAAGCGGGATACAATAAAGCAGGGCTCTTATATCCACATAAAAAAAGGTTCCCGACAGCAAGATGCAAAGGTCAAATTTCTCATTCCGTCAGGTTCACTTGAACCTTATCAGATCGCAATTGTTGAAATCACTAATACCGAAGGAGAATTCTCCCCCGGCGATATGGTTACAGGTGTAGTTGATGCTCAGAAAGTCGATGTTTCGCTTCGCGTTGAGAATGAAGCTATCCAATCAATGGATGGTAACTCAGTTGTATTTTTAAACGATGGTAACACGTTTCAAGCTGTCCCTGTCGAGCTGGGTATAAAAGATGACAACTTCACTGAAGTAAAGCGTGGCTTAATCGCTGGTCAAATTTACGTTTCAAAAAATAGCTTTCTGATAAAAGCGGATCTTGAAAAATCCGGTGCCTCTCACGCTCACTAATCCTGGAGACGATAAATGATTGATAATATTATTCGTCTTTCAGTAGAAAGACGCTTTTTGTTTCTTGTTCTTGCACTAATCTTAATTGGGATCGGCGTTTGGAGCTACCAGCGATTACCTATTGATGCTGTACCAGATATTACAAATGTACAGGTTCAGATTAACACCAAAGCTCCGGGGTACTCACCATTAGAAGCTGAACAACGAATAACATTTCCTGTCGAAACAGCACTATATGGCTTGCCTAACTTATCCTATACACGTTCTATATCGAGGTATGGTCTTTCACAGATTACTGTTATTTTCGAAGAAGGAACGGATATCTTTTTTGCCCGAAATTTAATCGACGAAAGACTTGCGAACCTTAAAAGTGTTTTACCTGATGGCCTTGAACCAGAAATGGGGCCAATCGCTACAGGGCTAGGCGAGATTTTCGTATATACGCTGGAAGGGAAAGATGGAGCCACGTTGCCCGATGGCTCCCCGGTTACGCCAATGGCTTTAAGAGAGGTACAAGATTGGATTATTCGACCACAGTTAGCCCAAGTGCCAGGAGTAGTAGAAGTAAACACTATTGGGGGCTATGACAAGCAGTATCATGTCAATCCCGATCCTGTAAAAATGCTGGAGATGGGAGTCACGGTTGAAGATATCTCTGAAGCACTATATTTGAACAATGATAATACAGGAGCTGGCTATATTGAGAAAAATGGCGAGCAACTTCTTGTACGATCTCCAGGTCAATTGACAGGGATAAGGGATATTGAAAATGTTGTAGTAAGTAACAAAGGATCTGTTCCTGTTCTGGTAAAAGATATTGCAACTGTAGGCCTGGGTAAGCAGCTGAGAACCGGAGCTGCTACAAGAAATGGAAAAGAGACTGTGATGGGAACAGTCATGATGTTACTGGGAGAAAACTCAAGAGAAGTTGCTGCTTTAACTGCCAGTAAACTAACTGAAATTCAAAACTCCTTACCAGACTGGGTGGTTGCTGAACCTGCCTACGATAGGACTTCACTGGTCGACAAAGCAATAAACACTGTGCAGAAGAACTTGCTGGAAGGAGCATTACTCGTAATTGTCATATTATTTTTACTACTAGGCAATATCCGAGCGGCTCTTATTACGGCAGCGGTCATACCAATCGCTATGATGATGACAATTACAGGAATGGTCCAGAAAGGTGTTTCCGCAAATCTAATGAGTCTGGGAGCATTAGATTTTGGACTCATTGTTGATGGCGCTGTCATCATTGTTGAAAACTGTATTAGGCGCTTATCTGAAGCGCAACAGCATCACGGCAGGCTTCTTCAACTTAAGGAGCGTCTTGAAGAGGTTAAAATAGCAACTATTGAAGTAATCAGGCCCAGCTTATTTGGTGTCGGAATCATAACCGCCGTTTATCTGCCCATATTTACTTTAACAGGCGTCGAAGGAAAGATGTTTCATCCAATGGCAATAACTGTAGTTATCGCTCTTGTTGCGGCAATGATGTTGTCGCTAACGGTGGTACCTGCAGCAATCGCCGTTTTCATGGGTGGAAAAATCAGTGAAAAGGAAAGTTTTTTAATAAGTTGGGTGAAACAAGTTTACGAACCAGCACTTAGAGCAATTCTTAAATTTAAAGCAGCTGCTCTCGGGGCTGCATTAACGCTTGTGATCTTCTGTGGATGGCTGGCAACAACGCTTGGTTCTGAATTTATTCCTCAACTGGATGAAGGTGATGTTGCTTTACAGGCTTTACGAATAACGGGTACCGGTCTAAACCAATCAATTCAAATGCAAGAACAACTTGAAGATGCGCTGTTGGAAATTCCAGAGGTAGGGGTAGTCTTTGCGAAAATAGGTACACCGGAAGTCGCTACAGACCCGATGCCTCCTAATGTAGCCGATAGTTTTATAATACTTAAACCTCGATCAGAGTGGCCTGATCCAGCTAAATCTAAAACGGATTTAGTGGCTGAAATTGAATCAGTCGCCTCAAAAATGCCTGGTAATAATTATGAATTTACCCAACCAATTCAAATGAGATTCAATGAATTGATTTCCGGCGTAAGGGCTGATGTTGCAGTCAAAGTTTTCGGTGATGATTTAGATCAATTGTTGGTGACTGCAAATGAGGTAGCTGAGATTGCTAAGTCGATTCAAGGTGCCGCAGACACTCGAGTTGAGCAAGTTGCTGGTCTTCCTATGCTGTCTATATTACCAAAGCGAGAAGCCCTCGCAAGGTATGGCCTAAACGTAGCAGACATTCAAGCACTCGTTTCAACAAGCATAGGAGGCAAGGAAACAGGCATAATCTATGAAGGCGATCGCCGGTTTAAGCTTGTAATCAGATTATCTGAAGAATTGCGTACGAATATTGACAAATTAGAGAGCCTACCTGTTCCTGTTGGTAATAGTTTTGTACCGCTTGAAGAGGTGGCCAGCCTCGAGTTAAAGCCAGCACCTGCACAGATCAGCCGAGAGAATGGAAAGCGCAGAGTTGTCGTAACGACTAACGTACGAGGAACCGACCTAGGAGGATTTGTCGTTGATTTACAAAAAAGACTTAAATCCGATTTAAAAATGAAGGAAGGATATTGGTTAGAGTTTGGTGGTACCTTTGAACAACTGGAATCCGCCAGCAAACGGCTGACTTTAGTCGTTCCGGTTACGCTTGCGTTGATAGTTGGCATACTCATTATGGCGTTTGGGTCTGTTAAAGACGCATTGATAATTTTCACTGGTGTACCACTAGCCTTGACTGGAGGAGTACTGGCACTCTGGATTAGAGATATGCCTCTTTCAATTTCTGCGGGAGTAGGCTTTATCGCTTTGTCCGGGGTCGCGGTTTTGAATGGACTAGTGATGGTCGCATTCATCAGACAACTCTGGCAGGAAAATGGTGATATTTATACTTCAGTAATTCGAGGGGCCATAATCCGGCTTCGACCTGTTTTGATGACTGCGTTAGTGGCCAGCTTAGGCTTTGTTCCCATGGCACTTAATACAGGAACAGGTGCTGAAGTACAAAGACCGCTCGCCACTGTAGTCATTGGGGGAATTATATCATCAACTTTATTGACATTATTTATTTTACCTGCGCTTTATCAGCTCGCACATAACAAACGCAACTCTTAATCAAATTTTACGCCCGGTATGTTCCGGGCGCACCGGAGCCTCTATGACTCATAATCATTCAAATAGCTCAAACAAAATTGGGTGGGCTTTTCTATTAAATTTCAGCTTCACAATTATTGAATTTATTGGCGGCTGGCTAACGAACAGCACTGCTATAATGGCAGATGCTGTTCATGATCTCGGCGATTCAGTTTCTATTGGAAGCGCCTGGTGTCTCAATAAGTTAGGAGAGAGAGGCCGATGAAAATTTCACATATGGGTACAAGCGACTCAGCCTGTTAGGGGCATTTATTAACGGAGCCGTACTTATCCTTGGCTCAATCTGGGTATTATCAGAAGCCATTCCTCGAGTATTAGACCCGGTCGTTCCAAATACAGAAGGCATGATATTACTTGCGATTCTAGGTGTCGCTGTAAACGGCTTTGCTGTGTATAAACTCCAGGGAGGAAATACCCTAAACGAGAGAGTGTTGAACTGGCATTTATTGGAGGACGTTTTAGGCTGGGTTGCTGTATTAATTATTGCCATAGTAATGCAATTTGTCGACTGGCCAATTTTAGACCCCCTACTTTCGATTGGCTTTACGCTTTTTATATTGTTTAATGTAATTCGAAACTTATTAGCAACCTTAAAATTATTTTTGCAAGGTGTTCCAGAGAAAAACTTATACAAACAAGTGTTAGATGAACTCCGGAGTGTTGATAGAGTTGAATATATCCATGACTTAAAAATTTGGTCACTTGACGGAGAACACAATGTTATTACTATACGCGTTGGCAGTGCCTTAAAGACAGTTGAAGAATACAAGTTATTGAAGCTTGATATTTATGATAGCTTGGCCATGTTTGACTTCAGTTACAGCACAGTTGAAATAGAGTTTACTGACGAGCATTCTGCAGTTAATGAGGAGGTGAGATGAAATTCCATCACTCATTAACAATGATAGTCGACAGTAATTCAAGTTTTAATTCTAAGCTAAAATTTTATTTGTGACACATTGTCTACAATCATGACTATAGATTTTCATGGAACTTTTTAGTTTGTTCCCCTCATGATTAAATTTTTTGTTAAACTGTAAGGAGAGTGTGATAGATAATAATGCGTAACTAAAGTGGTAAGAGGCAAGATTGAACACGTACCTTCGACATCAACGTTTCTTTCGTGCTCTTACGAGATGTTGAAAATAAAATATAGAGACATTAATGAAATTTATAAGTAACTATAAGATGAGCTTCTTATTTTTTATTAGTGGTATTTTGTGTTTAATCGCTTATAACATAAAAGGCTCGAGTATAGATGAAAATGGTTTTTTGGTTGAATCGTTTGGCTTCATTCCTATATTTTGGCTGTTTGAGCTGATGGCATCGCTGACTTTTGCTTTCACTTTCATTAAACTTAAAAAAATCAGCGAAAGTAAAAGCACGCGAAGAACTTTTTCTAACTGACAATTTTGCTTTGCGATTTGCTATGCAACTCCTGGCTAGTAATTGAAAACTGAACCTAAAGGTTGTTGGGTATTGCCTTTTAGTTATATCAGACTTTAACTTCTTATATTAAAGCTCGCTAATTATTGGCTTTCTATTCTTTTATACACATTGATGAATTTGCATAGTTGGACCCATGTCAGTGCGGTACCTCATCGGTGAGTCAACAGTCTCAAATCAAAAATATCTACACAATGTAGCTAACCACAACAGTGATGAAATTGCGATCGTCACTAAAACAGCCGCTGAGCCTAAATCTTTAGCTAAGCCTGACAGTGGGTGAATCTCTTTTCCAATACGGTCAATAGTTACTTCAATTGCAGTATTTATAATTTCAGCGAACAAAACGAAGAGTATGGAGGAAAGTAAAATCGCCTTTTCCATATAAGGAATTGACCAAAATGCAAGCACTCCCGCCGCTAAGATAAGTAAGATAAGTTCTTGCCGGAACGCTGACTCGTTTTTAACAAGCCATGATATAGCTCGAACTGAGTTTTTCATTGCTAATACAATACGCAACATGCCCTTTGGTTTGGCTTTAGGGTCGAAATGCATTTTTGATGTGGTTTCGTCTATGACTCGCATTTTCGTAAAATATCCTGAGTGGGTTGGTAGGTGCTGCTTTGCACATTAGTAAGACCAAGTAATGTGTCAAAAAGGTTGTCATGCGAATAAGGATGACTGGACAACGACCTTACGCAATCACTGTATTCAGGTTGGCTAAACTTGGAGGCCCAATAAACCATTGGTACATGAGTTTGCTCAACAGGCGCTAAATTATAAGGGAAACCGTGTAAATAAAGCCCTTTTTCTCCCAATGACTCACCATGATCCGATAGATAAAGCATCGACGAATTAGGAATAGTGGAAAGCTGTTCAATAATCTGGCCTAGCACGTAGTCTGTGTATGCAATAGTATTATCGTACGTATTTGTCAGCTCTGCCTCTTCACAATTTTGAATATCACTTCTGGGACAGTCAGGCACGAACTTAGCAAATTTCTCTGGGTATCTCCGGTAATAGGTAGGCCCGTGTGAGCCAATCATATGTAAGACTATAACTCTATGTTCTTTAGATGGTCTTGAAAGAGTTTCTCTTAAAAGGTCAATAAGTACCTCATCATAACAATAATCTCCATCGCACAACTTGGGAACTCTTGACGGGTTGAAGTCTATAGTCTCTACCCTCTTGCATACTCCTTTACAGCTACTGTTATTGTCAATCCATGTGACGTCAACACCTGCACGATGAATGATGTCTAAAACATTGTCCTGACTGTCTGCGATACGCGAATCATAATTTTCTCGTGAAAGTCTTGAGAACATACATGGCACAGAGACTGCGGTAGCAGTGCCGCAAGATGTCACCTTGCTAAAACTGATTGCACCTGCGTTCTGGATATTAGGCGTAGTACGCCTCGAATAGCCGTTGCTTGAAAACTTGTCAGCTCTGGCCGTTTCGCCAACCACAAACACTGTAGTAGACGGATGTATATCAGCATTCCCTTTTATGTAGGGACGCTTGTCTAATACTTTGTAGGGTAAAGGCGGATAGAAGTAAGTGTCCCGAAGGTACTTGTACCCTGAATCATAAAAGGCGTAGGGAATAATATACTTCGTTAGGTCTTTGTTATTTCTGCCGACAGCTGCATAGCTCTTAAAAAGGAACGTGGCTATAATTGCAATACCCAATAAAGCTAATAAGTTCAGCACTAGAAGGTGCTTGATTCGAGCCTTGAGCTTCCCATTTAATTCCAGGTTAAAAATCGCAAATACAGGGATTAATCCCAATATAGAGAAGAATAAAACAAGTGTCGAATTTAGATAGGAAAAAGCTTCACCAGAATTTGTTTCCATTACATTCTGTATCATGCTCTTATCGAAAATGACACCATAGGCCAAGGTGCCGTAAAGTAGTAGAGAACTTACAACGAAAGCAATTGCAACGGTGGTGCGCGGCAAAAATAGGGCACCAAAAAGACTTAGAAAAATAACATTAAAAAAGGTTAGCAAGAGCGGTACAGAGAGAAAAAATACCCACTCATTCAATGTTACAGGGGCTACAACTTCATAAACAGCAGACAGAAATGGTGCGTTGAATATTGCTGCGATAAATAGTGAAGAAACTAAAATGAACTGAGCTGATGTAGGATTAAAGTTTAGTGTTATTGGGAATTTCACAATAAGGCTCTCGTGTACTTCTTAGCACACAAGTTACCTGTCAAAACTTAAATGACGCTTAAGGAAAACTGTGGAATGAAAATTTTCGCACTATTTTTTCATTTTATGAAGATATGTATTTCTCACGTAACGGGCCTGTCTGGGATATAACTAAAGATCTCAGTCGTCGTTCTCGTAAGCGGACATTTTTCGGTTAATGCCTCGTGCGATAATAGAACCCAGTGGACGCGATGTGCATATCCTACAGACGTTGCCATTTCTTTTTTAAAACAATCATTACGTACGTGTTTTTCATCTACGAGGATATATCTTCCCTTGTCAGTCTTCTCCATCCACTGGTAGGCGGCAGATAATTGCTCATCAGTAGGGGTATGATAGCCAAAGTGGACGATGGGATAAGGCGAGAAGAGAATAAACTGTTCAGAAAAATCAACAAGTGCAATAGTTGCATCATGTTTGCCAATTTCTTTTTCAATATTTCCAAATACGCTTTTAGGGGTTTTTACATCTTCAAGTAAAGTGTAACCCCATGTAGCGTACATGCCCCAAAGAGTACACAAGAAATAAGGCCAGGCTTTCCAGTGCTTCCCTCTAGAAGTAATCACCGTAACCAGACACGTCAGTCCCCCCGTTACTAAAAAAAACATCCACGGAGAAAGCCCGAACTTTTCTTCTAATTTTAGGGCGAATGATGCTTCTACTATGCCGGAAAAACCAAACCCCAATAAGCCTACTGATAGTAAAAATACAACACCCCACAAAAGCCAGGAGAATACTTTTTTATTAACAACTGAATCAAAGTAAGGCGCAGAGATCAGTGCCAGCATCGGCAATGCGGGTAAGATGTACACCCCCCGTTTGCCAGGACTTACGCTGAAGAAAAGCAGGACAAGTACAATCCAACCCAACGGTAAGAGTATGCGGGCATCACCTTTTTTAATTGCGCTATACCAAAATGGGATGAGCCATGGAAGAGCGATGCTAATTGGCAGCCAAAATAATGGAATAACCTCAACGAGGTAATACCAGAATGGCTTTATGTGATGCCAGGAATCAGCATATCGAGTGACCGTTTGCCTAAAAAGAATGTTATCTCTATATAGAGCAAGTGATGGATCGTGGCTATTTTCGACTAATATCAACATAGGTATAAACCATAGTGATATAGCCAGTAACATCACCACTGCACCCATTATCCACGGTAATACGGAGTTTTTAGTTTGCTTCTTAGCTATGTCCCGCTGAGGCCAAACGCGTCGATGTATCAAGTATGGTATCAGCATTAAGACTGGTAAAAATCCGACCCCTTTTGTGATGACGCCAATTCCCATGAAGAAAAAGGCGAGGTAATACCAACGCCATCGCCTTTCAACTAAGAAAAAGCGCAGAAGACCATAGCATCCTATTGTTATCCAGCAGCAGACCATTGCGTCTATTTGTGCAGACTTGGCCTGAAGCAAAAATTGAAAACTCAATAAAAGAAGTGACGTTGCGATCAGCGCTTCTTTTGTGCTCCACAGTCGTTTTGAGATGTCATACACCAAAAAAAGTGTGAGTAGGCTGCATAAAGCAGATGGGAGCAGAAAGGCAATCTTAATTGACCCGAATAGCGCAAAGAAAAAAGCGATAGACCACATAAACACAGGTGGTTTATCAGGATAAAACTCTTCCGCTCTGGCTGGAAAGAACCACTGACCTGTTTCAACCATTTCTTTTGCAACTTGTGCAAAACGAGGTTCGTCAGCAGGCCAGGGATCTCTTAACCCAATCCCGATAAATATCAACACGCTAGCCAGTACAAAAAGCCAGAAAGTATAATTTGGGTGCTTGTTCTTATGTTTAATGGCTAAGCTCGTCTGATTCATTGCTACATTTGCTGCTTTTTGTGAGTGAACGAAGAGTTTTATCGTCATTATGTTGACGACGATAAACCTTAAAAAGATATGCGCTTAGCAAGCTGGAAATCCCGAATAATAGGGCGCTTATGATTATTTTAAGTTCAGAGTTGACTAATACACCCTTACCCATCAATGCAAAAACCGCCATTTGAGGGATGTAGCCAATAGTAGACCCAAGAATAAAAGAGCGTCGTGGAATCTTTGAAACGCCAGCAAAAATGTTTGTGAGTAGATTATTTCCTACTGGCAACAGTCTAATGATAACGGACTTAAGAAAGGGAGAGCGAACTAGAAAATGGTCTAACTTGCGCACCCGCATTTCAAAGTGTTGAATAATAATCGGTCTAGCGAAAGATCGGGACACTGCCATAACTGTTGCACAGCTGAGCGTAGCTGCTAATGTTGAATAGATGATACCTGCAGCAAATCCAAAGGCATACCCCCCCATAAATGCGACTAACTGGCGTGGAAGTCCGATAGAAAGTAAAAATACTGAGACGGCTAAAAATTTGGCTATCCCTGTCACTCCATTATTACGGGTATGCTTGTCTATCCATTCCTGATTAAATGCGTCAAATGAGGGAGAGACCGGAATCAAATGACTAAAAAACAGAATGGTAAGTACCAAAATGAAGAAACGAAGGAGACTGGAATTCAATTAGATACTCTCTTCATTTTCTAAGATGACATCATTAAGTTTATTACGTTTCTGAAGCCAATAAACTCCTGCCATATCAGTTAGTCCGACCCCAAGCCGCCCTAACATATTATATTTTGATTTTCCAAATTGCCTGTCTCTGTGATTCACCTCAACAACTTTAATGATCCCACCTTGTCGCCGGATCAGTGCTGGCAGAAAACGATGCATATGATCAAAATAGGGTAAATCGAGGAATGTTTGTTTTGGAAAGACCTTTAACCCACATCCGGTGTCAGGTGTATCATCATTAAGAAGTTTACTTCTTACAGAATTTGCTAGTTTTGACTGAAATCTTTTCCAAGCTGTATCCTTTCTGTTTTTACGGTGACCAGCAATGCAAAAGTGACTCCCTAACGGAAATTGAGAGGCCATAGTCAGGAGGTTTGGTATATCAGAGGGATCATTCTGCCCATCCGCATCAAGTGTTACTACAAGTTCTCCATCAGCATGGCTCACCCCTGTCCAAATAGCTGTACTTTGTCCCACCGAGTGCTTATGCCGTAGTACGTTAACTTTGTCAAAGCCACTCGCTTTCAGGTAAAGCAAATTCTCAAATGTCTTATCCGTACTTCCATCATCAACATAGATGACTTCGAAGTTTGCTACACCTGTTAACGCTCTATAAATTTCCTCAATTAAGGGTTTTAAATTTTCTTCTTCGTTTTTTGCTGGTATTACAACTGAAATTCGCACGTAGCCCTCTGTCAAAGCCCCAAGATCAAGCAAATTCTATTTTCGACAGGAAAACTCTAACAAACGAAACTTAAGATACGCTTATGAAGAGTCATTTAATTGAGGTAATAATGTTCTAATCGCTCAGGAAGGAAGAAAGAGGCTGGTTAAGGAGGGAACGCTATAGGAGTGTGTTTCGACCAGCTATCGTAGTACTTTCGCCACGGCCCTGGTTTGCACTTACGATCACCTTGTCTTGTTATTGCAAATATTTTGTCCTGAGTAACGCCTGCGGCCAAATAAGCAGCAAAGTCAGTGCTTGAATCGCCAAATGCAGCAAAAAGTGTCCAGCCAGACTCCGTGTAACGCTTTAGAATATTTAGTTTAATGTTTTAAAGTTTTTTCGCTCAGCCGTAGCATTCGCTACCTGAATATTTCCGTCTGGGAAATGGTAACGGGATAAAAAAATGAAATGTTGCACTGGAAGTATATACTTCGCGCAGTCAGATAGATAACTCTGGGGCCGTTATCAGTGTATGCTTGAACAAGTTCAGACGCACTTTCTCTTTCAGAAAAAATGCAGGTGTTACTGAGCATCAGTGTTTCATCGGTGTCAAAAATAACAGCTTTGTCACTCTTACAATTTGGGGGCAGAAATTTCTGTAGAGGTTATTGAGCACTCGCTAAGTAGCAGGGCTGATAAGAATCGGTCTTCATCGTCAGTCACAAAACTGTTATTAATATGAACATAATAACGAGATAAATTAAGAGCTACTGAAGGAAATCAATCAGTTTATGCTAAAAGAACCACTTTTGTGTAGGTTAACTATAAGCACCAGTTCAATAGCTTCTTCAGTAAATCCTAAGGATGAGAAGGTATACTGAAATAACTTTAAAATTGACGTTCAAATTATGAGAATACTACTGATAGAAGACTCCTTATCATTGAGAGACAGTTTGAGCTTAGGCTTAGAAAAGTTGGGCTACTCAGTCGATACTGCTGGCACTGGCTCTGAGGGATTGAGTATGGCGTTGCTTGGTAGCTACGAAATAATCATCCTTGATATGATGTTACCTGAGCTGGACGGTATGACTATTCTTAAAACGTTACGAAAAAGAGATTTAGAATCAAAGGTTATCATCTTATCTGCGCGATCTGAGTCAGAAGACAAAGTAGCGGGGCTATTGGCAGGTGCAGACGACTACCTTTCTAAGCCGTTCTCGTTTGACGAATTGACTGCTAGACTACTTAGCTTGATGAGGAGAGGTGTGGCAAATTGTCTCAATGACCAAGTTACTATCAACGGTTTGACACTCAATATCCAGTTTAAAACGCTTTCATACAATAATGGCATTATCAACCTGACCCCGAATGAGTACAAAATTGTTGAATGTATTTTCCTCAATAGACACAAGATAGTTACCTCAGAAATGCTGAGTGAATTTATTTCTGGAAGCTATGACCATATCTCAAAAAATGCTATTGAAGCTCACCTTTCCTCAGCAAGGAGAAAAGTAAGAGAAAGCGGCGCGTCTCTACCCATTAAAAGTAAACGTGGTTTTGGTTACAGAGTTGTAGAAGCTAATGAAATCAATACGTAAAACATTAACACGTAGACTTTCTATTATTATTTCACTGTTAGTCATTGCCGTTTTACTTGCAGCAGATATTGGTGTCGATTCCTGGATCGAACAAGAATTCAACCAGGCTATGAAGGCAAAAGTAGGTATGCTTCAGAGCTTGGTAAATGAAGATGTCGAGGGTGTGGAGTTCGAATTTGCAGGTGAGTATTTGCCTGAGTTTGAAGGGACATCTTCCCCCGAGTATTTTCAACTTTGGTACAAAGACTCAACGTTTGAAAAATCAGATACTCTGGCGCTTTATACCATCAATGAATTGCCTTACAGCAGCATTGGCCTGGATGAATATTCTTTCCAGGATATTACTCTGCCCGATGGCCGTACGGGTCGGGTAATTTACACTCGATATATACCTCAGATTGATTCTGAAGACAGAGCTGGATTTTATCGGGTCATGGATAAGGGTAACGATACTCGTCCGTCAATGGTTATCGCGTACGCAACATCTACAGAATTGTTAAATTTCACGTTGTGGTTTATCGATGGTGCTTTTCTATTTGCATTAATTATCGTGCCGCTAGTTGTTCGATTTACAGTGCGTAACACTGTGGCTTATGCTCTGGCACCCTTGGATGCCTTAAATGCCAAGATAAAAGGACTACGATTTACCACTAGGCAAAAACACGAAGCTTTTCAAAATAATGTCGAGGAATTGGAACCCATTACCCAAAGTTTGAATCACTTTTTTGAAGATAATTATTCGCTTTACCTGCGTGAGAAGAGGTTGACTTCGGATATCGCACACGAGCTAAAAACACCAGTCTCTGAATTAATAAATATGACTGAAGTAGCAATTAAGTTTCCAGGAGAAATAAGATTAGAAAAAGATTTTAAGCCACGTGTTTTGCAAATAGGCACAAGAATGAAAAATATTATTTCTGGCCTTATGTTAATCCAAAAATATAGTTTTAAGACCCTAGAGCTAACTGATGAGATAGATATCCACAAATTAGTAT
>NZ_JAJALG010000052.1:0-17095 GCF_020515205.1 Alteromonas sp. McT4-15
GATCAAACTCTTCAATTAAATATATCGAAATATGAATCGTCGTTGTGACACTCTTAACGAGTGCCCACACAGATTGTCTTGTCTAAATTTTTAAAGAACGTTGCGACTTCGCCGCAATTCACTAGAAGCGTTGCTTCTTAGTGACCCACCCTGTTCGAGTGAGGTGCGCATTATACGCTGGAAGTTTTCGTTGTCAACACTTTTTGAAAATTTATTTTCTGAAGTGTTTCTTCTAAACTCCCGTCTTTACTGGCCTATGTAGGTAGTAGAGACTTACTTCAAGAGGCTTGCCGTTTTGCTTTCCCCCCGAAGCGGATGCGCATTTTAGGGAATTGAGCGCCTACGTCAACTTCTTTTTGAAAAAAATTGATAAAAGTGAACTAAACGACTAATTTTCGTTCAAATGTGATAATTAGTAGACAATATGGACTAATTACTAATAGGATGGGGATTCAGATCCTATAAAGTAGTAGTCCTTAAAGTAGTATCTGAACCTGCCGTTATTATCAAAGGTTAGGTATAAGAACATATATAAGAGTAAACAATCTGCTCTATTACTGATTCTCATATTGAACTACATAATACGTACAGGCGTCAGAAATTGACTACGCAATAATTATAAAGGTGGGTTTATGTTACGTACGCTTTCTTTGCTATCGGCCGCATTACTAACTGTAACAGTTAGCCAAACGGTAGTTGCGCAAGATATCAATAATGAAGTCCCTAGTTCTAGTTCAGAGACTAAAAGCCAACCACCAGCGTCTTCTTCTATCTCATCGGATGAAAACAGCCAGTTTCAAACTGCCTTCTTAAAACGACAAGTTGACCAAACAATGTCTGTAGGAAGAGCAATTCGTTCAATTGCAGGCCATTATCCTGCAGAAGTTGTGTCTATCGTTGATATTGCACTTGATACCTATCCAGATAAGTATCGCGAGATCATCTTCGCCGCAATTTCTGCACAACCAGCATCGACCGAGGAAATTGTACAGTTAGCAATTGAGAAGGAAGTAAGCAGCTGCCCTAATATTGTTCAGCTAGCAATAAAAGCTGAGCCTACCTATGTTGATTTTGTAGTACATGCCGCATCGGTATCAACACCAGAAGAGCTTGATGAAATAGTAAGAGTAGCGGTGTTAACCCAACCGGATGCAGCAGACAGTATTGTGCAAACACTATCAAAAGAACATCCCAATAAAATTGTAGATATCATGACTAGCGCGCTTAATGCCGTTCCTTTCGTTGGTGAATATGTTGTAGACGCACTTTTAGCTGTATTCCCAAATGAAGCGGAAATGGTTGTTGAAACTGCAGTTCGCGAGTCATCTCAACAACGCGAACAAGTTATGCGTATATTAAACACCGCACAACATGCTGGCGTGCCTCATGACAAACTAGAGCAATATGCATTGTCTGCAGGCCTAAGTGAAGACGACTTAAAGATTGCGCTGGGTTCTAACTAATCACATTCTTTAGTCTTATTCCCCTACTTCATGCTGTATAACATAGCGGATTCTTTATACAGCATGAGCTCAGCCTTCAATAAATCTACACGCGCTTTTATCTCTTTAATTTGCGCCTTAATTTCGTTCTGAGCTCGTGCATTAAGCACGAACATATCACTATCGCCTGCATCAAAACGGGTGCGTTCAACTCTGGATAACGTTTTTGCTAAAGTTGCATTCTCGCTTTGCAGCTCGACAATGTCTTTCGCTTGAGTCCAGTATACTAAGGCTTGCTCAAACCGCTGAGTGATTGCTTGCTGTGTGGATACCAGCTTATGCTGTAATTCCCTTTGCTTAGAATGCAATTGCGCTCGCTCTGCTTTCGCTTTTCTATTTCCTAGTGGATATGAAAATGAAAGGCCAAGTTTTGTCTCTGTCCCTTCTAGTGTTTCAGAACCTGAACCTATATCTCTGGCTACTGAGGCCTTTAAATCAAGCTTTGGAAGTAGCGCGTTTTCAGCTAGCGCTGACTTATTTTCTACAACGGCTTGCTCCAGCTTCATAATATCAAGCTCAGGATGTTGCCTTAACGCATTTCGTAAGGTTATCAATTGGCCATTGCCAATCCAAAATGGCCACTGGATATCACTAGGAGGCGTTGTCTCATTGATAACTAACATATCTCCCGTTGGTGAACGCCAATAGAAAGAAAGCATTTGTGCATGCGCATCTCGTTTTTGCTTTAACTCAGCTAGCAAGAGCTTTTGTTGCAGTAGGTTAGCCTTAAACTCAGTTAGAATAATGCTGGCTAAGTCTCCCTTCTCAACACGCGTGACAAGTGCTTTTTCTCGCTCAGATGCCGTGGCTAATAATTCTTTAACGGCACTAACTTGAAGTGCACTTTCATACCATGCAATGTATTCGACTATGCCTTTATAAATGAAGTCGTTGATTAAACTCGTCGCTAATGCTTGCCATTGTGACGTTGCAAGCCCTGCATTCCTAAGCTCGGTACGACGTTTATCTATTTCTCTGTTTTGCAAAAGCGAAATAGCCACACCAACACTTGCTTCACCAGCAGATAAGGTTTCATACCCGCCTTCGTATGAAGGAAAGTCGCCGTCAGAAATGCGGTACTCCCCAAAAACTGAGCCATTAAAATCTTCAATAGGGTTTGTAAAACGCTGAGTGAGATTGGTGCCATCGTAGTAACCGCTAACTCGACTATTGGTTTTCTGCTCGATAACGGGGTCAAAGTTACTTCTTGCAATTTCTAATTCAGCAGCAGCCTGATAATTGCCTTCATTGATAGCAAGCACATAAGGATGGTAATGCACCATACTATCAATAAGCGCACTAATAGATGGCGCTTCTCGTTTGGCAGTTGCTTGTGCATAAGATGGCGCTGTAAAAAGTGTAGTTAACGGTATCGCTATCACCGCCAACTTGAGTAACGCTTTCACTTTCACTACATCCACTACCATGTAGAGCCTCCCGCACTAGCACCGCTATCGGTAGTTGGTTCAGATGTTGGGCGAGGCGGGAAATTGTTGAGCTGACGCCACATTTCGTAACCTAACCTCACTTCCTCTAACAGTACCCATGCTTTTACGCGGCTGCCCAAGCGCGCAGAACTTTCTGCAGGCCATGGCGTATCGTTGTCGTCTGGCTTAATCCACACGTTAAAATCCCCCATGGCATTGGCAACAGGTTCCACATAAACCACTTCGCCACCAAAGGTGCCTATAGCACTGCCTGGCCAACCGCTAAATTGAAATACCGGCCAACCTTCAAACTGTAAGCGCGCTTTCGCACCTGGTTTTACCAAAGGCGCATCGAGCCCTCTTACGGTTACTCTTACACTACGTTTGGCGTCTGCGGGAATAAACTGCCCTAGAATGTCGCCAGATTTCACGAATGTAGACACGCCACCTGATAACAAACGCACAACGGTTCCATCAACCGGCGCAAACTTAGTTTGGGTAGACTGACGCGATAACGTCATACTGACTTCGTTAATATCTGATACAGAGGCAGCGGCTTTTGCCCTGAGTTCTTGTACTTTAATCTCAGCTTTTTCGACTTCTTTGCGAGATACCAAACCTTGCTCTTCTAGCGCGATCTGTCGCGCTAAGTTGTTCTCTGCATTCCTTACTGCTGTTTCATTAGCCTCGCGCTTCAAGTTAGCGGCAGAAAGCTGCGACTGTAATTTATCTAAACGCTGAGCATCAATATCGATGAGCGTCACAATAGGGTCGCCTTCTTTGACTTGCTGGCCTTCTCTTACATGCCATTGCTTAACCTGTCCGTCTACAAGCGCATTGATGGGCTGAGTGCGATCCTTAGGGTCTAATGAGTCCACCATCCCGGTACCGTAGGCGGTTTGGATCCAAGGCGTAAAATATAAAATCAAACATGCAGCTATAACTAAAAAGACAATTATGCCACTTACCACTCGGTGGAACTTTGGCACTTTAAGCGCAGGCAATGTATCGATGTTATCTAGAAAACGACGTTCGGCATTGTTCATCTATTTTACCTCCCCTGCGTTGTCGCCATTTTCATTTTGCCATTCTTCATGGTCATAAAGCGTAGCCTGAGCATTATCATGCAAATGAAGCACGCCATTAAAGTGGTCTGGCATTGGCATATTAGTGAAATACAGCACAGTAAAATCATGCTTGCTTAGTCTTGTTAATAATCTTGAGCGCAACTCAACGGGTATAGCGTCAAAGTGCTGATTAAGTATGAGCAACTTGGGTTTTGCTATAATTGCAGCAGCTAATTTGAGTAACAAAAACTCAAGTGGTTGAAGTGGAGCACCTAACACTGATACACGGGTTTGTAGTCCTTCTGGCAATGCATCAATAACGCCTGCCATCTCTACCTCTTCTAGTGCATGTCGGATATCAGCAAAGCTTGCCTTAGGCTGCGCCAGTTTAAGATAGCGCTCAATAGTCACTTCTATAATAAGTGAACGGTCAAGTATCGTAACCGCTTGTCGCAACTCATGGGTGTCATAATCGTTAAGACTTAACTCACCCAACAAAATATCGCCCGATTTTACTGGCTCATACTGTTTCAAGTAGCCCAACAACTGCTTCTGCACCCAACTTTTATCTGTTGTAACGAAGTATTGCGAGCTAGGCTCAAGCGTTGTATTCAGCTCACAAGTATCGTTGCCATGACATAGCATTACTTTATTAAATGCCAGCTTCGATGACGAGGGAACATGATCAGCATTTGTATGGAGTTTTTCTTGCGGGATGCTTAGCGCATGACCTAGCTTTTCTGCGGCCCCATAAAGCTCATAGTAAAGCTTCAAATACTGTGTAAAGCGAGACAGCCCCAAAAACACTGCAGACATCACCAATTCAGCAGCAACAAGTTGTCCTATCGATAACTGACCCTCTACTACAAGCACGCCGCCAATGCCCAGAAGCGCAGCGCTTGCAATAGCGTACATCAATAGAAACATAACAACTTGAGAAAACGTATAGTGAAAGTGACTCTTGTGTTTTCTTACGTAATTACCAATGAAGCCTTCAGTACTTCTGCCTGCGTACTCTACATGGTCGGCTGACTTAAAAAACTCATGCGCACTTGCAATATCATGCAACCATTTGGCGGCATCGTATTTCGCGTGAGAGAGTTCAATAGCGGTTCTTTTGGCGCCACGGCCCCAAATTTTCCACACCGCATACATTGTCATTAACAACACGACGTTAAAAGCGAACAACGCTGGATGATAAAAAGACACCAAGGTAAAGCCTACCAGCATTTGAAGCACTAACGCGAAGCCGTCGATCATCAAAGAGGGGATATTCTTTTGCAACGTCATTATATCGAAGTATCGCTGGGTAATACTGACATTCTGGCGTCCTTCAAAATAACTATGCGGCGCCATAATTGTTTTAAGCCCCAAGTCAGCAGTTAACCTTGCGTATACTTTACGCTCGTAGAATTCCATCACACGCATTCGAAGCGCGCTGAAAATACCCGAAATGAAAAGGGTAAGGAATAATACAACGGCCAAAATGATCACTGCTCGTGTCGAGCCGATATTGGCTATACTGTTTATCAGCGTTTGTACCGCAATAGGTACCGCGAGTGTCATCAAACTAATTGCAACGCCGTACGCAATAGCCACCCAGAAAAAACCCGATTCTGGTTTAAGAAGTGAGAATAGCGTTTTTCGCGTAGCACGCAGGTTTATCTTTTTCGCCATAGTAATTTCTTTAATCACTCTGATAGCAGTTAATTGTTAGTGTAAGCCATTCGGCAGTTAGAATAAATCTGTTATATTCTTCATACTTCATCGAAAAATATTGATTTAGGACTATGGGACGCTTTTTTTAACGTTCTATTTGCTTATTTATTATGCACCACCTTAACTATCACCACTTATATTATTTTTATTTGGTTGCTCGTGAAGGCAGTATTGCTAAAGCGGCCAAGTTACTTCACGTTACACCACAAACGGTAAGTGGCCAGTTAAGTACCTTTGAAAATCAACTCGGGTATTCACTTTTTGACAGAATAAATAAGCGCCTTTATTTAAATGCTAAAGGTAAAGTAAGTTATCAGTATGCCAGTGAAATCTTTCACAAGGGTAATCAACTGGCTGAAATACTTAACAATAGCGACGAAGTGAATACGAAAGAATTCGTGATAGGTATTACAAATGGTATTCCAAAAGTGCTTTTTTACGATTTCGTTCATTCGACGATGCGAAAATTTGCTAATGTGCGCTATGTAATAAAAGAAGATAGCTTTGACGGTTTACTTAAAGAGTTGGCAATTAATGCCATAGATTTCATCGTCGCTGATCGCGGTATTGCCCCTGGTACGCAAGTTAATGCCAATAGTTACTTTTTAGGCGAAAGCTCGCTGAGCTTTTTTGCTAAAGCACCGCTTTCCAAGCAGCAATGTTTCCCCTCATGTTTAAATCAAATGCCATTGCTAATTCAAGGCTATACCTCAGGTATAAGACAGGCACTTACCAGTTGGCTTGAAACTGAACAGCTCTATCCCAAAATCGTCGCAGAATTTGACGATAGCGCGCTGCTAAAGCTATTCGGCAGTGAAGACTTTGGTGTATTTTGCGCACCTTCGGCAATATCAGCCCATGTGGAAGCTCAGTATGACGTGCATTGTATTGGAAATGCTAATACGCTAAACGAGCGATATTATGCAATCACAGGCAAGAGCCGCGCTGACTACACTATCAGCGAGGCCATTGTTGCCGAAGCAAGAACAATTTTGCAGACGCCTTAAGCGGCGACGCCATCATCGATGTCGGAAGAGTAATAACTTACCGTAAGTATTTTCTCTAGCACAAAACGCAGAGCTTCATTGATTGGCATTAGTTTTTCACCCCACTCGTAATCTAACTGCGCCAGCTTTTGACGACCTTGCGCTATCATTGGTGGTTGATGAGTGTTTGTCTGAATGGCTATAAGCGAAGCAGCATACTTTTCAGGAACGGACTGCTTGATAGGTTTACACACAGATAGCGTGGCTTCGCCTGATTTGGTTGCATACCCGGCCGCGCCAAACATTCTGCAAATGCCCGGTCGATACTCGTAAATACCACAATACCCTTCGTTTCCATCTAAGCTAGTGCGTTGATACTGCTTACATGCAAATCCGTTGTAATTGTCTAATTCATCGAATACTTGCTCAGCCATTCCCGTATCGAATAAATGTAAAGCATAAGGCAACATCTCTAAAGGTGACACTTCAATGTCTGGCTTATTGCAACACGCTCCACATTTTTCGACGCAGTGTAAAGACTGACTTGTTTGGAAAGCACTGAATTCTTGAGAAAGTAATTGGTAAACATCCATCACTTGGCTGGAAAGCTCACGCAGCCTATTCATAATGACTCCGCTAAAAAAGCAAACTAAAACCACCTTCACAGCAGGCCTTTCGTTTGATTGAGCGGCTAACTGAAAAGACACCTATAACGATTGAAAAGCATGCTTCTTCCCCGCCAAAAGAAATGAGTGAGCATGATGCTCGATAGCGAGGGTTGAATTGTCGCGGATTTTATTTTGAAAATGGGGTTTTGGGAATAGTTTTTTTAGCGTTACTGGGTTGAGTAGCATTAGACTTGAAGCATAACACTTGAAGCATAAGAACAAACATGGCGTTGGAAGGGGCGAATACCCCTTGATGTTACTCTTTTTTAACGTCTAGCAGTAGGGCAAGCAAGCGCTTTTCTTCTGGCGACAATGAATCCTCTACGCGCTTTAAATTATCTTTATAAGTACCTAGCACGTCAGCGTCTTTTGCAATTGCGCTATCTAGCAATGTTTCGTACTTAGTGAGTAATTCTGACGTTTTTCTCGCATTTTCCATTGTTGCAGTGTGGCCTGAGTACATAAAATACAAAGCAACACCAAACCCCAAGACAACCGGTACATTTATCTCAAAGGTGAACCACGATCTCTTTTCTGCTACTGACATTTATGCTTCCTTAATTAGAGATAACTTAAGTTTTATCCGTTCTATTGTTTGGATACTCTCAACAATCTGTTGCTCTTGCTGTTGACTCATTACCCCCGATGTAATGACAAGTGTGATCAACAATAAACAAGGGACAAACAGCTCGTTAATCTTTTTATGGGTTATTGCCCACAACGTCTTTTTCATATTTTCACCCAACAATCTTCTATTCTTTTGTAACTTACTTGGTTACTGATAAGCGCTTTGGCCAATTCTTTAGATGCGAGTTTAGGCATAACGAAACATTGATATTGCTGTCCAGCCGATGCCTGCAGTAGCAAAATATTTGCTTCGCCTTTTTCGACTTGCTCAGCCAATAATTCTCGCAGCGAAGTGTTGTCTTGAATAAGTGCAGGTAATCGATTTTCCAACTTTTCAATTAGTGATGTCCTGAAAGCGTGGCCATTGGCTACTTCTACCCAATAATCTGGCGAGTCATAATTCGAAATGAAGTCGACCGTAAGCGCAATAGGGTCGTGATTCAAAAGGTAAGCTTGCTCTGCTAGAAAACCGAAGTCGGTGTTAGACAAAAAATTGGGAATGGCAACTGATTCAATATTTTGGCCGTCGACTTCAATTCCCATGTACGCTGCGATACTGTTATCGGGCTTAACTAATGTCACGTTCGCATTAAATTCACTTCGCTCGCTAAAACCAAATACTTTACTTGGTAAAAAAGCGAACACCGAGTTAAACAGATCGTCATAAGACCTTAGCCCCTTTACGACACCTACCTCTTTGAGGTTGCCGTTGGCGTCATGTTTAAAGGTAAATAAAGGCTCGGCAACTGCACGTTTGATACCGCTATTGCGATACGTAGTAAACAACCCATTTTCAAGGTCTAGCACTACTCCAAAGACATCCATTTTTATGCGACTTACTGCATCATTTTTGTGAAAATCCCTAGAAAAACCGCTCATCATTGCGGTATACGAGTTATTACTGGTTATACTTTTTACTGTAGGCACAAGTAAAACAATGGATGTTACGCCAACAATTAAAAAGCTATAGAACTTTGGAAACCTTTTGTATAACTGAACACTAAACTTTGCAGCCAATGCAAAAACAGCAATAAAGCTAAGTAAAATACTCATTTGCGGAATTATTGATAGTTTTACTGCATCTACACCCACGTCGTAAAGTGCACCACCTTGAGAAAACGCAGCGCCCGCAGCTGTCGATGACAACATGCGGATAAACGAAATATTATTTTGACTCTCAAGCCAACGCGCTAAGTAGCTACTTTCTGACTCTCCGGGTCTCAAATTAGAAAGATAAAAACGGCCCAGAACGCGCCTTGCTTGCTCATCGACTATTGGCAGTAATGAAAAATCGTATTGCCCAAGTGTTTTACTTTGAATATCGAACGCTGATGCACGAAAGTACTCCGGCCAGACCGTATTTAACTCCTGTTGATATTTTTCGGTAATTGCATTGTAGATGGCATTCGTGTTGTGCAACTGCCATCCGTCGAATAACTCGACACCTTTACTTTTTAAAAACAGTTGACCGTAAACACTCGCGCCAGGCGAACGCAACCAAAGATCGTATTCTTCTATTTCTTCATCCACATGATAGATGGCGCGAAGTGCATTTTTCCTTCCGTCAATCAATATGAAATGAACACGATCTTCGGTACCAAATAACGTAAAATTAATATTATCTGGCTTTACGTAGATGTCGGCAATGCCTGTGTCGTTTAACCACGCCGCATGACGCTTTTCAACGTCTTCTTTACACGCTGTTGATTTGCACTGCTTGCGATATTGCTTTTTAAACTGTCGATGCGCATCTTGAATGCTTTCATTCTTCGAATACGGCTCCATGTCCTTATATGCACTATCCATACGCTGAACATAGTGTTTCCAGCTAGTTTGCAAATGATTATTTAGCGCATTAATAACCTGTTGCGTTTCAGCTTCTATTTTATCTACGCTATTTAGCGCCGCTTGAGCATGACGATATTGCTCTTGATATGTTAAGTAGAGTTTCAGCTCTTTTTGATAAAGTGCATCAAACTCACGAAGTCGAGGCAATCCATTATCTGCAAACTGTTGTTTTTGACGGTTACTCAGAAAGGTATTGGCCATGGCTTCAACATTACGTTCTATAACCGCGTTAAACCCCGTTGAAGAAAACGCCAAAGACGGTAGCAGTGCAATTACTAAGTCTCTACGTGAGGGGTCGCTTGCAATCTCATTAAACGCATCGAATTTATATATTTCGACAAGTTCATTTAAATAAGCTTCCCGATAGGCAATTGCCCTTACTGCACTAAGTTTGGTTTCATTTGCAGTCGCATGTGCTGCTCCATCAACAAACAGTCGCAACGACGGTACTAACACTATCCAAAGCACAATGAATGCTATACTTTTTATAATCAGCGACTCACTATTAGATAACTGACTAGCCTGTTCTTTTTTCCAAAAGAACAGTTTATGCGGCGGCAGCAAAGCAATAATCGCAAGCGATAGACCAAAGCCAGATAAGATGCGCCCGAATATCTCGAGCCGCGCGGCGTACATTTCATTTTCGCCGAACAATTTATCAAGCGGTAACGCGTATATATCAATTAAGAGAAGGTTAAAACTTAGCTCAAGTCCAAAGTAAATAAAGAAAAATGCAACCAGTAATAAGGCGACAATATGTTGCTTTAGTTTTTCCATCCCAACACCACCTTTTCGCTTGTCAGTTCATTTTGCTTAATTTTTTCTCGTGTACCGCAGCGTTCGTCTAGTACTTTGGTTTTCACGTGTGCTTTGCATTTATCTTCACGTTTGAGTGCTACTCTATACCCCTGTTCTTCTCCTAACCACGTAAGGTACTTACCTTGTTTTAATAACCTGCTTTGCTTAGCCAACTGTCCAAAGTCAGCATCTGACGGCAAACCAAGTATTATTGCTTCGTTGGTAAGGTGTGTTTTATTTTCTAGGTTAACTAAAGGCGGACTAACAAAGATGCCCCCCGCATTACAAGCTTTAAAGAAATCGTTAGCCACAACTAAGCTAGACGGTAATAACTTGGCATTTTTGTAACGATAAATCAGATTGATATCGTCTTGTTGTGGCGTAGATGCTAAAAAGAAAGCCCCCTCAATGGCAGCCGGTTCACTAAAATACAATTGGCTACTTTTTAGCGCACTGCCCTTTATCAGTCGGTGATATTTCACATCAGCAATTATTACTGATGGCAGTATCATTTGATTGTCGATAAAGATTTCCGCTAATTCATCGAGAGACTCTTGCGATAGCGTTCCGTGTAATTGTAGATATAACGAGTATTGTTTTAGAATATTGGAATGCTCTTCTATTGCATTTTTAACGTCTATGGGCGCTATTTCGCTAGTGCGTTCGCGAGAGTTATGCAGCATCCAATTGCTACCATTGAATACAAGCACTGCGTATGCACCTGTAAACAAATCTTGCCCATTAGCAAATACACCTTTAATGTTGGAAGGTGTAATGCTGTAGAGTAGTGGAATAGTGCACAAGCCCCCACGATACGGAAGCACTTGATGATCGGTGCCTAAGGTTAACTTTCTTTGCTTAAGCGCATTGAGCACACTGCTAGATAAGCCGGTAGGATCAGAATGGCTAGGTAATGCTGAAAAACTAGGAACAGGATTGGTATACGTCTCGGGCTCTGAAGGCCCCATACTACAAGCGGTAAGCGTTAATGCAGCCAAGGCAAACAAGCAGCCTTGCAATTTTCGACAAAAACTCATGCTAACATCCGTGTAATTCTGTTAATGCTTTATTATTTTTTGCTCACCTTAATAGCTAACAGCTTAATTTACAATAAGTTTGCCAAATTTATACTCCTAAAAAGGCGCACGACTACAGTGCGCCCTACTTAATTTGGCTGCTAGTCAGCGTTAAACAAGTCGCGACTGTAAACCTTATCTAGTACGTCCTCGATATCACCAGTTACACGGTTGGCAACAATAACATCAGATATTTTCTTAAACTCTTCTAAGTCATTCACTACACGCGAGTTAAAAAAATCATCTTCTTTGAGCACTGGCTCATAAACAACAACTTCGATCCCTTTTGCTTTAATACGCTTCATGATGCCTTGAATGGCACTGGCGCGGAAGTTATCAGAACCTGTTTTCATGATAAGACGGTATATACCAACAATTTTAGGTTTACGACTTACTATTGAATCGGCGATAAAGTCTTTACGGGTGCGGTTAGCATCTACAATTGCCTGAATCATGTTATTAGGCACTTCGCTGTAGTTCGCCAACAACTGTTTAGTATCTTTCGGCAGACAGTAACCGCCGTAACCGAAGCTTGGATTGTTGTAATGCTTCCCAATACGTGGGTCTAGACCGACGCCTTCGATTATTTGCTTCGAATCTAAGCCGTGGCTTTCCGCGTAGCTGTCAAGCTCGTTAAAATAGGCTACACGCATAGCTAGGTAAGTATTAGCGAAAAGCTTAATTGCTTCGGCTTCAGTACTGTCGGTGAATAGAACATCGATGTTCTCTTTTATTGCACCTTGTTGAAGAAGTTTTGCAAATACTTCGGCTCTTTCACTTTTCTCGCCAACAATAATGCGGCTAGGGTGAAGGTTATCGTAAAGGGCTTTACCTTCACGAAGAAACTCTGGTGAAAATATAATGTTGTCAGAGCCAAAGCGTGCTTTTGCGTCTTTAGTGAAACCAACTGGTACGGTAGATTTAACAATCATCACTGCATCAGGGTTAATTGACATTACTGTTTTGATAACCGCTTCTACACTTCCTGTATTAAAGTAATTGGTTTGTGGGTCGTAATCCGTTGGTGTTGCAATAACAACATAGTCGGCATCTTTATACGCCACTTCGGCGTCTAATGTTGCTTCAAGATCTAGCGTTTTTGTGGCTAAGTATTCTGAAATTTCTTTGTCTTCAATTGGAGACTTCTTGCTGTTTAGCAGCTCTACTTTCTCCGCCACAAGGTCAACAGCTTTCACTTCATTGTGTTGTGCAAGTAGCACTGCATTTGAAAGCCCAACATAACCTGTTCCTGCGACGGCTATTTTTAGCTTCTGCATTGTACTTTCCATTTAAATTACTCCAATTTTCTTCAAATTTAGATTTCGAAAGTCAGTCTTGCATAGTTACTTTAAATATTGATGAAAGTAATAAAATATACCGCTGACATTACATTTCGTTTATTTCGTTTTGTATTAGTCCTGATTGCAATGAGCATGCATCAATGATGCCTACTCTATCTTGCAGTCAATTCTTCTGTTGTCTTAATAGAGAAGTTCTCTCGTTTGAGTGTTAAATTCGGGCTATATGCAGGGTCATTGGCTATATATTTTGCCCAAGTATTTCTAAGATATTCAAGCTCTCTATTAAAGCGAGCTGCTTTTTCTGGCGAAATATCTAAACCTCGGCTGACTGATTCATGGTGGAACAGTTCAGCTTCAGCACAGTAAACGTTCTGCACGCCAAGCTCTTTCACTTTCAAACAAAAATCAACGTCATTAAAGGCTACGGAAAGATCTTCTTCATTAAGCCCTCCAACCTCATTAAACAAAGACTTTTTAACAAGCAAGCAAGCTGCTGTTACCGCACTGTAATTGCTTGTAGCATTAATTCGATTGAGATAGCCAGAATGGAAGCGAGGGAAATTTTTGTGTGCATGACCAGCACCGCCACCATAACCTAATACTACACCTGCATGTTGAATTCGTGTGTCAGAATAAAGCAACTTTGCACCAACACAACCAATAGACTCGCGCTCAGCCTGACCGACCATGTAGGTAAGCCAATCAGGTGATATCACTTCTATATCATTATTTATGAGGCCTAGTATACTACCGTTGGCATGTTTAACACCGAAATTATTGATTGCAGAATAATTAAATGGTGCCGGATATTCTAATACTGTTACTTTTTCAAGCGTATCAAGGTACTTGAAATACTCGATACTTTCCTCTTCATCTGAACCATTATCAATCAATAATATCTCGTAGTTGGGATAGGTTGTTTTCTCCAAAATAGATTCAATACATGCTTTTACCAATGCCTTGCCATTTTTAGTTGGTATTATGAGGCTAACCAATGGATTGGTACTTTTCCAAAGTAATCTATTTAATTTACGTTCTTTATCAGTTTCAGCACGAACATTTGGTTTACTGTTAATATACTGCCCCACTTCCTCTAACTGCTGAATTTCGTCATTTAATACCGATGCGTGTACAAAGGGGAAAGGAACATGGGCGACCTTAATTGCCTCGTTTGAGAGCGCTAAACTAGCTAACACCCCTGAAATTGAATTAACGGTCTCGTTATTAAAGTGCTTAAGAAGTGCGGCGTTAATAAACACTCCTGTTTTTATGTAAGCAGTAGAGTACAACAACTCGGGGTTCCAGCTTGGTAAAAAACGAGGTTCTGCTCTTTCGCCGTTTTCATTTATTGTATCGGTATCACAATAAACAATATCTGAGTCATGTATACGCTTGAGCATATGGTCAACTGCATTATCAACCACTGTATCGCCGCTGTTAAGCAGTAAAGTTGGAACTTGTTGATCTAATTTTTTGAAGGTGTCAGTCAAACTACCACTGTCTTTATCAAAAACAAACCAACACGTTGCTCCGTGGGCTTCTACACTTGCAATGGTGTTGTTAGCGCTTATACCGTTTGAAAAGATAACGGCTTGCCAAGGATCACGTGCATCGCAAGTGTCTTTGAATATGTTTTGATGATGCGAAAGCCACTGACTATAAAGTGCCTGTGTCTGCTTTGGCGTAGGTGCATCATAAAACAGTCCTGCTTGTCTTATCGACTTTATATACAAACCAGTTAAACGCTCGCTTTGTTTGAGCTTGCCTTTTAAGTTCTTTGGAACCAATTGGAGCGCAGCTCGAACTGCGCGCATAATAATTTTTTTCATTAAAGCCGTTTTGATTGATTAGCAAAAAAAACCACCGCTAACAGGCGGTGGCTTTAGTGTATCATTGAAACAATATTAAACGTTAATTTCCGGTGCCCAAGCGCTCACCTTGATAACTTCCGTCTAATACTGCTTTCCACCAGCCTTCGTTCGCCAAATACCATTCAACAGTTTTGCGAATACCACTTTCGAAGGTTTCTTGTGGTTTCCAGCCCAATTCACGCTCTATTTTGCTAGCATCAATGGCATAGCGCATGTCGTGTCCAGGTCGGTCTTGTACATAAGTAATTTGCTCGGCGTACTTGCTATCTTTCGGCTTAACTTCATCCAAAATTGAGCAAATAGTTTGCACCACTTCGATATTCTGCTTTTCGTTGTGCCCACCAATGTTGTAGGTTTCACCAACTTCACCATTTAACGCAACCACTACTAATGCACGTGCGTGGTCTTCAACATACAACCAATCGCGAATTTGGTTCCCTTTGCCGTATACAGGTAACGGCTTGCCGGCTAGCGCATTTAAGATTACCAGAGGAATAAGCTTTTCTGGGAAGTGGAAAGGGCCATAATTGTTCGAACAGTTCGTTACTAAAGTGGGTAACTTATAAGTACGCAGCCACGAACGCACAAGCTGATCTGAACTTGCTTTACTTGCAGAATAAGGCGAACTTGGCGCGTATGGTGTTGTTTCTGTAAAGAGTGGAAGCTCTGTTCCTGATGCAACCTCATCTGGGTGAGGAAGGTCACCATATACTTCATCGGTAGAGATATGATGGAACTTAAACCCACCTTTTTTATCGCCCTCAAGTGCAGACCAATACGCTCTTGCTTGCTCAAGCAAAGTGTAAGTGCCCACTACATTCGTTTGAATAAACTCACCGGGGCCATCGATAGAGCGGTCTACATGCGATTCGGCCGCCAAATGCATAATAATATCGGGCTGATGCGTATTAAAAACGCGCTTAACTTCTTCAGCATCGCAAATATCAACTTGTTCAAAGCTATAGCGGTCGCTGTTCGACACTGACGTTAATGACTCTAGATTACCCGCGTAAGTTAGTTTATCTAAATTAACCACTGTGTGATCAGTGTCGTTAATAAGATGGCGAACAACTGCAGAGCCAATAAAACCTGCGCCACCTGTTACTAAAATTGCTTTACTCATTGCCTGTTACCAAAATATAATTCTGTTTACGCTTTTAACTCATCAAGCATATTTGCCAACTGCTGTCGCCAGTGTGTAGGCTTGCACGAAGTGAATGCATCACGCGCAGTTTGTTTATCCAACACGCTATAGTGGGGGCGCTTCGCAGGGGTTGGGTATTGGCTAGAAGGAATGGGTAATACTGGAATAGCACTACTAAGTAACCCTTTTTCAATGCCAAGCTCTTGAATAGCTATAGCAAAGTCGTACCAACTTGCTACGCCTTCGTCAGTCCAGTGGTAAACACCTACCGTTTTATTTTGAGCAGCACAAACACAAACTTCAGCCAAACCTTTGGCCCAAGTTGGTGTACCAATTTGATCATCTATTACCGCTAACTGAGGTTTATCAGCCATTAAACGAAGCATAGTTTTCACAAAGTTATTGCCATGAGATGAGTACACCCAAGCGGTGCGAATTAGACAACTCGCTTCAGGTAATACTTCAAGCAAGGCTTTTTCACCTTCAGCTTTTGATTTGCCGTACGCACCTTGAGGTTCAATAGGGTCGTCTGTTAAATAAGGCGAACCTTTGTGACCGTTAAACACATAGTCGGTAGATACATGCACCATAAATACGCCATTAACTTTACAAAATTTAGCTAGGTTCTTGACCGCAACGGCATTAATGGCATTGCACGCTTCAGTGTCTTCTTCAGCTTTATCAACAGCCGTGTACGCTGACGCATTAATCAACATATCAACTGACGAAGGCGCTAAAATAGTTTCAATACTATCACTTCTCGTAATATCAATATCGTCACGCCCTAAAAAAGTGACGTGATGCTCACTGTTTTCTAGCTCCCGAGAAAGCTCAAACGCTAACTGCCCAGACTTACCTATTATTACAATATTCATTAATCGCTAATACTCAATAAAAGCCAATAAAAAGCCAGTAAAAACCCCGATAACAATTAAAACGTGGGTGCGTCTAAAAATGCCAAACCCGCCTCATCTTTACCTGATAAAGATGGCTTCTTGCCATTCACCAAAGGCCAGTCGATATTCAACGTAGGGTCGTCATACTTAACCGAAACTTCAGAC
>NZ_JAJALG010000053.1:0-16214 GCF_020515205.1 Alteromonas sp. McT4-15
CACATATTCTGTTACAGTTAAACGAAGACTGTTACGAGTTTGGACTTTCGGTTTGTGATTGAATTTTCATACACTTGGTTTTAATTAGTCGCCATGACATTAATAAAGGCGACACAACTTGAACACAACAGGAAGACGTAAGCATGAAACGAACACTTCTGTCGCTGGTAGTCGGGATCTCAATGACCACGAGTGCTTTAGCCGATGACCTTATGCAGGTTTATCAACAAGCACTGGCAAACGACCCAGTGGTAAACCAAGCGAAAGCGCAACGTGATGCTGCGTTTGAAGGAATTAGTATTAGCCGCGCTAATCTTTTACCACAAATTTCAGCCTTTATTTCATACACTGACGTTGACGCCACAAACGCAAACACAGTGCCGCAAACTGATGAAAATGGCGAGCTTATCGGGTTTACATTTCCGCTCCTAGATTTTAAGCAAAAAACACTTCAAAAAGGTGTAGAAGCCAGCTTTTCAATTTATGATCACACTAACTGGGTTAACTTGGGCCGCGCAGAAAAAGTTGCTCAGCAAAGTGACTCTCAGTATGCGCTTCAAGTACAAGATCTTATTACCCGTACTGTAACAGCTTATTTGGCCGTACTTCGCGCACAAGATAACTTGGAATTCATTAAGGCGGAAAAACGTGCCATTGAAAGACAGCTTGAACAAACCAAGCAACGCTTTGAAGTGGGCCTAACCGCTATCACTGACGTGCATGAAGCCCAAGCTAATTTTGACAACACTGTAGCCCGTGAAATTCAAGCTGAAAACGATGTTGAAATTGCGTTAGAAGATTTGCGCGTTATTACAGGTAAGTATCACTCTGGCCTAAGCGTACTGAGCACTGAGCGTTTTAGTGCAACGTTGCCACAACCGTCAACCGTTGAAGAATGGCTAAAAATTGCAGAAGAACGTAACTTGTCTTTGATGGTTCAGCGCCTAGGCAAAGATATTGCTGAAGATGATATTGCGGCAGCACGCGCAGGACACTACCCAACGTTGTCATTTACCGCGCGTTACACCAAAGATGATGTAGACCAGACTATCGGTACGCAACCAGAAGCTAACTTGCCTACTCAAGATTCATTGCGCTTAAATGCACAGCTTAGCATCCCTATTTATCAAGGTGGCCGCGTTGTTGCGAGCACTGCGCAAGCCCGTCATAACTATGTAGTGGCAAGCGAACAACTAGAGCAAGCACACCGCCAAACGGTGCAAAGTGTACGCCGTTCGTTTAACGACTTAAGAGCTGCAGTGTCACGTATTCGCGCATTAGAGCAATCGGTTGTTTCGGCAAACAGTGCACTTAAAGCGACAGAGGCAGGTTTTGATGTAGGTACGCGTACTATTGTTGATGTATTAGACAGTACTCGTAACTTGTTTGACGCGCAGCGTAACCTTGCTGGGGCTCGTTATGATTTTATTCAATCGGTTGTAACGCTTAAGCAAGCTGCAGGCACACTGACTGGCGAAGGTGTTGAAACATTAAACCGCGGTTTGATAGCGGCAAAATCAAACTAGTCGGCAATTGAGACTCGCGATAAAGGGTGGCGAAAGCTGCCCTTTTTTGTGTGTAAAGACAGGAGAAATCGTATTACTTACAATTAGCGTGATGCCTAACGGGAAGGTGTGAATTTTTCCAACGCCAGTAAGAGCTGCTTATATTCTGCTCGAAGCGCTTCTGCACTTTGTTTGTTAAGCGAAAAATTGCTGAGACGCGCAGAAACAGAACGTAATTTTTCTTGCAACAAACGTAATTCATCGTCCATGATTAGGCCCCTTATTTTCTGCCTATGCAGATATTCAACCAAACTAGTATAGCGCCATTGTGGCTTACCTCAAGCCCTTTGGTTGATAGATTGATTCTCGAGTGATTTACAAAAATGCAAGCCTCTGAACTTCAAAATAAATTTGAACGAATTCGTGCTAACAAATGGTTTGAAGCCTTCGTTATCAGCGTTATCGTGATTTCAGCGCTGTTAGTTGGCGCAAAAACCTACGAACTTCCCGCAGGGTTTTCTTCAATAACCCTGTTCTTAGATTGGTTTATCAGTGCGTTTTTCCTAACCGAGATCACCATTCGCTTTCTGGCTGAAAAACGCAAACGCTACTTTTTTAGAAGCTTCTGGAACTGGTTTGATACCTTAATTGTGATTATTAGCTTGATTCCAGCCGACGACACCGAATTAGCTCTTATTGCACGGCTAGTCAGGGTATTTAGAGTACTTAGGATGATATCAATCATTCCTGAGCTTCGCATTTTGCTGGTATCACTGGTGAAAGCGCTGCCTCAACTCGGCTACGTAATGCTGTTGATGTTTATTATTTTCTATATTTACGCCGCTATTGGCAGCACGTTATTTGAAAATATTAACCCAGTATTGTGGGGCGATATCACGATATCCATGTTGACGTTATTTAGAATAATGACGTTTGAAGATTGGACTGACGTGATGTATGAAACACAAGAGGTCTATTCACTAAGTTGGATTTTTTATCTTACGTTTATCTTCTTTACCGCATTTGCTTTTTTAAACATGGTTATCGGTATCGTGGTGAACGTGATGGAGCGCGAAAACGAAAAGGCGCGCGCTGAAAAGCAAGCGGAGCTTCTCGCTGAGCAAGTAGCGCAAGGCAACGTGGAGCCAACGCTCAAAGACGTAATGGATGAACTCAAAGCCTTAAAAGCGCAGCTAAAACAGGCTGATATAACGCCAAAGTAAGCTTGTCAACTTCAGTCAAAAAAGGCCACTTCACAATAATAAATGAAGTGGCCTTTTTTATTACCCCTGACCCGTCCTAAATAGCGTTGCCGCTTGTAAAGCGGTCATCGAAACAGAGCGGCTTTTATGTTGTAGGTTTTCCCCATTAGATACCATATGTGGTTTTTAAGCTGTCTACTCTGTCTTTTGACACTGATGAGGTGAACTCTCTGCTGGCAAGACGACGTTGCGCTAATTGCTTCTTATCCAGTTGCAACAGTAGTTCTACGTAATTGAGATACACTTCATCACTGGCAATAGGTTTTACCAGCATTTCATCGTACAGCTTAAGTGCATCTTCTTTGTTGCCCTTTGCGATATAGATTTGTGCCAACGTATCTTTCGTTTCAGCGTTCTCAGGCTGAATAGCAACAGCACGTTCTGCCAACTCTTCGGCACGCTTCAACTTATTATCTTCTAAATTTAAATACGCCAAATTATTAAGTACAACAAAATTTTGGGGGTTAATCTTCAGAATGTCTTCATACGTCGTCATTGCCGCCTTTCTGTCTTTGGGCAATTGTCGCTCTGCTAACAACATACTGCTTTGTATATCATTTTGATGGGACTTCACGTGCTTTTCCAAGAACGCAAACGCTTTGTCTGCCTCACCCGACATTTCGTAGGCAGCCGTTAGCAATAATGCATTATCAGCATTTTGCGTGGCGTCATATGCAGCTTCAGCGTGTGGTACAGCCTCTTGTGGTTTGCGTTCTACTAGGTGCAACCTTGCAATAACACCTCTTACAAAAGGTAATGCCCGCACCTCATCATTCGTCGCATTGATAATAGTCCACGCTGGTTTTGCTTGGCCTAAACGACTATGAAAATAGGCTTTCAGCAAAGTAAGCTGTGCATCACTTCGCTTTTCAAGGGTTTTGTCTACGAGCGTTAAGCCGCTCGCGAATTGTTTTTGTGAGTCGAGGATTAAGAGCTTACCCAATACTGCATTTTTATCTTGCGGGTAAAATGACAACCAGCGGTCAAAAAACGCGGTAGCATCGGCCACGTTGTTGGTGGCAACAAGTGCTTGCCCTTTTAGATTCCAATAAGCAATCGGCGTAGTATCATCAGCTTGAATATGGTTTAGCAGCGATAATGTTTTATCCAGATCACCTTCTAACGAATACATGCGAGCAACGAGTAAGCGAAGCGCTGTCTCATTTGGTTGAGAAGCCAGCTGCTGCTGTGCGTAATCAATCACCTCTTTTACATTGTCTTGCTCCACAGCCAAGGCATACCACATCGATATGGCTTGCGCGTCTGTTGGAGACGTTTTAAGTATCGACTTTATCAGTGCAATGGCGTCATCTTTTTTACCTTGTGCAATTAGCAGTTTTGCTCTTGCATAAGTCACTTCAACGTCGTCTTTGGTTAATTGTGTCGCTTTATCAAGGTAATTGCTCGCCGCTTCATAGTCCGTTTGGGCAATCGCAATGCTTGCTAAATAAACCAATGGGGTTGATGCATCCGGCGTGGCTTCATGCCATGCCAGTGCTGACTGCTTTGCCTTTTCAAGCTGATTAGTGGCAATGTAAGCGCGAATTAAGGTGCCTTGTGTTGTGGCTGACTGGGGCGCTTTGTCAACGGCTTGCTCGAGATTCACTATCCCTTCTATGTCGTTGAGCGACAGTTGAAGAATACCTAATCGCGATAAGTCTTCAGCATTGGTACTGACCGCCTCGGAGCGTTCCACCATCTGTTTCGCGCCCTGAACGTTGCCGTCTCTTAGCAACTGATAGCTCGCCTTTGAGAAAAGCGCAGCATCTGCGCTTTGTGCGCCTTCTACGCGGTTCAGCACTGCAAGGGCTTCATCATTTTCGCCAAGTTGAAGCATGCTGTCGGCAAGCATGCGCAATCCTGGATGGTTATCAGGTAGTCCAGATGCAATCATGGTGAGGTGGCGCTGTGCCGACTCAAAATCTTGAATTTGATAAGCGCTAAAACCTGCCACTAACCTGACGACCTGATCGCTACGCCCGTTTTGTACAGCTATTTCAAGATAAGATAGTGCATCAGCATAGTTACCCTTGGCTGACTCAATAATGCCTTTAAAGGTGTTAAGTAGTGGATGAGCGTCATTTAACTTCAACAGTTCATCAACGATAGGCTCTGCCTTATCAAGGTCTCGTTCTTCGACAAGTAGTGCGGCATAAGCAAACTTACTGGTAATGTCATTGGGGTATGCTGACACATAATCGCCGTAGACTTCCGCTGCCTTTTGCGATTCTCCCCCTTGTAGATAAAGTTTCGCGAGCTGTTGTAACACATCTTTGTTATTTGGCGCTTGCTCACGCAATGCCTGAGTTGCGCTCAGCGCACCTTCTAAATCATTGTCTATGATATAAACGTAGCTATCGATAAGCCCTTTATAAACAGACGATGTGTCGAGTGTAGAAAGATCTTCGATTAATGCTGCCGCTTCATCTTGCTTACCAAGCTGCATGAGAGCTTGAAGCTTGTAAAAGCCTACTTCTGCCGATTCAACTGCTGTCATACCCTTAGCACGATAATCTACATCAGCCAAGGCATTTTCAGCCCCTGACTGTTGATAGGCCAACGACAGCATAGGTATAACCTCGCCAGCTGACTGCCCTAACTCCATCGCTTTATTCAATTCTTTTTCAGCTGCCGCGAAATTTTGTTTTTGAAGATAGAGTTTTCCCAGCTCGAATCGAGGTTGAGGTGAATCTGGCGACTTTTGAATGGCATTTTTATATTCAACAATAGCCGCATCAAGCTGCTGGGCAGCGACATAACCGCGAGCCTCTTCTAAATGGCTCTCCATGGATTTCTCACTACACCCAGTAATGAGTGAGCTTAGTAGTAACGCGGCCACTGACATTCGAGTCACTGTTTTAATAGGCGTGTGCTTTTTCATTCTAATTCCTTGCCCTAGCTAATTATTTTTGTAGTCGTCGTATTATAGACATAAATCCTGCCTATTTTTTCATCATTATTGTTCAATTTCGTGGCAACCTTGCCATTATTCGAATATAATACGGGTTTTTGCAACACTGCTGGCAAGCATATCGCGAAATACGCTGAAAATACGCTCCATAAACTCGCCTGACAGGCCAGTTCATCGCTGTATAGCGTCTTGCGATAATAAGCCGTAAAAGTACGGTTTAGTCGTATGCCGCACCCTCCTTACTTAATGCACCAGGATCCTTAATGACCACAACTGTCGACATGACATTTAAAGACCTCAAATTACCAGAACCTATCTTACAAGCCCTTGAAAAAGTTGGCTACGAGAAGCCGTCTCCAATTCAAGCTGAAAGTATTCCGCTTTTGCTTGAAGGGCACGACTTGCTCGGTCAGGCACAGACAGGGACAGGAAAAACCGCTGCGTTTGCCCTGCCCATGTTGGCAAATATCGATCCTGAGCAACGTAAGCCGCAATTACTGGTATTGGCCCCAACCCGTGAATTAGCTATTCAGGTTGCAGAGGCGTTTCAGGTTTATGCGAGCTTTAGTCAAAAAATTAAAGTACTTCCAGTATATGGCGGTCAGTCGTACGACAACCAAATTCGCCAACTTAAGCGCGGCGTACAGGTTGTTGTAGGAACGCCAGGCCGTATCATCGACCACATTAAGCGCAAAACACTAGACTTAAGCGAACTTAAATTCCTAGTACTTGACGAAGCTGACGAAATGCTTCGCATGGGCTTTATTGATGACGTTGAACTTATTCTTAGCCACGCACCAGAAGAGCGTCAGACTGCGCTTTTCTCGGCAACCATGCCTGGTCCAATTAAGAAAATTACTCAGCGTTACTTAAAAGACCCTAAGCACGTCAAAATTGCGTCGAAGGTAAGTACCGCAAGTACGATTCGCCAGCGTTATTGCCAGATAGCACCGCACCACAAGCTTGAAGCGCTAACCCGTATTATGGAAGTGGAAGCGTTCGACGGCATGATTATTTTCGTGCGTACCAAAACGGCAACCGTTGAACTCGCTGACAAGCTATCTGCCCGAGGTTACGATGTAGAGCCGCTAAACGGCGATATTCCTCAGGCAGCCCGTGAACGTACGGTAGAAAAGCTTAAACAAGGTCAAATTGATATTCTTGTTGCTACCGACGTTGTGGCTCGTGGACTTGACGTTGAGCGTGTAAGCCACGTTATCAACTTCGATATTCCATACGACAGTGAATCTTATGTTCACCGTATTGGCCGTACAGGTCGCGCGGGTCGTCAAGGTGATGCGATCCTATTTATCTCTCACCGTGAAAAGCGCCTGTTATTCTCAATTGAGAAAACCACTAAGCAGCCTATTGAAGCGATGCCAATTCCTTCAATTAGCGAAATTAACGAGACGCGCCTAAGCCGCTTTAAGCAGTCGGTTGCTGAAGCAGCCCAGGACGATAGCATCGAAAGCTTGATGCCAATCGTTGAAATGATAAAAGAAGAAAACGAAGCATCGCCTGAAGTGTTAATGGCAGCACTGCTTAAGATTGCACAAGGCGATGAGCCGCTTATTCTTAAAGAGTCTGACCGTCCTGACCTTCACAGCAAGCCACCGCGTGACAGCCGTGATAGAAACAGTCGCGACGGCCGTGAGAGAAAGCCAAAAACACCTCGCGGAAACCGCAAGCCAGAAGAAGGCATGCAGCGCTTTAGAATTGAAGTGGGTCATGTGCACGGTGCGAAACCAGGTAACATCGTTGGCGCTATTGCAAACGAGGCAAACATAAATTCGAAGCACATCGGTGCAATCGAGATTTATGACAACTTTAGTACAGTTGACTTACCTGATGGCATGCCAAAAGAAACGCGCGACACGCTGCAAGGTACTCGTGTTGCCGGTCAGCGTTTGAACATTCGCGAGTGGTCAGATACGCCACCAGCAAAAGGTCGTGGCGATCGCGGTAACCGCGGTGACAGAGCGCCTCGTGGAAACCGTGAAGACCGTGGCAATCGCGGAAATCGCGAAGACCGTGGCAATCGCGGCGATCGTGAAAACCGTAAGCGTAAGAACTAAATAGCAATATACTCAGCCTTTATATAACTAATAGAAATATAAAGGCTGTTTTCGTTGTTTTCTAATTAAAAAGAATTGGCGCAAAATAGTGCCAGTTCTTTTTTTTTTATTTGAAGCCAAGAAAACCTTTATGGATTACTTTCCGTTATTTCTCGATGCTAGACAACTCAATGTCTTAATTGTTGGGGCAGGTGAAGTTGCCGCACGTAAGCTAGAACTTATCATGAAAACGCCTGCAACCATTACCGTGGTTGCGCCTTGGGTTTGCGATACAGTAAAACAGCTTGCGCAAAACGAGAAAGTAACGCTTATTGAACGTGAGTTTGAAAATAGCGACCTTACCCATAAAGACATGGTTTTTATCGCCACGGATAAAGGCGATGTGAACCAGCATATTCATGATCTGGCACGTGCTAATAAAGTGCTCGTAAACGTGGTCGACAATACGCCGCTATGCCAGTTCATTACCCCATCAATTGTTGACCGCTCACCGATTGTCATTGCTATGAGCAGTGGCGGCGTGGCCCCTGTGTTGTTACGCTATTTGCGTCAGAAACTTGAAACAGTGCTGCCGGCTAATTTAAGTCGACTGGGCGCATTTTCAGAGAAATTTCGTGAAAAAGTAAAGCAGACGCTTAACGGCGTTACTGCTCGTCGATACTTTTGGGAAGACGTACTCGATGGTGATATTGCTGAAATGGTGGAAAAAGGCCAAGACAAAAAAGCCGATGAAGCCTTTGAGCTTGCGCTGCAAGCGGCTGCAGAAGACAAAAAAGTGGAAGGTCAGGTCTATTTGGTTGGCGCAGGTCCTGGCGATCCAGACTTACTCACGTTTCGAGCCCTACGCTTAATGCAAAAAGCAGATGTGGTGGTATACGACCGCTTAGTATCGCCTCAAATTCTTGAGCTTGTGCGTCGAGATGCTGAGAAGATTTACGTGGGCAAGGCGAAAAGCAATCACACGCTCCCTCAAGATGACATTAACCAGTTAATGGTTGATGAAGCTAAGAAAGGGAATCGCGTGGTGCGTTTAAAAGGTGGAGACCCTTTTATTTTCGGTCGCGGGGGAGAAGAAATTCAGACCCTCATCCAACACGGTATCGACTTTCAAGTGGTGCCTGGTATCACAGCTGCTAGCGGCGCATCTAGCTACGCGGGTATTCCGCTAACACATAGGGATCACGCACAATCAGTGGTATTTGCAACGGGACATTTAAAAAACGGTACAATCGATCTCAACTGGCCAGCCCTTGCGCAAAAAAACCAAACCGCGGTGTTTTACATGGGCTTAACTGGCCTGCCTATTATCTGCCAGCAGCTGATTGCACATGGACTTGCACCCTCGACGCCAATCGCGCTAGTGCAGTCTGCCACTACCGAAAAACAAGCAGTGCTTACCGGCACGCTAGACAATATTGTTGAAAAACAAGAAGCAGCACAGCTACAGCCGCCGACACTCATTATTGTTGGCTCAGTAGTTAGCCTGCATGCCGAACTAGATTGGTTTAACGGCTAGTATAGTTCGCGCTTAATCGCTGAACCTTGTTTTTTTTACATAGACGCGCATACTCAACTAATGGAAGAGTTTTACAGCGTCTAAATGCTTAGGTACACAACGCTCGCATTAGCATTATTACTTTTTGCAGCTCCGCGCATGTCGTGTGCGGAGCAGTTACTGTTTGAAAAAATTAAAACAGATAATGGCATTCAGTTTAACTATGTGTGGTTAGACGCCGAAAAGACTCGTCACGACCTCTCTTTTGAGATCCCCAGTGAAACACTTGAAGATGCCCCACTTGGACAAACCAACTACAGACCTAAAATTGCACAGCGTTATGTCACCGTTGCCTTATTAAAAGAAGCAAAGTCTATTAACCCGAGAGATGCAAAAGTAGAGATAAAACCAAAGCGCGAGGCCATAGACATTAGAGTAAAAGGGTTCGATGACGAAAAAGTAGAAAACGTATTAACACACCTACAACAGATTCAACAAAACGCTTACGACGAATACCTTTACCAACACTACTTTACGCGATTTACCACGCTGTTTAACCAGCAAGCCATTAAGCCTGACCACCTCAGGTATATCGCTGAGTCGGTCAAGCCAATGGTCCCCGCTTCACAAGCGTTTTATGAAAAGATAAAAACCCACTCAGATTCTCGCGCTTATTTTTCCCTGCTGCTGAGTTGGTTACAAAGTATCCCTTACGATACCCTTGAAGATAGAGTCGCAAGTAATGGCTCAGGTTTTGCGCCTCCTTTAGGGCTTTTGATGCAAAACCTCGGCGACTGTGACAGTAAGGCAGTCCTTGCATCGTCGATGGTAAGAGCGTTTTTACCATCAACAAAAATGATAATGGTATTTTTACCTAACCACGCGTTGCTTGGCATTGCACTTACGCCCCTAGAAGGTGATGAGAAGATAGAACACGACGGTCAAACTTACGTGCTATATGACCCGACAGGCCCTGCCCAAATTCCCTTTGGGCAGGTTTCTGAAGATACACAACGTTATATTCAAACAGGCCGTTTTCAGATAGAGGTGGTCGATTAGCGAGCGTAGAACATCACGGTGTGCTGCTCGATGCTCCCCGTGTGCTTATCGATAACATCAAAGCTTACGTGAGTCATTTCCTTATTAGGAAAACGCATGGCTTCTACAGAAAAAGGTATGATGCGTTTTTCTCCTGGCGCAACAATAATGTCATTTATTTGCGTAATTCTCATATCTATGGGCGCGGTGATAGCAACAGCAAACTGTTTACTGATACGTGATTTATTGAGCAATGTAAGGGTGTACGTATTCTCTATTCGTCCAGCATTGTTCTCGCGATACAGCGTATTGCGATCGCGACTGATAGCCCCTTCAAAATCTTGTCTGTCGAATGTCCACCCAGCCATTGCAAGAATAATTGCAATAATCGCCATGCCGTACAAATAGTTGGTGAACCTACGCCCAGTTGATCTACCAGCACGAGCAAACCTAATAAGCTTACTCGCATACCCAAACTTCGCCATCACCTTGTCACACGCGTCGATACACAAGCCACAGTTAATGCATTCGTATTGAATGCCATTGCGAATATCAATGCCTGCCGGGCACACTTGAACACACAAGGTACAGTCAACGCAGTCACCCAAGTTGTGGGTAGTTGAGTTGCGCTTTCTAGGGCCTCGGTTCTCGCCTCGTGCATTATCATAGGTTACTAGCGAAGTACTATTGTCAAACATGGCGGCTTGAAAACGAGAATACGGACACATGTGCGTGCACATTTTTTCTCTTATCCACCCCGCATTTATATAAGTACATACGGCAAAAAATAGCGTCCACCCTGAAATAAGCGCAGGTGCAGAGAATGTCAAAAACTCGCGATATAGCTGTGTTGCCGGATAAAAATACGACATAAAAACTAACGCGGTAAGTAGACTTGTGGCGAGCCATGCAGTGTGCTTTGCACTTTTTACTGCGAATTTGCGTGGTGAGAGCGTTTGTTTGTCTAATGCTTTACTGTGATTATGTGTACCTTCAATTCGCCGCTCTATCCAGTTGAACCCGAGAGTCCAAACGGTTTGCGGACAGGTAAAGCCACACCACACTCTACCGTAATGACGAGTGACTAAAAATAAGGTAAACGCTGCAAGTATAAATAGCAGCGCAAAAATCATAAGATCTTGTGGATACAAAACCCACTTAAAGAGTGTCAGTGTTTGTTGGCCTACATCAAACAAAATGGCTTGCTGACCTTGGTATTGCAGAAAAGGAAGTGCAATAAACAGTGCCACCAGCAGGACATTAAGGTAACGCCTTATTTTTTGATAGCGTCCTGTCTCTTCACGAATATAAATTTTGTTGTCGCCGACAGGTTCACAAACAATAATGTCTTCCTGTCTAATTTTCACCGCTGACATTGGCTTTCTCCTAGAGAATTTTGCGCCAATGGTAAAGGTTCAACAGGTTTTACATAGCTACAGTTTGGTGCTTTCTTTATAGATCAGATGCTATTTAAATCTGTACTATATTGTTCTTCTTTTGACAGTGCTTTTATGAAATGGGTTAACTTGCGAAGTTGATTGCGTCTTGCTTCATTAAGTTCGAATGAGGCATTAAGGCGAAAGCAGTGATCATATTGCTCAGTTACACTAAATAGCTTACCCGGCGCAATAGTGATATTAAGGCGCAGCGCCTCTTGGTAAACTTGCATGGCGTCTATGTGAGGTTGGCACTCAATCCATACGAAATAACCACCGCTGTGTGAGTACACGGTGGCAACGTCTTTGAGAAGGTCGCAGAGAAAATCAACCATGTCTTTTTTTCGGACGATGAGTTTTTTGCGCAGCTGCTTCAAATGCAATTCGTAGTTTTTCTTCGTCAGATAATCAACTAATGCCAATTGTATTGGCGCGCTAGTGGCAAGCGTACTCATTAATTGCTGCTTTTGAATACTAAGTGCGTTTTTGCCCGCAGCCACCCAACCTATCCGGTATCCTGCCACTAGCGATTTTGAAAATGACGAACACAACATACTGTTGGTATTTTTAATAAAGTGTTTTATTGGCAAGGGCGCTTTACCTTGTGCGTATAACTCAGCGTAGACATCATCTTCGATTAAACTGACATTATAAGCATCTAGCAGGCCAGCAATTCGTTGCTTAGTATCATCTGATAGTGAATAACCCAGCGGGTTTTGATAGCTACTCATTAACCAACAGGCTTTAACCAGATGATTTTGCAACGCACGCTCAAGGGCTGCCACATCTAGGCCATTTTCAGGCGTAACTTTTACGGTAATGGCTTTAAGCCCTAAACGTTGTAATGCCTGTAGGGCACCATAAAAAACAGGCGATTCAATAACAACCCAATCTCCAGGTTGCGTACAGGCCTGCAAACTTAAATTTAGCGCCTCTAGTGCGCCTGCCGTAATGATAATGTCATCGGGTGAAATACTGACCCCACGCGCGGCATAACGCTTAGCGATTATTTTGCGAAGCTCAAGATTACCCGGGGGTAAATTGTCCATAGCGCTTGTTAATGAGATCTGTTGAGCGGCACAAGAAATCGACTTGTTGAGGTGCTGGCGCGGATATAAAGAAGGGTCTGGATAGGCAAAACCAAGACTAAACATATGCGGGTCGCGAGATGCCTGAAGTACCTCATACACAAAATCATTCACGCTAACCGCATCTGAAACCTCGACTCTGCTATGTACTCTGCCAGATTGCTTAGGATCGGTAGACGCCGCTACCACAAACCCCGAGCGTGCCTTTGAGCTAATGACGCCCTGACTTTCAAGCAATTGATATGCGTGAAGCACCGTCATGAGACTAAAGCCGGTTTGCTCGGCTTGCTTTCTGAGCGACGGTAGTTTCTCACCTTTTACCCAAACACCGCGTTCGATTTGAGCGTTAATTTGACGAGCGAGTTCGTCATACTTAGCCACTAGCTGGCTCCTCTGTGTTAAACGTCCGGTTAGTAGCGCAATGTTGTTGCTATGCTACGGGTAACAAGTACACAGAAGTATAACAGTTGAAATGTTGTTCTGTTATTAGAAAATAACAGGAGAACACGCGAACAGCCTTCAAAAATGAAGGCTGTCGTTAGACGAGGTAGCGTTACAGATTTTCTTCAGCAAAGCTCGCTAGACGGCTTCTCACCACGCCATCAAGGTTAATCGTGGCACTGCCAGAGAAATCTTTAAATTTCTCTACAAGGTAGGTCAGGCCCGATGTCACTGCCGATAGATAGTTGCTATCAATCTGAGCAAGGTTACCGCCTACAATCAATTTGGTACCTTCACCGCACCTCGTAATAATGGTTTTAAGCTGAGATGCCGTTAAGTTTTGTGACTCATCGAGTATTACGATGGCATTTTGGATACTGCGCCCACGCATGAAGTTAACTGACTTGTACTGAATATTGGCTTTTTCCATGATGTAATTCATTGAGCCTTTGGTGTTTTCATCGTGCTTGTGAAGCACCTCTAAAGAATCGGTAATGGCAGCAAGCCAAGGCAGCATTTTTTCTTCTTCAGTGCCCGGTAAAAAGCCGATGGACTCAGCAATCTCTGGTGTACTTCGCGTTACGATAATTTTATCGTACATATTGCGCTCTACCACCATTTCAAGCGCTGCAGCTAACGCGAGCAAGGTTTTACCACTCCCCGCCGGCCCGGTTAAAATAACCATATCAATGTGTGGGTCGAGCAAGGCATGAAGTGCCATCGCCTGCCCAATATTTTTAGGCGTAATCCCCCATGCATGACGACTCATCAAGCGCTCGTAGCCTAAGTCGAGTACCTCAAGCGTATCATTTGAAATCTCTTCAATAAGGCCAGCAAACTGTTGTGACTCATCCAGTAAAAACTCATTTACGTATGCTTCGGGAAGCATGGATTTGGGTACAGTGTGAATGGTGTCACGGCCTTCCTGTCGGCTATCTACACTTTTTACATTATCCCAAAAGTTACCTTCAAAGGTGTGAAAGCCTCGAGAGAGGTATTTGATATCAGTGATGAGCTGATCGGTGCGATAATCCTCAACATGTGCAAGCCCGGCTCCCTTTGCCTTAAGGCGCATATTTAGGTCTTTGGTCACCAGCACGACCTTTTGTGGCGCAAAGGTCTTTTGCAAGTGTAAAGCCACATTGATAATTCGGTTGTCGTTTTCATTACTGGTGAAAACTTGTTGCGCTTCCACCATATTAAGGTCTGCAAATATAGACAAACTGCCTGTCGGTGCTGTTTGCCCTGCGCCTAGCCCTTCCATTGATACGCCAGCGAGCATATCCTCAGGGGTTGCATCGTGTAGTAAATCCTCCATTGCGCGAATAGAAACACGCGCATCGCGAGCGACGTCTTTTTTGCTGTCCTTGATGTAATCGAGTTCTTCTAACACTGTCATTGGAATAACGACGTCGTGTTCTTTAAATGAGAGAAAGGCGTGAGGTTCGTGAAGCAGAATATTGGTATCGAGGACGTAAATTTTGGTATCGGTAGAATTTTTTCTTGGCATCCTTCACTCCGGTAAATAAAGCCAGATTAGCCCAATGGCTTAAGTCACTATGACTTAGGCTAACAAGCTACAGTTCCGCTTATTGAGAAGGTGCCGCTCGAAACAGGACATCCTCCCCTACTCGCGTCGACTGAGAAGCAGTACTACACAATCTGCCTCATGAGTTCGTTGTATTTTTCGAACTCTTTCTTATTCCACCATAATGCAGAAATTCAAATTTAGCACTGTTTTTCTACTTTTATTTTTCTGTGAAGAAAATAGTACTTACCGCATTCGATGCCTTCCATTTTTAACGAATAAAGTACCCAATAGTTCTGTATTGTCCGTCAATATTCACCATTGATAACGTTTCTGTAGCCAGCGAGGAACTGGCGTCAAATTGGGTAGAAAACGTTAATATGAGATATTCGCCATCGGGTAAACCGGGTAACGTTGTGGGTGCCTGCGCTGTGGCAAGCTCTCTTGAGGTTGCCTCACCCAAAGGCTTGCGCACCAGTTGCATGGCCTCAACCCATTTTGCTTGTGTCACACTGGTTTTAAAAATAGGGCCACTTTCATCCCAGCTTTGCGCGTAACGCTGGCTATCAACTAGCAGCAACCAATCCATGCCATCTTGCAGTGTCGCATCATCAATTTGTACAAGTGCTCCTGCTTCCACCACTTTACCTTTGCTGTCAGTGGCGTTAACCGCCTGCGACCAATACATCATCACAACTAATGAGATAATCAGAGCGCCGAGAAGCCACATTAAATGTTGGCGTGATAATGAAAAACTCACCTGGTTTAACGTTGACGAATTGGCCGGTGAGGTAACATTTTGTTGCTCGTATTTATAGGGTGTTACAAGCAACATATCCGGGGTGCCATCAAATGCCGCCGCAATGGCTTTGACCGACTCTTGAGAAGCTGACTGATTTTTCTCAATGCGTTGAATGGTTCGCAAGCTCAAGCCAGATACATCTGCTAAGTGCTGTTGGCTCCACGCTTTAGCATTGCGAAGTTCAATGAGTTTTTGGGTGTCTATTTTCATATCCATCTCGCGTCTCCTTCCGTTAATCGCGCCATCTAACGTTAGGAAATTTATCTCGACAGTGATACGACAGTTTTACGTTAACACTGCGACAATGCAAGCCCCGCAAGCGCTCTAGTCCTATACCAATACTCGCTCCCTTTCATAAGAGCATGCATTTTGACAAGTCGTTATACAAAACTGAGGCTTGTTGTTTTGAAAGAGAGGCGTGAGTCACTTTGCAACCTTCAAACGACACTTATGTATTTGCATAATATCTCACTTCAAAAAGCATGTTTTGGCATAATCATTAAGACTAGTGTCGACTGAGGTGTGGTCGAGCTCGGGCACGATGACCTTCAAACGGCAGGACGCCGTTTGAGAGCCTTATGGTTATGCTACGACAACTTTCTCTTCAAGAAGCATTGTGCAGTGTAGTCAAAA
>NZ_JAJALG010000054.1:0-15913 GCF_020515205.1 Alteromonas sp. McT4-15
AGAACACATGAAAGTCTGGGTAACCTGCCTCCGGCAGCTTACCGAGAAAAATTAGAAAACTCTAATTCAGCACTGTCTCATTAATGGGGAAGTGGACAAATTCACTGGCGCATATCAAAACTACCAACAATAACTAAATTAACCGGTCTTAAGACAGACATTTATGGAAGCCTCCAATCAATGTGAAAGTAATATAGAGAATTTTTTCATATTTCCTTGTAACTTACGCGTATCTATTGAAATTACTCTTTCGGACTACATAGATAATATTCACGTGGAACAAAGCAATTCGTAGATAAAAAGTTATTGAGAATCTGTTTGTCGTTTATACAATTAAACCACTTTACGGATTTAAGATTTCCACAGGTCTGAGTCAACTCACAAAACACATTCCTAGCATTGTCGTCATTTGATGCAATGATTTCATTGGATGACAATGCTGCATCTACAAGATGGGCATCTTTCAGTGCTATTTTTGCTTTTCTCTCGTTGTTTATATTCGTATTGATCAAGTGGGTAGTTACAGTATGAGGAGTTATTCGCTTAACTCTTTTCCGTGCTGTCATTGAGGCAAGCCATCTCGTTGCAAACATAGAACGATGCTTTTTCCACTCGGCAGTGAGAGTAGGACACATCGTTACAGAATGGTCGTTATCCATGACGGATTCTAATAGACCTCTGCAGCTCTTAGAAATTGGATGCTCGGAAGTGCCTGATGCTCTTGCTATGTCAGCATCGATCACTATATCAAAATTAGCTTTTTTCATGAGCAAGCGCCTCAACTTCATCCAAATACATTTGCTCAACCATGAGACTCGTATCGTCGAAATCTTCTGGCCATTCCCCAAATGCTCCGAACTCATCTAGTTTTGCATTAGCAACATTGGTTTCGCCAGATTTGCTGTCTTGTGTAAACCAATTTAGTGAGACTTTTTCTTTCTCGAGTTCCCGTTTAACGACAGCGATTTGAATACCCCTTATAAGTATTGAACTGTGAGTCTCAATAATTACCTTGACTCCTCTATTAACAGCTGTGTTTATTATGTTCGCTAGCTTAAATTGGGCCTTTGGGTGAAGATGTAGTTCAGGTTGTTCAATATAAACACACTGATTTTTCTTTGCTGCTAGAAGAGCAACGAGTACTGGTAGGGTTTGAGAAACTCCAAAACCGACATCCGCGATATTGACACAATCAGCCTTTTCACTATTTTCACTTCGGGATATTTGTATCTCGACACTGGTGTCATTCACTTTGCTTGTTTTGATATTACTAGCTAAGCCTAATATTTTTAAATGCTTTATGAGCTCATCATATTTTGCTTTAAATTTGTTTTGCTTCGACCAGTTACTTATAATTGCAGCAACATATTTCTCAAATGAACCAGGATAAACATCTTCACTAGCTGCAATTTTATAAGATCTTTCTGGATTGCCTCTAAGCCCTGGAACATGAATTAACCTCGTAACTAATCTCTCAATTTGTGTCGCTGGTTCCAATCCAGCTTTCACAGGTATGAAATTTGCCTCATCGAAGGAAAGCTCTGCTTCTATAAAACACTTGTTGCGATATGCCTTCCACTTAGGTCTAATGTCCTTCTCTTCGTAAAATTTATTTATAAATTCAAAGTCTTCTGAAGGCAAACGGCTTGCTATATCTTCATGCCTCATCCCTACCTTTAACGTGATGTCTATACCTTTATCTTGGTCTGAGAGTCTAGTTGACTCTATCTGTAATCCGTATCCTCTTTTGTATTTATAACTTAATGATGAGCATCTCGTCCCATTTTTCATTTCAATACTAAAGGATTTCCTTTTGTAACCGGGTACTTTTGATATCAACTGTGTTGAATCGGTCAGCTTAGCATTCTCACCGAGGAGTTGGAGGAAACCTGAATCGTAATGATTTTCAATCGTTTGCTTTAGGACTAAGAACGGCTGCATAAAACTTGATTTACCAGAACTATTTGCGCCTGAAAGTATAGTTAGTCCGTTGATTTCAAGTTGTTTTTTTGAGGCTATAGATTTGTAGCCCTCAATTGATAATTCCATTTAGGCACTCTTAAAAAAATGTAGTTCGTACTATTTTCGCGGGTATCAACCAATAGTACAGCTAGATATCGAAAAATCAAAGTATGTGAGGCGCTTTAAATATGGGTCCCCCCGTTTCAGTTAATACTCCAAACGTGTTTTACTCTGATATATCTGTTAATTGTTTGCGTAAAGGGGTGAATAATACATTTATTGCAGCTTTCGAGTAAGCTGTTTATTCTAATTGAGCCTCTTATAGTTAGAGGTAAGACTATTTATGAAACTCTTAGAAGTGTAAACCTCCCCTAATTAGTTACACCCATAATTAGAGGTTTCGGCCAGTTCATGCTTGGTTAAATATTCCCATGGTGTCAGATCATTCAGTGCATCATGGGGGCGCTCTTCGTTGTATTCAGTCATCCAGCTATCCGTCAGTTCACGCACTTCATTGAGTGTTCTGAAGACGTACATATTGAGTATTTCGTCGCGGTAAGTCCGGTTAAAACGCTCGATATACGAGTTCTGGGTCGGCTTGCCCGGTTTAATAAATTCCAGCATGATGCCATGCTCTTCTGCCCAGCTGGCCAGTGTGATTGAGATGAACTCTGGCCCATTATCCATGCGTAGCTTGGCAGGATAACCCCGCCACGCGACAACGCGTTCCAGCACATGTACAACACGCTGCGACGGCAGGTTTAAATCAATCTCAATGGCCAACGCTTCACGGTTGAAGTCATCCACCAGGTTAAACGTTCTGAAGCGCCTGCCGCATTGCAGGCTGTCACACATAAAGTCCATCGACCAGCAATGGTTGGCCTGGGCTGGCACTTCCAGTGGCTCAGGGTTTCTTGTTGGCAAGCGCTTCTTGCCACGTCGTCGTTTGTTGAGCTTTAACTCACAGTAAATGCGATACACACGCTTGTATGTTCCAACCGTGCCCCCAACGTTTCAGGATTTTAAGTAGCTTGCTGAAGCCGTAAGCGGGATAGCGTTCAACGGCTTCCTGGAGCTTGGCGATGACCTTGTTATCGCGCGCTTTATCCGGCTGATATCAATAGACCGAGTCACTGATGCCAACTACGCGACACGCCATCCGCAAACTGGCGCCATGCTGCTCTCTCGCATAATTCACTAGTTCACGTCTGATCGCTGGCTTTACAGCTTTTTTTCAACGATATCTTTGAGTATCCGGTGTTCCAGGCTGAGATCGGCAAACATCGACTTCAGCCGCCTGTTCTCGTCCTCAAGCTCTTTAAGGCGCTTGATATCCGACGCCTCCATACCACCGTATTTGGCTTTCCAGTTGTAGTAGGTGGCATCAGAAATGCCGTATTCACGGCAGACTTCTTTAACCAGTCGGCCTGCTTCCACTTCCTTCAGGATCTTAACGATCTCTGTTTCTGTGTATCGGGACTTTTTCATCAGGAGTTCTCCTTCTTGGCTCAGTGTACGCCGAAGAACTCTAAAAGGGTATGCCACTAGTTTAGGGGAGGTTTACAATGCTAGCTGCGGTATGGCGACGAAAGCCCCAAAAGCAGGTACTTATACATTCAGATCAGGGAAGTCAATTTACAGGCTATGAATGGAGCGACTTCCTAACGGAGCATAATCTAAAAGCCAGCATGAGCCGTCGAGGGAACTGCCATGATAATGCGGTAGCAGAGAGTTTCTTCCAGCTACTTAAGAGAGAACGAATTAAGAGAAAAATTTATATAACACGTGAACATGCAAGAGCCGACATATTCAATTAAATCGAAATGTTTCATAACTCTAGACGCAAGCATGGTGAAGCAAATAATATGCCTCCACTGGTTTATGAAAAGCTAGAAGAATTAAAAAGAAAATCAGTCTAATAAAGTCTGGTCGATTCAGAAAAAAGGCATTTAGCATTTGAAACCAACCAAAAAATCCGGTAGTTTAATTTATGTACTTAATCAAAGGGAATTGAGATGTTACCCAGCTACGGATAGTTTTTAAATATCTTCCATCTGCCTGCAGCTAAGTATTCAAAGCCTCTTTTAAAGTACGCAGTATACTTTACTAAATTTTAAAGGAGCAAAATACATGTATAAATTGCTAAAAAGAAAATTGATACTTGCTGCCGCTCTAATTCTAATGCCTGGAATTGCTAGCGCAGGAATGACCTTATGGTGTAAGGAAGTTTATAAATGCCAGGTTATTGAAACCGGTAATGGACTCTCCATGGTTTGCGGTAATTGGCTTGAGTGTCAAGTAATCAATTTACCATAATTATAAAAAATAAGTAGAGCGTATGTAAAACTTTAACGCTCTACATTTTTTTAAGGGAAATTTATGAAACGATTTATAATTCTTTTACTCGCGTCTTTTTTTGCACCTGTTTGTACCAGTGCTACTTTGAAAACACACCTAACCGTGAATGATTTTAACGCTCTCGGTTTTGACTTTAAGGTTCCCCGACTCATTGTTGTTGATACGAGCACTCCCTGTATTGTCTACGACGGAGTGGGCTCTATAATTGAAAAAAAAGTTAATACCAACGTCGATTTCACCCAAGATAAATGCTTGAGCCACAAAAGCCCAGGGCTGGATAATATCGCCAAGTTAAAAGATTTTCTCAACCTAGAAGGTGAAAGAGATACAAAATACGAACTGTATTATATCAGTCTGGATAGCAACGCTATGCCCTGCCCGCCATGTAGAGCCATAGATGAGAAAATCACTAGTACCAAATTAAGCCAAGAAACGGCTGTATTTCAGTTTATAATAACAGGGTAAAAATTGTGATTTTTTATCACTTTTTACAAAACATCTATCGTAAAAATGCGCTTCAATTCAGGGTGATTATCTTCCTAATTGCCACTAATATTTGTGCCTTATTTATCAGTCATGTCATAGATTCAAACAATAAAGGGCTATTTAGTAACAAAGAAAGCTTTAACAGTATTATATTTAATGGAAGTTCAATTGAAAAAAGCAAGCTTCTGTCTTTAATATCTACTCTAGAAAGAGAACAAGGAAGCATCACTTTAGCGAAAAAAAGCCTTATTAGCTTTACCATAAACCGCCTGCACGTACTCAATGCCTTGTACTTCTCTAATGAGATAGCCTTCAAAGAAAATATCACTAGTTGTAAAACATCCAACTGCATTTATTTTAGAAAAGATATCCACCAGAAATTAGCCAAAGAAGTTATTAAAAACGAAGTCATTTCCATTGCCGAAAAAAAATATTACTACAATGGTTCATTTGGTAGTGACAATGACAAAAGTCTCCCCGAAGCAATAATTATCAGTGATTATTCTGCAATAGTTGAAGAGTCAGAAGTCGAATCCCTATCAATTATTATTAAAGCAAAGCGTGATCTATCTGCTAATCAGGATAGAATAATAGGGAAGATAGGAGCATTCATACCGACAGAAGACTTTTTGGTAACTGAAGGCATATATTATTCTTCGTTGGAATATAAATTCGATAAAAAAGTCAATGTCTTTGACAAAAGTATTCAACGTTTTTTTTACGGTTTACTGGTTTTAGAGAGCTTGATTTTCTCTTACATCGTTTATACGTCCTTTAGAAGAGACATAGGCATAATCAGTAAACTAGGTTGGACAAGCAAAACTCTGGCGCAGTTTATCGCAACTGCATCGCTTTTTACGGCTTCAAAGCTATTTAAATATAGCATTATAGTAGGGCTTTTGTTCTATCTTGGCTTAACCTTTTTCAGTTATAGATTTTCAATCAACCTTTCTGGTATAAGTGTTTACCCTTACCTTTATAAGCAATTCTTTTTCACTATTCCTTTTATTATTATTGTTATTACAACCGTTTTTCTATTTAGCGCCGTTTTCTTTACATCATCAATGACTCGATACCGTGTGACGGCCAAAATTATCAATGAGTTTAAATTTGGCATCTACGTCACTTTGTCTGTGAGTATCGTAACCCTATTGCTCTTAAGTACATATAGCACTTTGCGTGATTTTGATTTTCTCAAAGATAGGCTTTTTAACGAGAATATTGAAAATATTGCCATTATCGACCTAAACAACAATAGCTTCAATTTTGAAAGCACTGGTAATATCGTTCTTTCTAAGAGCGTCGCACCTATTACTACCGTTCTTGATAGATTGGTGGAAAAGAATGCTATTGAGGATTATTCCATGTCCTCCATGTTTCCCTACCTTACAAGAGACATCCTTTCGCCTTTTGTTTTAGATGGAAAGAAAATAGACGTAAGAATGAACGCCATATATGGCGATTATTTCAAAATACTCACCAATAGTGACAACTATGACAAAGTGGTAAAAAACAGTGACGTACGCTTCGATGTTAACGCTTCACCCCAATTACAGAGGCTTATAAACCAGTCGGCAACTCAAAAGCTCTACATGGAGTACATTACGCTCGATGAAGACAAAGGTACCACAAACCGGCAAAAATACCTGATGCACATTAATGCGATTGAAGCTGAGTTTCCCTATGCGGGCCTATTGGATGACACTGACTTGGTGGCTTACCAGAAGCTTAAGTCCATTTCCCAGTTGGAGTTTATTGCAATCAATACCACCGCCAACAATTTAAGCCTAGTGGTGGAACAGATTAAATCCGTTTTACCACCCGAACTAAAAATAGCCAACATCATCAATTATACTGACTACAAAAATAGAGAAATTATTAACCAGCTATTCTATTTATTCTTCCTTTTCTTGCTGTCTGGGTTTCTTATTTTTCTTGCCGTATTTGGTTGCTATGCGGCGGCAGAATCGACATTAAACTTTTATAAATCGAATATAAATACACTACTAAGCATTGGTGCCTCTGAGGGCCAAACACTGTGGTATTTAGTGGGGCGGATAGCCTCTGCAACCTTTGCCTGTTTGGGCGCATCGATATTCATTGTATACCGATTAAATTTATGGCCATCACTTAGAAGCTATTGCTTTGCTTTTCTCGCCGTCGTCTCTGTCATTCTCATTTTGATTCTATTTATGTTCTTACGTAAAATAAGGGTATTTTTAAACCATGGATGTAGTAATAGCGCCGCGCTATAAACTAAAAACACGTATATTACTCGCTGTTTTTGGTTTGGTAGCCTTAGCTTTCTTTTTCTTAAAGACGGACCGCATAGACGTACCCAAGAGCAAAATTTTAGCGCTGCAAACAAAGCCATCGAATAGTGTGGTGGTTGCCTCAGCGGTGCTTGAATCTGCGTCATACAGAAGTGTGGCGGCCTCCTCGTCTGGTATTGTTAAAGCCGTGGCGGTTAACAGCGGCTCTGCCATCGACGCAGGGCAAATTGCAGTGGAAATCGTCAACAATGCTTTAATCGATGAATATGACACCGCCCTATACGAATATGAAACAGAGCAAGTCAATTCAGAGATCCGAAAGTCAGAGTTACGTGAAGTTATCATCGATTTAGAAGGAAAAATAGGTATCGCGCAACTTGAGCTTGAAGAGGCACAGCTTAATCATCGGGCGTATATCGAACTCATCGATACCGGCTCCTACTCAAAACTAACCTTTACGAAATCTGAGTTTTTGGTCAAACGGTTAACAGCACAATTGGCGTCATTAAGTAACCTTAAAAAGTTGAAGTCTGGAATTTACGAGAGCCAAATAGACAATTTTGATAAGAAGCTTTCTCTAAGAAAACGAGCCCTTGATATATTAAAAAGAAAAGTAGAAGAACTAAAAATTGTATCTCCATTAACCGGCATTGTTTCAGAAGTAAATGTCAATATAGGGGACAGCGTAACCAGTGGCCAGTTTTTATTCGACATTAGCGACCCGCAAAATTTAAGCTTTTCTATCAGCATTCCAGAGTATTATTTTAACGCCATAGATGTAGGGAACCGAGTTAGCTTTTATAACCCACAAACGGAAAAGTCGATTAATCTTAGTGTTTCATCGGTGAACAAAATAAGCGTAAACGGCCATTTTGTCGCTCGCGCGCAACTGGCATCGTCGAGTAACGCAGACTCGCTCATAGGCAGTGAATGGACCGCTAAAATCCGCTCAAATAAACTGATCAATGCATTAGAAGTGCCCCGGCTATCTTGGTATGAAGGTGGAGACTTTATTAAACTCTATGTACTGGCTGACGACGACACTAGCACCGCACAATTAACAGAGTTTCAGGTTGTTGAAGCAAAGCAAGCTGCCTTAGTTTTAGCAACGAATACCACTGATCCAATAACCATTGTGCTTATCTCTCCGGCACAAGTGGACAATAAAAGTTACCTAAACTTGAATGTAGGAGGATAAATGATAGCGTTTTCTGACATTACCTTAGATTATCTTTCTGACACTGTAAAGACGACTCCCCTCAACGGGCTAAACCTAACTATTTCAGACGGTGATTTCATTGCCATTACCGGCCCTTCAGGAAGTGGTAAGTCATCTTTTGTTAACGTGGCCGCCGGGCTATTAAAACCCACCTCCGGCTCGGTAACTTATAATGGCACCGATTTATATGGCCTTTCACGGAAAAGTTTGGCGCTTACCCGACTGTCTAATGTAGGTATTGTCTTTCAAGATTTTAGACTCATCGATCATTTGACTGTGATGGACAATATCGTGCTGCCAGCAAAGCTTTTAGATGGTAAAGTCAGTGATGAGAAAGTCGAACGTGCAAAAACGTTGACAGAACAGTTAGGCATTAATCACCGGCTCCATCATTTCCCCAGCCAGTTATCAGGCGGCCAGCAACAACGGGTTTCTATTGCCCGAGCGTTAATTAATAACCCAACACTGGTTATTGCCGATGAACCAACCGGTAATCTGGATCACAAAAACACCCTTGCCATAGGGGAGATTCTACAAACTCTTAACACCCAAGGCACCACCATACTGCTCGTTACCCATGATGCCGAAATCGTCAGCTTGGCCACAAATAAATTCACGATTTTCGATGGGAAGTTGGAAAGGCGGTGAGGGGGATTTAGAGACGTACCTCGAACCTATAACTTGAATCGACCAGACTTCTCTAGACACTTAATTGCTTTATAATTATGTGTACTAAGGAGAAAAGATGTCTCAGCGATTTACAGAAGAATTTAAAATATAAGCCGTCAAACAAGTTACTGACCAAGGTTATTCGATAGCTAGCGTTTCTGAGAGGCTGGGAGTTACTAGCAGTTCGCTGTATAACTGGATAAAAGCCTACGGCCCAGACAGTGAAGAACATAGGCAGTCTCAAGAACAATCCGACCGAATTAAGCAGCTAGAAAAAGAGCTTAAACGCGTAACAATGGAGTGCGACATTCTAAAGGAAGCTACTGGCCTTTTTTAGTTCTCAGTCGAAATCGCACATGTAGCGATGATTGTTGAACTATAATCCAGCACGCAAAATACTAAGGCACTGCTCAGCCTTATTCAAAGTAATCCGTAAATTGCAAATGTTCGATTTTCCGAAAATGAGTTAGGTGACTGTCTGCTTCACGTCTTAGCTGCCTGTCAGGTAGAAAACCTATTCATCGAAACTGTCAGATCAGATATGAGCTACTACACATGACATGACTCTAACTATATGAACAGTTTTTTTGCTTGGATTGACTTTCTCCTAGGTGTACCTGCTAGAAAAGCAGTGGGGCCCATTACGCTAAGACCACTTAATAGCTATGCGGTTACGCTCCCTCGGGAAAAAACTCCACTACACATAATTTATTAAGATGGTCACTATAAACCGGTATGTGTTGCATCTTAATCTATTTTTCTCGCAAAAATTGAAAACGCTTTAATTAGTACTTCACGCTCCTCAGAGACTTTCTGGAGCTTTTCTTCTAATTTTCTTCTAATGAACTGTTCTTTGGAAGGTGCATTTTTACGATTTTCGACACTGATCCAATAGTATATCGTGCTCTTTGAAATCCCGAATTGCCGTGCAATTTCTGATACTCGATATTCATTAGCTTTTACCTTTTCTAGAACTTTACTTCTTACCTCGACGGAATAAGACCTAGCCATAATCTATCCAACACAAAACTTAGGATTACTAAGTATACATGATAGACTTAAACTTAGAGAATCTAAGTACCGTATATTATGTCTATGATTAGCTATTGGATTTTACAAACCCACTCCCCGCTCGTCTCAAGCAAGCTCGGACACGAGCAAAAGTCTCACAAAAAGCTTTGGGAATTAGTATTGGCTTGGACCCAAGCTCTGCGAGTGGACGAATGAACCATTATGAAAAAGGCAGACATACACCGGACCTTCAAACTCTTTCTAGAATTGCGGCGGAACTGAAAGTCCCATTAAACTATTTTTTTTGTGAAAACGAAAAGATGGCTAGGCTAGTCGAAATGTTTGATCGATTGCCAGAACACGAAAAGAATGACTTCCTAAGAATACTTGAAAAGAAACTGCCTTAAACTTCTAAGGACTTCTGGCTTTAGTGAAATAATTTATAACTCAGAAGTTCTCTCTTTCTCTTCACGGACTGCTTAGCAATGACGTTGACCTGTAATCTGGATTTTTCTGCCCAAGACATATATCAAATATTTCTGTTAACAGATTACTATTGTAGTAATTTTTCTCGAAATACCAATGGCCACTTTCTCAGCGTTGATGCGCGTCTGACTAAAGTCGATTCGCTCAATCCCGTAGAATGGCTCCTCAAGAAAGCTTCAGCGGTATCAGGGTCTAAGTCTAACGCCGATCTAACTTCAGAATATTTTAGCCATGCCCAGCCGCACTGCGAAGTTTCAAACCTATCGCAAAGCAAGCCGAATATATCCTGTTCGCTTTCCAACTCAGACAGTCTCCAACCGCTTGGTGTCAGTTGACCCTTCGAACTTAATCCAAGTAGATCTGATGCTGTCTTGTAATAGCCTATTTGCCTATGTGAAATCTCTTCGGTCTCCGAAGTAAAAGGAAGACACCTCGCTTTCTTTTGAATATAAGTAATAACGCGCTCTATTTCATTCGCCTGAGGTATTTTGTCGCTTGAGATTTTTTGCTGATTAAATTCGCTTAGAGAATGCATTGTTCTCTCAATCAACTTATAATCCAGAGTGTTAACTAATGCCCCTGAGTTCGTTCTAATTTCAAATTGAAGATTGTATTCTGCTAGATTTAGAAGAAGCTGCTCTAATATGGATAAATCGACATTTAGTTCATTTAGTTTTGTTAATGACCCTTGTGCACTTTTGATCGCACTAAATACTTTTTCGACACCTATATAAACTTCATTATTATGTGAGGATCTAAACTGCATTTTATAAGATCCAGTATTAGCAACCCCTGGATAAGCAGCAACATCCTCAGATATATTTTGTACAGATTCTAAAATATTGTTATGTAGGGTTTTCCATGCCCCTAAAATAAACTCGATCGGTTCCCATTCAATAAGCTTTTTGCTTCTTGGTCTTTTAAGTCTAATTTCGTGAGAATGGGAATTTAGTGTAAAGGTTTCTGGATCGCGTTGCTCAATATCAAACTCGCCATTTCCTAGAGCCTTTACTCCAAATCCTACTGGAGGTAGGGCTTCAATATCTATATTTGTTAAATTGACTTTTTCAATTGATGCAACAGAGTTCTCGCAATATCCAGTTTTTACTTGATATAGATGCTTATGAGTAAAAACGTCTCGAAGTTGGATATCTCCGCGTTCCAATCTCTCGATTTCGTCACTGTTGACTGGAGCGTAATACCATGAGTCATGAGTATGATCTTCATCAAACCAGAAAGCGACACAGTCCCCAAGCTTTTTTGTTCTAACTAAAAAAGTTCTTGGAATATCATAGCGGTGATATACCTTAAGAAGCTTACTAGTACCCAGCTCATTTAACTTTGGTAAAATAAACATACTTAGCTACCAATCACGCTAAAAAATTGTTCGATACCGCAATTCTCTTTCACCCAAGCATCAAAATGAGAGTCGTCTCGCTCCTTAGAAATCATACCAAATTCAGAGTTTAGCTGGCCTTTAGCAATTTCCTTGCCTCTAAGATTTTTATACAAATCTCTCGCTATCCTGATAGCTTCATATTGCCTGTACATTGATGTGCCAAAAAAATTGGGTTTAGGATTAGCAGGAATTTTCCGTACAAATGGTTCTCTGTAATACCCACAAAAATCTGTTTGTGAGGGGGGATTGTTTACTACAACTCTGTACGCAACACCATTCGCTGCAACCGAATTTGAAGGGGGGACGCCCTTCGGAAAGTCTGAGGGATATGCCAATTCCTTTAAAGCCATACATCATCCTAATACTATTTTGCTAGCCTGTCATTACTGATGAGACAAGCCTCTTCACACGTGTCATTCCCAAAAAATCGCCGTTTAAGGTTAAGCGCTGCTCTGCCAGTAGAGCCAGAACCCATTAAACGGGTCGTATACCACTTCAAGTGGCATACTACTTTGATTTATTAGTATTTCCAATAGTTCAACATGCTTTTCTGTCGGATAACCACGATAAATTCTAGGAACTTACAAAATATCAGAAACGGATAAATCAGTAAGCTTTCTTTTACCTTTTTCGAAAAATAAAATGAACTCATACCTAGCTCTATAATGATATCCCATGCCAATTTTCATTTTGTCCCATACTATGGGTTTCCAAAACTTAAATCCCACTTCTTCGGCTAGAGGCTTTACATAAAATGCAGTCTCCTGATCACAGGAAAGGTAGAAATGGCTGTTTTTTTAAAACTCTATATACCTCATGAAGCAACTCTCGAAAACGCGCATTAGGAAAAATAGTAAACCACTCATTACTTGATGCCTTACTATTTTTCAATCTCGTGGTAGTACCTATTTTTCTGTGCTTTTCAAGTGACTCATATGGTGGGTCAGTGATAATTAAATCAACGGATTCATCGTCAATCTCCCTTAGCCAAGCCTCAGCATCCATGTTGAAAAGCTTAAACTGTTGAGGATTGTCGTGGTTATCTGCAATTTTGGGTAATCCATCTCCCACTCCATTTCGAAGCATCGTGTCACCCTGAATCATGTATATAAATGGCGCTGATTCATTTCTGTGTTGGTTTGCTATACTAAGTAAATCAAATTATGTTAGGAGCGCCTATGAATAATACTCAGTTTGCTAATCTTCAAGCAACACTAGAAGATCTAACTTTTGTTCAGTTGAAACGCCTCCGACAGCACATCGAAGAAATGATCTCTTCGAATCATGTAGGTAAAGCTATTGCTGTGCATGAGGAGGGCGTAGCCGAATGTGCTCATTGTGGTAGCCATGAGTTCACAAAATACGGAACAACAGCACGAGGACAGCAGAGATACAAATGCAAAGCTTGTGAACGAACTTTTAATTCACTGACTGGTACGCCATTATCTGGTATGAAAAAGCAAGATAAATGGCACCAGTATTCAGAAGGCATGTGGTTTACAGCCAAGATAAGAGAAGCAGCAAGTGAACTAGGTATTAATGTTAAAACCGCTTGGCGTTGGCGGCATCAGTTATTATCTAAACCAAGACAAAGAAAGCCTTCAGAGCTTCATGGGATCATTGAGGCCGATGAAACCTTTATCAACGAGTCGTTCAAGGGTAAACGCCAGTTGGAAAGACCTCCACGTAAGCGTGGTGTTAAGAGCCATGACATACCTAAAGTACCAGTTATGCTTGCATTAGATCGCAACGGTGCTGTCACCCACTGCGTCTTGCAAAGAAACACAAGAGAAGATCTGGAGAAATCACTAGCACCAGTATTAACGCCTGAGAGTGTATTGTGTACCGATGGCAATTTGTCTTATCAAACCATTGTTAAGAACCTTCCTTTTGAACTTGATCATAAACGCCTTATAGCTATTGATAATCAAAGAGTTATAGATGGTATCTACCACATACAAACACTAAACAATTGGATGATGCGCTTGAAACAGTGGCTAAGGCAATTTAATGGGGTGGGTACTGATTATCTTGATAATTACATTGCTTGGTTTAGGCAAATGGAGCAGTCACAAAAAGACGATAGCTGGGTCGTTTTAGCACTATAAATATTTGGAATTTTAATGAAGATACTTAAGATATTGATCATTGTTTTTATGACGTTTTTTATAGCTTCATTTGGCTACTTTAAAAAAGATGCCATTGCTTGCGAACTGATAGGGGTAACACACTTCAATGAAGTGTCACCAGATTTTTATGTTGATCAAAGTATCGACACTTCGAAGCAAGTTGAGCTGTCTCATGCTGTAGAATCAGCATTTAAAAGGGTTTCGGATATCTATGGTACTCCCACTTCCAACCCTAGAATCATTGCTACAGCCGAAACAAAATATGCCAAGTTCGGATTTAACCCCACAGGTATGCAAAACTCTGGTTTATTCAGAGAATGCATATTTTTAGGTCCCAAAGGACTGAGCACTGATGTAATAGCTCATGAACTTGTTCATGCAGAGGTCAGACATAGAACAAATTTGTTTGTTGAACTAACTCAATTACCTGCTTGGTTCATTGAAGGCACAGGGATCAAAGCAGATTACCGAAAGCCATTTTTATCAGAAAACATTAATGTGACAAATGATGACGTAGCTAAGATTAAGTCGGTGTTTTACCTTAGTGACTTCCCAAACACCAATGTAAAGTATTATCAAGCATCACTAATAGCTGTAGAGTCAATGAACCCAAAGGACATGTATAGTGGCTTAGAAAGATTGAATAATGGGGAACAGTTTGAGGACGTTTTTAACGAATTCTTTTAATTGTTGATTAATATTGAAATTTTATTCAATCAACACAAAAATGGATCACAGCCATATAAATACAGTACATCATGTGGCAGCTTAAAAAATCATGCATTATGCAAATGCTGCTTATCACTCAATATCTGTGTTAACTGCATGACGCGTAATTTTAGCCCACAGACTTATCTTTAATTGTCTCCATTAGCTATTTTTAGTAACTTTCAACTTAACCCGTTCTAAAACGTCCATTACGGATGGGTTAATTTTTGCGAATGCGGCAATCTCGGCTATGAATGCCATTTGTCGCTCAACTCGCTTGTTTAATGCGGCATTCTCTGCTTGGAGCCTTTTTACCTGTTCTGCCATCTCAACGTCTTGTTTAGTGAACTTTAAAAGTGCTTCTGTAGGTTTTCCGCGCAAGGCTTGTTTTCTGTCCTGGTAGGAGGTTTTTATGGACAAGTACGTATTTAAAGTTTGACGTGTTGTTTTTATTTCTAGGTCTGTCTCAATGCGCTGCACTAACAAATCCCATGTGAGCTTAGTTGTCCATCCCTGGATAACTCCTTCAATCCTTTGTACTTGTTTTAAACTTAAACTAGGCAATGTCATCGAATTAAGTCCAGCAACTGTTTAATTGTGTCGTCATCCTTCTCCTGCTCATCTAATAATACACGGTAAAGTGCTGCTTTTGTGTCTGGTAGTGCTAACTTGCGCACCTCTACCTGTTTGTTTTTGAGATCACTTATACGAATTTCTTTTGAATCAATAAGGAAACGAATAAGGTTTCCTGGCGAAATCTCTGGGTCGGTCATTAAATCGATTAATTGTCGTAAGATTTCCGTATTAGTAAGGTGTAACTTAAACCAGTCCTGCATTGCCTGACTATTACGAAACTGTGGACGCGACTGCACATCAATCAAGCGTTTACTCTGTACTGATAGGTCTTGTCGGAGGATAGATATAGTTTGCTGATCATGTGCAGTGTGACAAGCTTTTGAGCATCCGACACACTGAGTAAGAAGGTCATTAAGGTACTGGCAGGGTGTCACCATGAGGTTTTGAGTGCATATTCCACTCGACGACACACTAGTAGTACCATGTTCGCCCGTAGCGCTCTCGTAATCCTTTCTACTGACTAGACGAATAGCTCCCCTTGCGTATTTCGGTGAATCCGAACGGTCATTTCGGTTTTATCCGATCACTTTTTCTTCTTCTTTTTCGTCCTTGCCAGTTTTACCTTAAGTGATCGGAT
>NZ_JAJALG010000055.1:0-13721 GCF_020515205.1 Alteromonas sp. McT4-15
CGAGTGCCCACACAGATTGTCTTGTCTAAATTTTTAAAGAACAAAGTGCAGAATCATCGCAGATGACTTCTGCGCAAGGAGGACCAACATTACTCTCAGCTGATTCGTTACCTTGCTCAGCAGCAAGGATGTTACTCTTTGCCGCCAGCCGCCTCTCCCGAAGCGGATGCGTATCTTACAGCGCATCTATTTTTTGTCAACAACTTTTGTTTATTTATTTTTAAACTTGGTTTTTGACATCCTCATCAGTTGTTAGCTTTTCGCTGTTCCCTGTTGAGGAGGCGCGCATTTTACGCATTCTTTCTTCGTCGTCAACACCCTTTCTGGAATAAATATAAAAAAAGCGACCGTTCGGTCGCTTTTTAAACTATTCGATTAATAACGCGGCGAATTAGCGTTATTTCTTCTCTTCTGTTTGGTTTTCGCAGCCTTCAACATTAGTGGCTTTGAAGTCTGCATCTTCTTCGTGGTCCCCTACCACATCGTGTAGAGTCACCTTATCGACCGTGCGAAATGTATTTATAGGTCCTGCAAGTGCATATAGTGCAAACACTAGGAATAACACAAGGGCAGGTTCGGTTGCTACCACTACGAATATAAGTAGTACTAGTAACAAAGCAACAAACGGAACCTTACCGTGCCAGTTCACTTCTTTAAAAGAGTTGTACTTAAAGTTGCTCACCATCAAAAGGCCCGCTAACCCTGTTACAGCGGCAGCAACAAAACCATAATCAGTTCCAACAGCTTCATACTCAACACCGACCCATACTAGACCAGCGACAACAGCAGCAGCTGCTGGGCTAGCTAGTCCTTGGAAAAAGCGTTTATCTGCAATACCAACCTGTGTATTAAACCGTGCTAGTCGCAGCGCCGCTCCAGCGACATAGACGAACGCCGCCAACCATCCAAGTTTACCAAGCTCAGTTAAACCCCAGTTGTAAGCTACTAATGCAGGTGCAACACCAAACGATACCATGTCTGCCATGGAATCATACTCTGCACCAAAATCGCTTTGCGTGTTTGTCATGCGAGCAACACGCCCATCAAGCCCGTCAAAAATCATAGCAACGAAAATCGCGACTGCCGCAGCTTCAAAGCGACCATTCATGGAAGACACCACCGCGAAGAAGCCTGAAAATAGCCCCGCTGTAGTTAATAGGTTAGGAAGTAGATATATTCCCTTTCTCTTCTGTTCAGACATACGTCCTCATTATTCAACTTAATCTTATTCAATTATTTCATATCTCGTCGGTTACGCATAGATGTGTCTTTTATACGCTAACTACCCAATCTATAGGCAAAGTAAATAACAGCGTATCAGTTTATATACCGTATACAAACCATCTTCACTTTATTATGGCGATCCCATGTTGAAGTTCCTCGCGCCCAGGCGCATGAGAGAGCTTTCCCTTATCAATTTATTTAGGATTAATTGAAATGCGGTTAAGTTCCATAACAAAGTTTTGCGTAGCGTTATCGTGCGTTGGTGTTATTAGTACGGCGTCAGCGGGATATCGGTACAACTATAATTACAGTCAGTGCGGCGGCAGCAGTACCCAAACAAGCACAGCCGAATGCAACTCGCCCCTTGGCGAGAATGTTTACAACCTTGTCGACCATGGCATCTTCGAAAGTACGTCTGCAAATTCATCTAATGTGGCTATTGGTGGCGTCAATGTAGCAGTAAGCGGATGGGCAGATACCTACGGCTATAATGACGATATTGTTGTGGGTGCCGATACCTACAAAATTTCCGACAAGTACGGTTACGGCGTAACCAACGAAGATTGGGAGTCAACATATAACTCACCAGATCACGCTATTGATAACGTAAATACTCGCAACGGTAACTGGCAAGATTTCGACTTCGTATTATTTTCATTTAGTGATGATGTAACTTTACAAGGCGCTAATTTTTCGTGGGCCTATAGTCAGTATGACACTCAGGTGTCGGTAGCGGCTCTTGATAACATAAGTTCACTAACGTCAGGCAGTAGTACTTGGAGCGATATCGTAGGCACTGCGATCACATCTTCCTATAATGTTGAAAAATGCGACTCTACCGATGAGCATCTAAAATATAAGTCTGAATTCGCGCTTAATACATCATCCAAATATTGGCTGGTTGGTGCATATAACAAGGTCTTTGGTGATATAGGTGGCTATTCAAGCAATGATGCATTTAAGCTAACTAGCATCGGTTTTTCAGTTAGTGATAAAACTCCCCCTCCGGATAGCACAGCAGTCAGCGAACCAGGCACACTGGGACTACTATTCGCCTCAGGTCTTATTGTTATGTGGAGACGAAAAAAGACTCTGATTTAACTATTATACGAAAGACTAAAACTGGCAGTTCTACACTGTCAGTTTTTTTTACTCTTCATTAATCACCCATTCAACAAAGACACAAAAACTCAATAATAACAACAACAAAAAAACTGGCACGATTTTAGCTTAGAGGGAAGTTATTACTTCTTTCAAATATTCCGTTGTAGAGTTTTACTAAATGAACAAGCTGTTAAAACTATCTTTATCTTCATTACTTGTTGTTACCTCACACGCCTCTCTTGCTGATGATTCAATGCTCGAACAGTACACTTACGACATGATTGCACAGAATGTATCGAAGGGATTTGAACCTACTGCGAACTCAATAAAAATTAACGGTTCAGATATTTACGTTTCATATACTACGTGGGCGGATACAGCTGCGTCTTACAACGACAATGATGATCGAGTTGTTAGACAGAACGGACTGGACTATAGCCAAACCTATGGCCTTGCAATGACAAACAAAGACCATGGGGGTGGCCTTAGTGACTGGCATACAATCGATAATAACCAAGACGATTGGAAATTTGACTTTGACATGGTCTTATTTTCATTTAGTGAAGCCGTAGCACTTACAAACACCAAATTTAACTACCTGACTGGTGCTGGTAATGAAAACCAACTTACCGTTGTTGGGTTTGATAATATTGATATTTTCAAAAATGCATCTAGTAGTGTAACTACGTGGACTGATATTGCAGCGTCTTCTGCGATTACATCAATTACCCACAAGAATATTTCCACTAATCCGCATAATCTTGGTAATTACGAAGTAACATATCCAACTTCACTCAAAGAAGCTAAATATTGGCTAGTAGGCGCTTACAATACATACTTCGACCCGAATAATGATGAAACTTCAATTTCAGGCTCTGGTTTTAAGCTGGCTTCATTAGGCATTTCTCAACGCAACGAAACTCCTGACGTTGACGTTAGCGAGCCTGGAGCGTTTGCTATAATGAGCCTTGGACTGGGTTTACTTCTTTATCGTCGCAAGCGTCGCGTTTAATTGTTTAAAATTAAACAGAAAACACGTATCTTTAAAAGGTGGCTTTAGCCACCTTTTTTTATACATAAAAATACCATTTTCAGGTGGAATCTCAGGTAATCATGGATATCTCATACAAAAAAAGAAGCTTTGCGAAAAACGCTTTGTTTTCTATTTTCACTACAACATTCTTAGCGCTGCAAAGCCCGATTAGTTTTGCAACAACGTCGGAAGATTATGAGAAAGCACTCACCTCATTTAACAACAACGCATACGACGAAGCATACATTCACCTTAAAAACAGCCTTCAAAAAGATCCTGAAAACTTAGCAGCGAAATTGCTTATGGGTGAAATACTGTTAATTAATGGTTACTTGACCGCCGCCGAAATGGAATTCGTTGAAGCCCTAGAAATGGGTGCTGATATTAACCTGCTTGCAGAACCTTTAGGTAACACTTGGTTATTTCTTAATAAATATCAAGATATCGTAGAATTCTCAAACCTAGACAGACTATCCGGTGAAGCAGAGCGAGAGTGGCTACTTATAAGAGCTACAGCCTGTATTCGATTAGAAGATGAGGCATGTGCATTAAGAGACTACAATACTATCATCGCCGCTTCTCCAGATTTTGTACCCGCAATAAATGGCTTAGCGTCGATAGCCCTACAAAATGAAGACCTTGATAAGGCTGCAGGGCTCATTACAAAGGCGATCAATATTGAGCCTGAAAATGCGATCACTTGGCGACTGAAAGGTCAATTAGCTTACCGTCAAGGCGACACAGCATCTGCCACATCACACCTTCAAAAAGCATTGTCATTTAATAGGGATGACCCGATAGCGCTTAGAAACCTTGTCGACCTCTATCTGGAAGCCAAAGATTATGATACCGCCAAACTTTTCGTCGATGAAATTATTGAAGATACACCAAACGACCCGTTAGCCATATTGCTAAACAGTTGGTTACAAAGCCGAGATAGCGATCAAGCCATTGATAACACTAAGCTCAAAGAGCTAAACGATTTTATGGCACAACTTGACCCTGAGTTAATAACTTCTCAGCCTATGCTGCTTTATATAAGCGGTCTGACAAATTTCTTTAATAACAACATGGAAACCGCAGCGAAAGACTTTAACGCCTACCTGCAAAAGGAACCTGAGGACCTACAAGCTGTATTGATGCTAAGTCAGGTCTATATCGCTACTCAACAAGATAAACAAGCGCTTCTGTTGCTTGAACGTCATCAGTCTGCGCTTATGGAAGATGTAGACTCGGCATTACTACTAGGCGATTTGTTCATCAGACAAAATAAAGCATTTAAAGCAGAGCGGTTACTAGAAGATTTGGAAACCTTATTTCCAGAGGAAGGGAAGCTTCAATTATTTAAGATAAAACTAATGGCTGCGCGAGGCAAACAAGCGCAAGCGTTGGAAATATTGGAAAAGAATTTAGCTAACTATACTGAAAACGCGGGCTTTTTGTTCACCTACTCTTTAATGAACCTTCAAGCTGAAAAATTCGATAATGCGCTCAAGGGTGCCAATCTACTCAATAGCATGTTTCCAGATAAGGCCGAAGTGTACAACCTTAAAGCTGGGATCCTAATAAGACAAGGAAATCTATCGCAGGCTAAAGTTAATATTGAAAAAGCACTGGAAAAAAATCCAACGCTATTTCCCGCTAAGTTTAATTTAGCGGCAACCGAAAGCCGGTTAGGCAACACAGAAAAATCAAATGAGTTAGTTGAAGAGTTACTTCAATTGTCACCGCAGCATAACGAAACTCTGCTTTTAAAGGCATTTAATCTAACAAGAAGCGGGGATGTTGAAAAAGCGAAGCAGATTTACCTTGATGTTTTAACGCTTAATCCGTCCAATATTGGCGCTAGAGAACGGATTTCCAGCCTCTATCAAAGGCTAGGTGATACAAAAAGCGCACTTTATCACCTTGATTTGTTGTTGAAAGACGATTTCGATAATGCCGATTATTTATTACGAAAAGCACAACTTCTCATCGACGCAAACCGCACATCAGATGCTGAAAAAACGCTTGGGATAGTTAGAAACTTTATTGACGATACCCCAGAAAAACTGATCGTCTACTCTGAATTAATGCGCTCCTTAGGTAGGGATGAAGCTGCGAAAAGTGCAATGGAAAGTGCACACTCCGTTGCCAAGCAAAATACTTTCGTTACGTTTCGCTATGTGAGCCTCTTACTAGACCTTCAAGATAACGAAAAAGCAGGTGCATTGCTTGCGTCCATACCCGCAGCACAGCAACAAAATCCCGTTTACCAGTTTTTGAGAGGGCGCCTAGAAGCAAATAAAGGTGACACAGAGGACGCCATCACTTATTACAAAAACGCCTTAGAGTTAGACCCTCGCTTCTCTCAGGCCTTTATAGCAATTTACAATTATGCGCTTAATGAGGAGTTCGTTGACGTCTTTTTAGAGATAGCGCGTAAACTATCTCAACAGGATGGAGGCAACTTATTGGCTAGAAACCTCCTTGCGCAGTATTTGTTTTTTATAAGAGAATTTGATGAATCGATTGCGCTTTACAAAGCGTTGATTGAAGAACCAAACTTATTAAACCCTGCTGAAGCGTTTAATCGCCTTGCCATCATGTCAATTGACTCTTCATTACAGGAAGCCAGCAAATTTGCAGAGAAAGCCTACTCTTTGCAACCGAATTCAGCGAGGGTACTCGACACATTTGGCTACATTAAAGCCCTTGAAGGTGATTTGGAGGGAAGCTTAAGAATGCTTCGTGATGCATTTGCCCGAGACGCAAACGATCCTAATATTCGCTATCACTTAGGCTTTACGTTGGCCAAGTTAAATCGCGTTGAAGAAGCAAAGAAAGAACTTGAATATGCAGTAAATGTAGAGCGTCCTTTCTTTCTTCGCCCTCAGGCAAAAGCATTACTAGAAAGTTTGTAAGACGGCAAACATGTTTTACAACATAGTTAGCAACACGCACAGTTACGTGCGTGCTTCTCCATTCCACCAATACCTGGGTTGAAGGTATTGGTGGGATCTAAAGTACGATAAAAAGCGACAAGAGAATCTTCTGCTTTGTATAAGTGACCCACATTGTGCTCCGCAGGATACTTGGCTCCCCTATCATCAAGTACCGCTAACATGTCTTCTTTTACTTGTTTCGCATCCGCTCCTTTTTTCAACACATAGTCTTGATGAAAAACGTGGCAAAAAAAATGGCCATAGTAGAGTGACTTATCAATATACTGCGATATGTGCTCGGGCAAAGTTTCCACCCATTTATTGTCATTGCGTCGCAGTGCAATATCAAGCGCGAGTATCTCCCCCACGTCTTTTTGTTTAAGCGTTTGGTATCTTACCGCTGCACCGGCTGCTGCAAATCTCAGTAAAAAAGCCCTATTTGCTTCATCCTCGGTACACGCTATGAATGCGCCTTTATTTGGTTTACTTTCAAACAAATCACGGAGGTACACATTCGCTTCGTCTATACCCTTATCACTCATCTTTACAATAAGATGATGTTCGTATTTGTCACGGAATTGTCGCAAGCGAGGCGGTATGTGATCTGGAAATAAGTGGCTTAACCGCTGCATTATTCGGTCAGATAAAAAAGAAGGTAGAAAGCGCAGTTTATTAGTAAAGGCGTCGACTCTTCCTTTCACTGCGAAGAGTTTAGGTAGAAAGGTGGTCCCCAGATGATGAATACTCAAAAACGTGTCTTTGCCATATTTATCAGCAATGTCGAACATGTCACGATGCAAATATTCACCGACTTCAGGTAATGAGGAAAAGCCTTTCAGCATATCTCTTCGAATCTGGGTTAATACATCGGCATCATTGGTAGCAATGTAGAAGGTTTGCTCAGCATCAGGGACTGCGAAGGTATCTAGCACCACCGCAAATACTGCAATTTTGCCTGCACACCCGCTCGCTTCATACAATCTAGAAGGATCGGCATTGAACCGACTGGGTGTGTCTGCATCGACATTTCTAACGATATTCTCGTAATCACTTGCGGATGCTTTCTTTTCGTTAAAGTCGACCTGTTTATTGAAATTGCCAGCAGATAAATTGTTTAGTATCTCTTCTGGCGAGCTCCCGAGCGCTATACCCAGGTGATTGACCAGCTGAAGCTTACCTTCTCGGTTAACCTGAGCATACAACACTAATTCGGTATAAGCTGGACCACGCTTAACCAATGCACCGCCAGAGTTGTTTGCAACACCACCTACTATCGATGCGCCAAGACAAGATGAGCCAATTACCGAGTGAGGCGCTCTTTTAAGCGGTTTGAGTAAGTTTTCGAGTTTATGCAATGTCGCGCCAGGAAAGCTGATGACTTGCTTACCACCATTTAGCAGCATAATGTCATCCATCGCTAACGTATTTATGATCACGACAGGACGGTCATAATCATTCCCACTAGGCGTTGATCCCTCAGTTAACCCAGTTTTAGCCGCTTGCATAATTACGATACAATTTTCTTCGACACAAATTGATAACAAGTGCCAACATGCAATTAATGTTTTAGGGAATAAAACAGCAAGCGCATCGCCCTCCCCAGAACGCCATCCTTTTCGATAATGTGAGGTTTGTTGATGACCATAGGCTACAGCCCCCTCTCCTACGACTGCTTTAAACTTCTCAATAATAAGAGATTCGCGCATTTGTTTTCCTTAAGCACTCTTGCTGCGCCACCGGTGTGACCAAGTGTTTATTTCTATGTATCACTATATTGCAAAAAAGAAAGGCGCTCCATAAGAAGCGCCTTTTTAATCAACTAATGCGTGATATCAATTACTGACTCACAACAAAAAGTCCGCTATCGTCAGCATCAATGCGAATGGTCGACTCAGGCAATAATTCACCTGCCAGCAATTGTTGTGCAAGTGGATTTTCTACTTGTACTTGAATAGCACGCTTTAAAGGACGTGCACCAAATACAGGATCGAAGCCCGCTTCTGCCAGTTTGTCCATTGCTGCTGCAGACAAATTGAGCTTGTAACCTTTCTCAGCCAGTCTTGCTCGTAGTGACGCAAGCTGTATTTTTGCAATCGACTTGATTTCTTCTTTGCCAAGAGGATGAAACACCACTATGTCGTCGACACGATTAATAAACTCAGGTCTAAAATGCTGACCTACCACGTTCATCACCGCCGCCTTCATCTCTTCATATTGGTTTTCATTATGCTTATCTTGAATAATGTCAGAGCCCAAGTTTGATGTCATGATGACAACGGTATTCTTAAAGTCTACCGTACGCCCCTGACCATCAGTCAAACGGCCATCGTCGAGCACTTGTAGCAATATGTTAAATACGTCTGGATGTGCTTTTTCAACCTCATCTAGCAATATTACTGAATACGGTTTACGTCTTACTGCTTCTGTAAGATAACCGCCCTCTTCATATCCAACATAACCAGGAGGAGCACCTACTAGACGCGCTACAGAATGCTTCTCCATGAACTCAGACATATCAATACGCACCATGGCATCTTCGGTATCAAACATGAAGCCGGCCAGTGCCTTACAAAGCTCTGTTTTACCAACACCTGTCGGACCTAAAAATAGAAATGAGCCTATTGGACGCTCTGGATCAGAAAGCCCTGCTCGGGAGCGTCTAATGGCATTCGAAACCGCTTGAACCGCTTCGCTTTGTCCAACCACTCGTTTGTGGAGTACTTCTTCCATGCGAAGTAGCTTGTCGCGCTCTCCTTCTAGCATTTTTGCTACCGGAATACCCGTCCAACGCGACAACACATCCGCAATTTCTGCATCTGTTACTTTGTTTTTGACAAGTTTAGTTTCACGAGTTTCATTTTCTGCGGCTTGCTCTAGCTTAGCCTCTAGCTCAGGAATACGGCCATATTGCAATTCAGACATGCGGTTTAAATCTGAAGCACGTCGTGCAATTTCGAGGTCAAGCTTAGCTTGCTCAAGCTCACCTTTTATTGTTTGCGTCCCCTGCATGGCGTCTTTTTCATCTAGCCACACTTTCTCTAGTTCTGCATATTTACTTTCCGCTTGTTCACGTTCTAGCTCAATCATTTCTAAGCGCTTGTGACTAGCATCGTCCGTCTCTTTTGCCAACGCTTGCTCTTCAAGCTTCAGCTGAATAATACGCCGTTCTAGACGGTCCATATCTTCTGGTTTTGAATCAATTTGAAGACGAATACTTGAAGCGGCTTCGTCAATCAAATCGATGGCTTTATCGGGTAATTGCCTATCACTTATATAACGGTGAGACAAACTTGCCGCAGCCACAATAGCAGGGTCAGTAATATCTACAGAATGATGCAGTTCGTAGCGCTCTTTAAGCCCACGCAGTATAGCAATGGTATCTTCAACACTTGGCTCTTCCACTAGAACCTTTTGGAATCGACGTTCAAGTGCAGCATCTTTTTCAATGTACTGACGGTATTCGTCCAGCGTTGTGGCGCCTACGCAGTGTAACTCACCTCGAGCTAGAGCAGGCTTGAGCATATTGCCTGCATCCATTGCACCATCACCTTTACCCGCGCCTACCATGGTGTGAAGCTCATCGACAAAGAGGATTACACGCCCCTCTTCTTTAGCGAGTTCATTAAGTACCGCTTTTAAGCGTTCTTCAAACTCACCACGGTATTTTGCTCCCGCTACCAGCGCTCCCATATCAAGCGCCAACACGCGCTTATTTTTAAGTCCTTCAGGTACTTCCCCATTAATAATACGCTGGGCAAGCCCCTCGACAATTGCTGTTTTACCCACACCAGGTTCACCAATTAACACAGGATTATTTTTTGTCCTGCGTTGCAACACCTGCACGGTTCGTCGAATTTCGTCATCTCGCCCGATGACAGGGTCTAACTTTCCTTGCTCTGCACGCTCGGTTAAGTCTGTCGTATACTTTTCTAGCGCTTGCCTAACATCTTCTGCATTAGGATCTGTGACTTTTTGACCACCACGCATATCGTCAATGGCAGCTTCAATAGCGTCTTGCTTAATATTCAAGCTCTTAAGAATTTCACCTAATCGCCCTTTGTCTTGCAATGCAGCTAGTACAAAAATCTCTGACGTGATGTATTCGTCTTTGCGCTGCTGCGCTATTTTGTCACACAGATTAAGTAGCACACCGCTGTCTTTACTTAACTGAACATCACCGCCAATACCCTCGATTCTTGGAAGACGTTCGATAGCTTGACTTAATGCAGAACGCAGAGCATTTACATTGATATTAGCTTGGTCTAGCAGTGGTCGTACTGAGCCGCCTTGCTGATTGAGCATGGCAGTCATTAAATGCACAGGTTCTATGTATTGATGATCTCGACCCAATGCGAGTGATTGAGCATCGGATATAGCGAGCTGAAATTTACTGGTAAATCTGTCTAATCTCATAATCTCAACCTAAAAAGAAAACATAAAATGTTTTTAATTCGATGATGTAGTTATGGGATCTGGTGATTTATGATTCAAGTACGAAAATGCAATCTTGGCTAAAAAGATGCCGAAAGGGGCCAAAAACACCAAAATAATTGATTTAGAACAAACTAAAGATAATACAAAATGGCTTAGTCACACTACTTGGCCAATCAGCTGCGAGAACAGCACTACCTTTTACTTTATGCCAATTACACTCACTATGCGTCCAGTCGCACGTTTACCTTGGTGCGTTGCATGTCGATGAGAATAAAAAAGATCATTGCGGCAATATGTACAGAGTTCACTTTGAGTTACGTTATCTACGCCTAAAGCATTTAGTTGAGTTTGTGCAATAAATGGTAGGTCCAAAAGATACTTATCAACTGAATTACTTGTAGAAAGCGCATCAGGATATGATGAAAACACCCCAGCAACACGTTCATCTACTTCGTAACACTGTTTGCAAATAGCCGGGCCAATCCATGCGAGTAATTCACTTGGCGCGCTTTCGAAACGACAGACAGCGTTTGCAATGACGCCATTTTTTAGTCCTTTCCAGCCAGCATGCACTGCTGACACTTCTGTTCCCTTGGTATTGCACATTAAAATGGGAACGCAATCAGCAGTCATTACCGCACAATAGTAATTGGGCGATTGTGAGTACGCGGCATCGGCAGTTGTATCAATTGTTGGTAAAGCAACAACGCGGTTAGAGTGTACCTGCTCTAACCACGTTAACTTTTCGTGCTGTGGCAGAAGTGCTCGGTTGGCTTTGACAAGCAATAAGTCATCGCCTACATGTGCTCCTACGTTTAGTCCATGATAATCACCAAGACTGACACCTCCAAGTCGCGTACTTGTGTAGGCAACAATATTGTCAGGCGAGCGCCAATGTGGTTCTATCGTCTTGGTCACCGGCATACAACTACAGCATATCCTGTGGATTGTCTTCAGTGTCTTTTTTCACAGCCTTTAGCAAATCTTGCATATCCTGCGGCAACGGTGCTTTCCACGTCATCCACTCTTCTGTTTCAGGGTGAAATAGAGACAACTGCGCTGCGTGTAGCGCTTGACGCTGAAACCCTCGAAGAGCACTGATAAACGCTTCCGATGCACCTTTAGGTAAACGCGGACGACCGCCATATACTTGATCGCCCAACAAAGGATGTTTGATGTGCGCCATGTGCACACGAATCTGGTGCGTTCGTCCGGTTTCAAGTTTTAAGCGCAAATGCGTGTATGCTCGAAATTTCTCTATCACGCGGTAATGCGTTACGGCTGGTTTGCCCATTTCGCGAACCGCCATATGCGTGCGTTTGGTTGCGTGACGACCTATTGGCGCGTCTACAATTCCACCAGCAACCATAGTTCCCAATGCAACTGCTTCGTACTCACGGCTCATCTCACGACGTTGAAGCTGATCAACAAGATGGGTTTGCGCAGGAATTGTCTTTGCCACAACCATCAAACCGGTAGTGTCTTTGTCGAGACGATGAACGATACCCGCACGCGGAACTTTATCGATATCGGGAACATGATTAAGCAATGCATTTAGTACTGTACCACTAGGATTGCCCGCACCAGGGTGTACAACCAAATCAGCAGGTTTATTGATTACCAAAATGTGGTCATCTTCATAAACAATGTTGAGGGCAATATCTTGTGCTTTGCTCGTTACTTGAACGTCCATTTCGGCCTTGACGGTAATCACTTCGTCCATCTCCATTTTATGGCGAGGTACTGTGATAACTTCTCCGTTTACCGCTACGTTCCCATCTAAGATCCAAGTTTTTAACTTGGAACGTGAATATTCAGGGAACAAATCAGCTAAAACCTGATCTAACCGTAAACCAAAATGCGCAGCTTCCGTTGAAGCTTCTAATTGTATTGTGTTGGGCGACTGTGTCATAACACCATTGATTGCGTCTAAAAAAGAGTATTATAACAACTATTCACGCTGTACACTGCGTTGTTTACGTTTTTGTATGGTTTTTCTCACCGTTAGTACGTTAGAATGCAATTAAAGTGTTGTTGTTTAACACGTGAGCTTAGACAGCGAAGTATTTAAACTGTTTAGCAGGAAACTAGAATTATTATGAAATCATTTCGTTTACTAGCGCCGGTCTTATTAGGTGCTGTGATATCTGTCACAGGATGCAGTTCTTCAGATAATGAAGAGAAAGCCGTTTTAGCTAACATGGGTGCGCAGCAACTTTACGACAGTGCGAAGCAAAGTATGGAAGTCGGCAACTTTAGCGCGGCTGCACAAACATTGAGCGCATTGGACTCACGCTATCCTTTCGGTCCTTTATCTCACCAAGTTCAACTTGATCTGATTTATAGCTATTACAAATCAGGTAAGATTGATGAGACGTTAGCAACTATCGACCGCTTTATTCGTTTAAACCCAAATCATTCAGACGTTGATTACGCTTATTACATGCGTGGCTTGACTAATATGGAGTCTGATAGCAATTTATTTCAAGAATTGATGAATATCGATCGTACAGACAGAGACCCGTCCAAATCTCGTCAAGCATTCGAAGATTTTCGACGTCTTATTCAGCAATATCCTGATAGTAAGTACGCTGCTGATGCAAAACAGCGTATGGTATACATCAAAGACCGCTTAGCACGCTATGAGATTGCCATAGCGCGCTTTTATATGCGAAGAGAAGCTTACGTAGCAGCTGCAAATCGTGGGCGCTATGTAATTGAGCACTTCCCGAATACAACGCAAGTTCAACAAGCTCTTGAAATAATGGTTTCAAGCTACGAGCAGCTAGGGCTAACGGAATTGCGTGATAACGCAATGAAGACACTTAAGCTTAATTATCCAGAAAGTGAATTTATCAGTTAGCAATAACTGAATTTTAGAAAACAAAAAACGCACTTAATAGTGTAATGCCGTTCACTTAAGGTGAGCGGCATTTTTCTTTCTGCTGTATCGCTGTGGTCTCTTCTTAACTGTTCGGGGGAAGCTGCGTTCTCGCCGTGGA
>NZ_JAJALG010000056.1:0-13525 GCF_020515205.1 Alteromonas sp. McT4-15
GTATTTACAAATCTCTATTCATTTGTAAAGTATTTCGCATTCATGTTTTTAAAAATATGTGCAATAACAAGTATTAATACATATAAATTTAGTGGCGACATTATTTTTTTTCGATATATTAAATAGATCACGTTGCCTCTTCGCGCCCTTGAAAACACTTTTTCAAAAGGCAAGCAGGTAAACGTAGCTTTTTGTGACTTCTCAGAAAAAACGAACATTTCATCTTCGGGAAAGTATGGTTTTTTATAGCGCCCAAAAGGAACATTAAATCGGCCCTGCAGGCTGTAGCGACACAAACCGTTATAACCATGTCTGTTCAGATACAAAAAGAGTATGGCTCGGTAATACTCATCCTGTGTACTGTTGAACTCTTCTCGCAATGCATAATACATTTTTTCGTCGTTACGCTTGTCGCAGAAAAATTCACGCGCATCATTAATTAATGCATCGGGTTGTGCTTTTAAAAAGTTGTACAGATTTATGAGATCAGGGTTTATATCATTAAGAAGGTAACGTTTGTATTGCGTATTCAAAAATACAGAGCCGGCACCAACAAACGGTTCAATAAGTTTGTTAGCTTGCGGTAATCTGGCTTGAATGTGCTCTACCAAGCTATATTTGCCACCGGCCCATTTTAAAAAGGCCCGGTTTTTCTTTTGCATCATGCTTAAACGTTACTACCTACACGGACTGAAGAAGGTGGTTATTCCTAACGTCGCCGAAGGCATTGCCGGGGAAGGGTCTTTTGACATCACCACACTAAAGGTAGATTGTAACTTTCATCGCTAATGTGAACAACCAGCAAGTGAGATAAGCGCGCGATTTTAGCGCACTATTAGGCAATAGGTGATTTATGGATTGTCAGTCAGAGCTAACTCTTTGAGTACTTGCTCGCCATTCTTAACAAAAGCGTTCTGTTTACCTGGAAAATCGGGCAAAGTGCTGCGTGCTTGCTGCGCGTCATTAATATTGGGATAGAGCGTCTTATCAACTACAACGAACCAATCACCACCGTAGCGTTGGGTTTTGTAAACGCGGGTTTTATCGTAAAGTCCGTACTCTAACAAAAATTGCTCAAGTACTCGCTCATCTTTCATCGCTAGCATCTGAATGGCATACTGAGATGGACTTATCCATTCGTTTTCAGTGTTAGCCTCGTTCTCTTTCTCGTTATTAGCACTCGCAATAGCGATTGGTTTTTCATCAACAAGGGTGGTTGGCTCAACAACGTCGCTATCTTGGTTTGGGCGCTGGGTATCATCAGTAATGGCGCTTTGTGTTTTGTTGCTTGGCCCTAAAGATGAAACAGCAGTGTTCCAGTCAGTGACTAGGTTCGCATCGTCATTTAACAACGGCGCTTCCTGTTCACTATCACTCACTGTAACAACGTCGACAGTAGCAATATTACTAGGGGCGGTGATATCGCCAGTAACCTTTGTGTCATTACTGCCAGTGTCTTGGTTATCAGTATTTTCTTCAAGCAACGAGTCGTAGGCTGAGCCTGGTACTGCTTGAGGAGCTGTAGTATTGGTATTGCCGCTCTCGATAGGGGCAAACAGACCTGATAGATTGCTGCCATATTGCCAGTAGACCAAGCCAGAAAACGTAATAAGAAAAATGGCTGCTATAGCACCATATAGCCACTTGGATTTTAAGGGGTTGCTGAACGTGAGTGTATTTTCTCTCTGTCGGTTTTCCAGGTGCGCTTGAAATGCTTCACGTCGAGACGCAATCATTTTGTCTAGGTCCGACTCAAACGTGGGCTGCTCACTCATAACCGACTGGCTACTTATAATGAGTGGCGTTTCAGTATTTTTGGCAGGCAGCCACTGTTTTGCATTTTCTGCCCATTGGCTGTTGGCAAAAAGCAAAACGTTCATGTGCTGTTTGTTTCCCGCAAACCGACTTTGTAGCACTAAATCCCATAATTCCTGTAACAGTTTGTCAGGAAGGTGGTGCGCTTGTGTGATTGCAATGAGAATAGGCCCTTCATGGCCGTTTAAATCCACAAGAAGTTCATTTAGAGGTCTTACGAAACTTCCAACCACTTGCCCGAGTAGTTGGCGGCAGAGCTGACGACGATAGTCAGACGTGTCCATATTCTCTTGCGCGGTCAGGTAGGCAATTTCGGTATCATCATGTTGCTGAAAGACAAACGCCTCTAACGTTTTTTGTTGCTCAGCAATAGACTCACCACTGACAAAAATCAGTTGTGATGAATAATTTACTAAGTACTCCAAACGTTCATGCAGTTCACTTTGCACGGAAGTTCGCCCCTTCGATATACGAAATTAGCCAAGTGGCTTAAACATATTTATTGTACTGTACGTTTAAGCCAAAGCGTGTCGATGAAGGTTAGAGTAATTCAGACAATATCGCGTCGGTTACGTCTTTTGTCACAACCGCTTTACCGATACCCTGTGGAAGTACAAAGCGAATATTACCTGCCTCAACCTTTTTATCGCGCTTCATGTGCTTAACATAGTCGTCTTTATTCATGTCGCTAGGCCCTGCTACGGGAAGCTTGAACGTTTCAAATAACGCACTAACACGACGTGTTTCTGACGGTGTAAACCATGACAGCGCTTCTGCTGCTTTACAAGCAAGTATAGTACCAGCGGCTACGGCCTCACCATGAAGCCAGTTGCCATAACCTTGCTCAGCTTCGATTGCGTGGCCAAACGTGTGACCGAGGTTAAGTATGGCGCGTAATCCGCCTTCTCGCTCATCTTTTGCTACCACATCAGCTTTGATTTCACAGCAGCGAAAGATAGCCTGGCTCAACGTATTTTTGTCTAGCGCAGTAAGGGGCGCGACGTTTTGCTCTAACCAATTAAAAAAGCTCGTGTCGTAGATAATTCCGTATTTGATAACTTCAGCCATACCTGCTGCAAACTCTCGAGCAGGTAAGGTGGTAAGCGTGTCAGTATCAATGGCGACAAATTGCGGTTGGTAAAACGCACCAATCATGTTTTTACCAAGTGGATGATTTACAGCAGTTTTACCGCCTACTGAAGAGTCGACTTGTGACAATAGGGTAGTGGGTACTTGAATAAAAGGCACACCACGCTGATAGGTTGCAGCAACAAAGCCTGTTAAGTCACCAATTACACCGCCACCTAATGCAATTAATGTGGTGTCACGGGCTGCGTTGAGTTCTAGCAACCGCGTCATTACAACTTCAAACTGGGTTAAGTTCTTATGCTGTTCGCCATCGGGTAACACGATGGTTTCGACGTGGACATCGCCACAAGCTTTAATGACAGTGTCGAGATACAGTGGCGCTATCGTCTCGTTGGTAACGATAACCGCTAGAGGGCCTTTTATATAAGAACGAAAAAGGCCAGGTTGCGTAAGCAGCCCAGCCTCTATCTGTATAGGATAGCTACGGTCTCCAAGTTCCACAGTTAAGGTTGACATGGGCGTAGCACCTCCTAATTTATATTATTTTTATTTATAGACCAATTTTGCTAATAATTTGATTTGCTACTGCGCGTGCAGACTGGTCGTCTGTATCTACCACGTAATCGGCCACTTCTTCATATAGTGGGTTACGCATTTCTGCAAGATCGCGAAGTACCTTCTCAGGGTCTTCATTTTGTAGCAAAGGACGACGCTTGTCGCGTTGTGTACGGGCAACTTGCTTATCGATAGTGGTTTGCAAGTAAACAACAATACCGCGGGCAGATAAACGATTTCGTACCGCTTTAGTTACTATAGAGCCGCCGCCTGTGGCAAGTACGATACCTTGCTTATCTGTCAGGTCGTTAATGACGTTCTCTTCGCGTTTGCGGAAACCGTCTTCACCTTCCAAATCAAAGATCCAAGCGATATCAGCACCAGTACGGCGCTCAATTTCCTGATCCGAATCGAAAAAATCTAGGTGAAGTTCGTCTGCCAGATGTCTACCGATGGTACTTTTGCCAGCACCCATTGGGCCAACTAAAAAGATATTACGTTTTTCAGCCATATTTGCTTATATCACAACTTAATCATGTTAGGGGCAGTGCACTGTTGCCTTACCAGCCTACCCATTGACTCGTGCCTATTTAGTGTCCAATAAGCACCACTCCTTAAACCTCGCTTAAATTTCGAGAGCGCGATTATCTCAGTTTCCTGCAAGGCGTTGCAAGTTTTGTTACTAACAATTAGCGTATACCTGTAAATTTACTTACAAAAAAGTGTCAAAAACAAAAAAACGCGCTGTAAAAAGCGCGCTTTCTAGGCTCGTATTCTGGCGTTAAGGACGTTCAGTTACAATTTTAGGCGTTACGAAAATAAGTAGCTCACGTTTTTGCTGTAACTGAGAGGTATTTCTAAATAGCGCGCCCACGACTGGCAAATCGCCAAATAGGGGTACTTTTGTCACACCGTCAGAGCTGGTCTGCTGGAATATGCCACCTAGTACAATGGTCTCGCCATTTTCCACCAATACCTGCGTTTTTATTTCTTGAGTATCAATGGCAACGGCATCACCCGTTGATGTAGAAACGGTTTCGCCTCGCGTATCTTGTGTCACAACCAAATCAAGAATAATACGGTTGTCAGGGGTAATATGCGGTGTCACTTTGAGCGATAGTACCGCTTTTTTGAATTCTACCGATGTTGCGCCTGATGATGTTGCCTGAACATAGGGTATCTCAGTACCTTGTTCTATGTAAGCTTCGTGCTGATTGGCTACAGTGATACGCGGGCTGGCAATAATTTCACCTTTGTTTTCAGACTCAAGTGCAGATAACTCTAAATCCAAAATAGTGCCATCAACCAAGCTGGCTACCTGAAACCCGATGCTTGCTGCTGACGTACTCGCAACGGGTAGATTAACGTTCAGGCGATCGCCAATTGTGGGAATAACGCCACCGGCTATAGTTTCTGCGCCTTCAATTGAACCCGATACGCCATTGTCATCTTGACGATCACTAAAACCCCAACGCACACCAAGCTGTTCATCAACATTGTCCAGCACGGTAACCATACGGCTTTCTATGAGTACCTGTTTTACAGGGACATCTAGGGCATCAATCATTTTTCTGGCTTCATCAATTGAAGCTAAGGTATCGCGAATAAGGATCGTGTTGGTGCGTTCGTCTACGGTGACACCACCACGGTCAGACAAAATACCGCCTTCAGTAGATTTTAAAATAGTCGCTAAGGCTGCTGCTTTGGCATAATTTACGGGGATATTGACTGTTTGTAGTGGTGCTAAATCAGACACTTGTTTCTTTGACTGAAGCGCTTGAGTTTCACGCGCTGACAACTCTTCTGCAGGTGCGATAAGGAGAATGTTACCTTCTAAACGCTTATCAAGACCTTTAACGCGAAGGATCATATCAAGTGCTTGATCCCAAGGAACGCCAGATAAAGATATTGTGACATTGCCTGTGACGGTATCGGTAGTAACAAGGTTAAAACCATTAACTTGGGCAATAATCTGCAATACTTGTCTTACAGGCACGTCTTGAAAATCAAGAGAAATTGGGTCGCCCGTGTACTTTGTTTCGCTCTCAAGTGCTTCTTGTTGCTCAGCGTCCATGGCTTTTACTTCGATTCTAAGGATGCCATCGTTAATAGTATTTTGAACAACTACCGTACCTGTATAATTCACTTCAATACGTGCGTCGTTGTCATCTTCGAAGGTTTCAACTGTTGAAACCAAGGTTCCAAAATCAGCCACATTTAATTCGACAAGTTGGTCCTCATCAAGCTTGGTATTGGCCAGTGTTACCGACACTTTCCCTTGTGACTCAACTAACTGTAGTTTGGGCGTATCGCCTGTAAATGAAACCAGTGTAATTGCCGCGCGGTCTGCACCTTGCGTAAAGTCGATATTGGTGACTGTAGTTGTGACTTGCGCCTGACGCGCTTGCGCTTGTGGGTCGACCAATAGCGGCTCTTGTGCCTTAACCGGCGCCATAACAAGTGTGAGAGATAGCAAGGTAGCGATCGCCGCGGCAAGCCAGTACCAACGAGGTACTCTACGATTCAGAGATTTGTTGAATATGTATCGCTCGGCCATGTTTACTCTCCCGCCTTTGATGCTGTAGTCATTGTTGTTGTTTTCCTTTGCCAGCAGCCGGCACCATCTGGTAATGACTGTTCAATAGTAATTGAATCACTGCCAATTTGCGTAATTTTTCCATAAAACAAGCCGATACGGCTTCCTATTTTGGCTTTATGCAACACGCCATCGTTACTTCTAATCAAGGCCCATTGCACGCCTTTAACCTCAAAATTTCCTGAAAGTGAAAGTGCATCTACGCCATATGCTTCAAGTGCTTCTTTTGCTCGTTGAAAGTCAGGTTGGAAGCAATTTTCTACACGAGGCTTGCTTACCGGGGCGGTATTTCGACGAGGTTGTTCAAAGGGGCTACGAAGCGCGCCTGCACTATAAGTGAATGGCGGATGCGTTTCGAACTCAGGATAGGGTTCAATTTGTGGTGTTGTTCTATCTTTTACACTTTGTGTATATGCTTGCAGATCGTCAAGCTTTGGTGAACATCCTGTTGCCAAAAATAAGGCTAAGAGAGCTGTAAGATAACGCATTATTTTACCTCTCCCTCAATTTCAGACGAGTTTTCAGAACGATATGTTTTTGCCTGAAGTTTCAATGAAAGCCCGTCAGTGCCGCGCGTAATATCAAAATCGTGCAGAGTCACAATACGAGGTAAGTCAGCCACTTTAGACACAAACTCACCAAAGTTGTGATAACCGCCACTCACTTCCATCTCTATGGGTAGTTCAGTGTAAAACTCTTTCGGTACTTCCTGTTGCCAGTTCAATAGCTCAAATGTTAGTCCCGATGATGTACCTACATAAGTAATATCGTCGAGTAGCCCCGGTGTTTCATTGCTGGTGGGGAGGCTTTTCAGCATAGATGAAAAGTCTTTCTTAATTTGAGCAAGCTGCTCTTGATAGGCTTCTAAGTTAGCCGCAATCCGATATTTAGCCTCAAACTGCAGTTTAAGCTCTTGCTCTTTTAACTCAGCAGCGTCCAGCGTGGGAAGTTTAGGGCTAATCAGCATGTAGTAGCTTAACGCACCTACGATAATCGCCACAAAAACGCCTACAACAATACGAATTTCTTGCGGCCAAATAGCAATTTGCTCGAAATCGAGTTCGTTGAGTTCTTTAAGTTTTTCTACGTCGAATTTCATAATTTACTGTGCTCCATTTTGACTGCTTTCAAGAGGAGCAATATTAGGGTTAATCAGAAATGTTAGCGTAAAGCTACTCATAGCGCGTGCAGCACTACTATCTGATTTGATTGTAGAAAGCTCTGCGGCAACGAAAATTTTCGAATTATCTAAGCCGCGCATAAAATCTGAAAGGCGGTTATTTGAATCACTTGTGCCTTCAATCTCTATCCTGTTACCCGTTCGAGTCATTGACTCAAACGCAACACCAGATGGCACAAGTTTAACGAGTTCATCAAATACAACAGGTGCAATATTACGGCTAGCCTGAAGTTGCTCAATAAGTGCCATGCGTTGCTCTATGGCATTCTTACTATCTTTGACCTTTTTAATTTGTGCAATTTGCTCGTCGAGTATGGCAATTTCTTGTTCTAAATAATTGTTGCGTGAATTTTGATTGCTAATCTGTTGATCGATAGCTTGACCGATAAACCAGAATATAAGTCCAACGATAGCGGCAACAGCAAATAAAGCGCCTAGGTATTGTTGTTTTTGATGCTGACGCTGCTTTTCGCGCCAAGGTAGAAGGTTTACATGTGCCATTGTGTAAAACTCCTGCTTGCAAGCCCCGCTGCAATCGCTAATTGCGGCGCAATCTTATGTAAGCGCTCTGTGTCTAATTTAGGGTTTATTGTCATACCACTAAATGGATTAAAGCAATTCACTTCTAAACCAAGATCTTGATTTAGAATATCAACTAACGGCTCGATAGTGGCAGCTCCGCCGCTTAGCAGTATGCTTGTTGGGCGCTCTGCGTGTAGCGTGCTCATGTACATTTGCAGCGCTCGGTTGATATTTTGTTGCAAATTGGCTGCAAAAATCGGCAGCGTATCTTCAACCCAGTTACCTGCTAAAGTGCCATCTAACAATTGGCGCTCAGCTTCTTCGCGCTCCATCATATGAATAGCACTGATGTCATTAATTAAATGATTCAGTCCGAAAGCATGCTCTTTGGTGTAAACCACATTGCCATCTTTTATCACGCAAATCTGTAACAGTGATGCGCCAACATTTACACAGCAAAGCGGTTGCTCTGGCGCATCGACGTGGTGAAAGTATTCTAATGCGTTGCCAATGGCGTAGTTTTCCATATCGACAATCTTAGGTTCAAAATTCGCTTCTCGCGCAAGCAGTAATCGACTATCCACTAAGTCTTTGTGCGCTGCGGTGAGCAACACGTTTACTTTGCCTGAATGGGTTGCGCTTGGACCAATTTCTTCAAAATCTAGATAAACTTCTTCTAGCGGGTAAGGAATAAGACTGTCAGCTTCAATTTCTATTTGGTTTTCGAGCTCATAATCACTTTGGTCTGGATCCATATACACAATCTTGCTGATCACAGACGTGCCTGCCACAGCTACGTTCGCAAGCTTCAGCTTTGTCTTAAGTGCTTTTCTTACTTTCTTAAGTGCAATACTGATAGACTCGTAGTCTTTGATATCGCGTTCAGAAAAAGCAACTTTAGTGATAGGTTCACATGCATAGCCTTGCAGTACATACCCATCTTTAGATTGTTCAAGCCACACCGCTTTTATTTGACGCGTGCCTATATCTAAGCCCACAATGGGCGGCAGCTTTTTGTTAAACAGCGATTTCATTTGCAAGTGTCCAGTTTCAAAGGTTATTGCTCTACAGTACAATATTACTCTATTAGTCTTATGCGTATGGTTCTATAGATAACACATACGTATAAAATATACGTCATTTCAACAAAATGTGTTGGTATCCGTTACAGTGAAGTACATCAAACCGCTTATTTTATTCGTTTTTCTATCAGGCCTTTTAGGTTGTGCGGCACTGGTAGGTATTTACTTTTATATCAAACCAGACCTGCCGAGCGTCACTGTACTTAAGGATGTACGCCTGCAAACGCCCATGCAGATATACACCAAAGACGGAAAACTTATTTCGCAATATGGAGTTAAACGGCGGATCCCCGTAAAACTTGAGGAAGTACCTCAAGAATTGATCAACGCGATCCTCGCCACCGAAGATAGTCGTTTTTACGAACATCACGGAATTGACCCCATAGGTATTGTGCGTGCAGCAGTAAGTTTAGTACTAACTGGGGAAAAGCGTCAGGGTGCAAGTACACTTACCATGCAGCTTGCACGTGGTTTCTTCCTTACGCGTGAGAAAACCTACATTCGAAAAGTAAAAGAAATCTTTATCGCTTTGCATATGGAGCAAGAGCTGTCAAAAGAAGAGATCCTTGAACTTTACCTCAATAAAATCGAGCTGGGGCATCGCGCGTTTGGCTTTGGTGCTGCCTCGCAGGTGTATTACGGAAAACCTCTTAACGAGCTTAACTTAGCGCAAATGGCGACTATAGCCGGACTGCCGAAAGCGCCCTCTGTGCTGAATCCCATTAGTGGGCCAGAACGCTCTGTAGAGCGGCGCAAGGTTGTACTGCTTAGAATGCTCGATGAGCAGTACATCACCAAAGCACAGTTTGATGAAGCTGCTAGTGCACCTGTTACTGCCCGTAAACACGGCGCTGAAATTGAAGTTGACGCGCCTTACTTGGCAGATACGATTTACAATGAAATGGTGGAAATCTACGGCAAAGAAGAAGCAGAAACCGGTGGCTATCAGGTTTATGCAACCGCTAATTCAGATATTCAAATTGCTGCCCAGAATGCCGTGGTTCGTAACCTTCATGACTACGATGAACGCCATGGTTATAAAGGTCCTCTTGGTTACCTTTGGAATATACCCACCCCTGAAAGTCAAGATGAGGTTATTCCCGCGCTTTCGTTGACTATGGATATTAGTAGTCGCACAAATCGCAGTGCATGGGATGAAAAATCACTACTTGAGGTACTCAGTGAAATTCCACACATTAAGCCGTTGATGCCAGCTGTGGTAATGGCAGTAGGTGAACAATCAATTGATGTACTTTCTGTTGACGGTGAGTCGCGTACGATTACATGGGACGGGTTAGATTGGGCCCGTGAATACATTACCGACTTTCGCCAAGGGAGTGACCCTAAAACCGCATCTGACATTACCCAAGAAGGGGCGGTCATCTACATTCGCGAGCAGGAAGGGCAGTGGCGTATATCTCAACTTCCTGAAGTGAGTGGCGCGTTTGTTGCCTTAAATCCGCAAAATGGCGCAGTAGAAGCAGTGGTTGGTGGCTACAGTTTTTATCAAAGCCAGTTCAATCGTGCGACCCAAGCTAAACGTCAAGTGGGTTCAAACATAAAGCCATTTGTGTATTCGGCGGCGATCAATAGCGGTTATACACTGGCCTCAATTATTAACGATGCACCAATAAACCAGTGGAATGCGGCAACAGGCGTAGCATGGCGCCCACAAAACTCTCCAGCAGAATACGATGGCCCAATTCGGATGCGTAAAGCGTTAGGTAAATCGAAGAACGTGGTGTCGGTAAGATTACTTCGTGGCGTTGGTCTGCGTGAAACTACCGATTATCTTACTCGCTTTGGATTTGATGCCGAAGATATACCCTTTGATGAAACAGTTTCGTTAGGGTCGGGATCACACACTCCGTTAGAGGTAGTGAGAGGGATGGCGGTTATCGCAAACGGTGGCTATTTAGTTAATCCGCATTTCATCAGCAAGGTACTTGATGAAAGCGGTCAGGAACTATGGCGCGCAAATCCAGTTTGGGCATGCAATCGTTGCGAAAATGAAAGTGAGCCTGAAATAGTGCCAGAAAGTGATGAAGCTGATATTGAAGCGCTGCTAGCTGCTGAACTCAATCAAGATGTGTTAATAGGCGATGCACTTGAGGATGAGAGCGAGGAAAAAGTTATCGCACCTCAGGTGATAACGGCGCAGAACGCCTTCTTAGTCGGGGAGATGATGCGAACTGCGGTAAGAGCCAACGGAAACTGGAATAAAAAAACCTATTGGCTTGGCACTGGATGGCGTTCTCGAAATATATTACAGCGTACAGATATTGCAGGTAAAACAGGTACTACCAACGACTCTCGCGATACGTGGTTTAGTGGCTTTCACAAAGATATCGTTGCTACGGCATGGGTTGGATTTGACAACATGGGGCGCCAGTTAGGAAGAGCGACACGTAATCAGAACCTCATTAATAAAGATCCTGAAAAATTCAACTGGATTGGTAATGCCCTCATTGGTACTGAGGACGGTGCAAAAGCCGCGGGCCCTGCGTGGATAAGATTTATGCAATATGCATTGAAAGATAAACCCCATACGCCTATGCCCGTACCTGAAAATATTGTGCGGGTTCGCATTGATCGTACCAGTGGAAAGTTGACCAGAAGAACAGACCATACGACACTATTTGAATATTTCCTGCAAGGCACCGAGCCAACCACTTACGTTCGTGACGATGAAGTGATTGATCCAGCCACACAGGATACGACTACTGCGCCAGAGCCAGAAGAGATATTCTAATTATAAGTCAGGCACGCGTTAGGCGTGCCACTTCAGGCTGTGGCGATGTATTTGCCTGAACAAAAAATCGGAAAACCAATGTCAGAAGATTCACAGCGATATCTTTATATTCCTCATGCCGGCCCTTCATTGCTGGAAACGCCCCTACTGAATAAAGGCAGCGCATTTACCGCACGAGAGCGCGCTGCTTTTAACCTTACAGGCCTTGTCCCACCTCGTTTTGAAACCATCGAAGAGCAGGTGGAACGCGCTTATATGCAATACAGCAGCTTTGATGAGGCGCTCAATAAGCACATTTATTTACGCGCAATTCAAGATAATAACGAAACCTTATTCTATCGTCTTATTCAAAAGCATATTGATGAGATGATGCCCATTATCTATACCCCAACAGTGGGTGATGCGTGTGAGCAGTTCTCTGATATCTATCGCAGTTCCCGCGGTTTGTTCGTGTCGTATGAGGAGCGTCATCAGCTAGATGATATCGTGCGCAATGCGACAAAGCGCAAAGTGAAAGTGATTGTTGTGACTGACGGCGAGCGAATTTTAGGTTTGGGTGACCAAGGTATTGGCGGTATGGGGATCCCAATTGGTAAGTTGTCGCTATACACCGCGTGCGGAGGAATTAGTCCAGCCTACACCTTACCAGTGATGCTTGATGTGGGAACCAATAACGAGAAACTATTAAACGACCCTATGTATATGGGCGCGCGACATCCTCGTATTGGACAAGAAGAATACGACGAATTTGTCGACATGTTTATCAAAGCAGTAAAACGTCGTTGGCCTGACGTTATGATTCAGTTTGAGGACTTTGCGCAGCCTAATGCCATGCCGCTGCTTAATCGTTACCGCAATGAAGTATGTTGCTTCAACGACGACATTCAAGGTACGGCAGCAGTAACACTAGGTACAATTTTAGCGGCATGTCGCACCAAGCAACAAAAGCTGAGTGACATGAAAGTGGTATTTGTTGGTGCTGGCTCGGCTGGCTGCGGCATTGCTGAAATGCTTATTCAGCAAATGGTGTTTGAAGGCATTAGTGATGAGCAAGCGCGCAAACAAGTATTTATGATTGACCGTTTTGGTCTGGTTACTGAAGGCATGGAAGGGTTGCGTGACTTCCAACAAAAACTTCAGCAAAAGACAGAAGACTTAGCTGACTGGACTTTTAGTGGCGATTACGCCTCATTGTTAGATGTTATGCATTGTGCGCAACCAGATGTACTGATTGGCGTTTCAGGTCAACCAGGTTTGTTTACTGAGCAAGTGATCCGCGCAATGAAGCAGTCTTGCGAATTACCCATCATCTTCCCACTAAGTAATCCGTCTAGACAAGTTGAGGCACGCCCTGAACAAGTTATTGAATGGACTGATGGTGAAGTTATCATTGCAACGGGAAGCCCATTCAAACCAGTTGAGTACAACGGCAAAATATTCCCGATTGCTCAGTGCAATAATTCCTATATCTTCCCTGGTATTGGTTTAGGTGTTGTGGCAGCAAAAGCAAAATTAATAAGCGACGAAATGTTGATGGCGGCAAGTAATGCACTCGCAGCTGCATCACCATTGGTAAATACTGGTGAGGGCTCTTTACTACCGCCATTAGGCGCCATTGCACAGCTAAGTAGAGACATTGCATTTGAAGTTGCTAGAGTCGCAATGGAGCAAGGGTTGGCACTTGAAATGTCTGACGAAGCATTACGCGAAAGTATTGAGCGTAATTTCTGGAAGGCGGAATACCGACCGTATAAACGTGTGAGTATCTAACATCATGTTCGCGCCAATTAGATAGATGGCATCGCTCAATAGTATTTACGAAAAAGCAGGTTAGTCCCTGAGGGATCCCCACGAATTTAATTCCATGTGCTTCCGGCCCATGCACTGTCTACTATGGAGCTGTACCATTTGAGTGCAGCTTTCCACTGTCGCAT
>NZ_JAJALG010000057.1:0-11232 GCF_020515205.1 Alteromonas sp. McT4-15
ACCTGACTCCATTCCGAACTCAGAAGTGAAACGTATTAGCGCCGATGGTAGTGTGGGGTTTCCCCATGTGAGAGTAGGACACTGCCAGGTCCCAATTCCAAAAAGCCCTTGTCTTACGACAAGGGCTTTTTTTGTATCTGTTTTAAAAGTATCTTAACTTCAGACCCAATCAATTTAATGTTACTTTTTTGTATTGACGCTCAGTTGAAATAAATACGTAAAGTTATTAATACCTACTTATAAGCGTTAGTTACTTGCTGATCTATCTTTTATTCGCTAGCTTTTATATAAAGGGAGCAACGATAATAAATGCTTCAATTTTAAAATAGTGCCTTTCAATGTATTTAAAATGTAGTATGACTGTTGTCTTGTTGCTTTTCGCTAGTTTGGTAAAAGCGCAAGAGACAAGCATACCGATAGAAAATGATAATACCATCGTACTTGGGGTTGTTGAGTTCCCTCCGTTGGTTATTAAAGATCCCGTAGGTTTTGGTTGCCATGGTGAAGCCGTAACGATTTCTAGAACAATACTCGAGTTAGTTGGGTATAAAGTAGAGGTCGAATGTCCGCCTCCCGCTCGTCTTTTTGAGCGAATTCGAAAAGGTAAAGTAGACATAACAGTCAATGTAAAAGGCACAAAAGCATTGGACAATAATGTGACATTTGTCGAAAAGCCGTTTAGTCACTTATCGATAGTGTTAATGACAAATACAGGTGCGGGCGGTGATAAGACTGTTGCTGCTATAAGAGGTTATGACTATGTCGGCTTGAGACAAGAACTTGTAGATAGCAACTATACGTTTTTTGATATGCCAAACAGCACTGATGCCATTCAACTATTCCAGTTCGGTCGCACTACTCATCTGTTGACTTATGAAGCACCTTATCTTTATCACATTGAACGCGTGCCCGATAATATAAGTGATTTAGCAGTATCAATGCGTCGCAATATTCCCACTTTCTTTGCTATTTCTAATAAGAGCGAAAGAAAAACTGAATTGCTGGAAAAGCTGACACGACTGTTTAAACTTTCAGAAAGTGGAACAGTGATAGAGCAAATGCAAACTATGAATGAGTAGGTTAACCGCTACTTTAATTAGTTTAAATCAGGCGACAAAATGACACATAATTAGCATTATTTGGCTTAAAAATTCAAATGAATTCAGTGTGATAGTGGTAGCTTGAAAAAAAGTTAATAAATTATGAAATTTCGTCGCGTGTGGGAAGGTCTTCTTAAATACACGTGCTTACCGTACGTCAAACATGACTAAAATTATTGAGGGTAGATCAATGAAACAAATTAAAAAATCTTCTGTAGCTACAGCACTTGGTGCAGTTGTAATTGGCTCTTTGGCGTCTACGGTTGCTGTTGCTGAAGTGAATCCATTTGGAATGCAGTCACTAGAATCAGGCTACAGCCAATTTGCGGCGGAAGGCAAATGTGGTGAAGGCAAGTGTGGCGGCGATAAGTCTGCGAAAGAAGGCAAGTGTGGCGAAGGCAAATGCGGCGGCGACAAAAAAGCTAAAGAAGGCAAGTGTGGTGAAGGCAAGTGCGGCGGCGACAAGAAAGCTCACGAAGGTAAGTGTGGTGAAGGCAAATGCGGCGGCGACAAAAAAGCAAAAGAAGGCAAGTGCGGCGAAGGTAAATGTGGCGGCGACAAGAAAGCCAAAGAAGGCAAATGTGGCGAAGGTAAGTGCGGCGGCGACAAAAAAGCTAAAGAAGGTAAATGTGGCGAAGGTAAGTGCGGAAGCATGTAATCAAGGTCTCATTTAGCGAGATAATGTCAATTACAGAAGTGTGATTCAAACTATTATCTTGTAAATGCTTTGCTAAAATGGCCGTCATTCGATGGCCATTTTTTTTGAATGGTAATGAAGTAGTGGGGAAATTATGAATGCTATCAAAGGTGCTGGTTTAGGCTTTAGACGAGAAATGCTAGACGAGCTTTTACCGTCTTTGCCAAACGAAGTCGATTTTTGGGAGGTTGCCCCTGAAAATTGGATACCTTTGGGGGGCCGTTATCAACAACAGTTTGAACAAGCCTCAAAACAAGCCCCTTTCACTACACATGGTTTATCGCTTTCTATCGGAAGTAGCGACAAATTAGACGTTGAATTTGTCAAAAGCGTAAAACGCTTCTTAGATACTCACAATATCGACTTGTACAGTGAGCATTTAAGCTATTGCTCTGGCAATGGTCATATGTATGACCTTATGCCAATCCCGTTTACTGAGGAAGCCGTGCATCATGTGGTCTCTCGAATAAAGCAAGTTCAAGATATTATTGAGCGCCCGCTGGTGTTAGAGAATGTGTCTTACTATATTGCGCCGGGTCAAGAAATGACTGAGCTAGACTTTACTAATTCGGTTATACAAGAGTCTGGCTGTCTAATGCTACTTGATGTAAACAACGTTTACGTAAATAGCATCAACCACAAGTACGATGCTCATCGCTTTATCGAAGGGCTTCCTACTAACAAAATAGTGTATGGTCACATCGCAGGGCACTACGACGAAGCTGCAGACTTAAAAGTGGACACACATGGCGCAGATGTTATAGAGCCTGTGTGGAAGTTGCTTGAGCACGCCTATGCGACACATGGTGTTTTTCCAACGCTACTAGAGCGAGATTTCAATATTCCATCTATTGACGCACTCTTATCCGAGGTACGTCGCATTAAGCAAATTCAAGAGCAGTTTGACAGTATTGACGTTAAAGCGCTTAACGGGAGCGTGGCGTGAATAAATCGTTTCAATCTGTACAATCAGAATTTGTTAATGCAATAAAAGACCCTTCATCCTATCAGCAGCGCAGCGATGAAGAGTCGCGAAGAATGGAAATTTATCAGTCGCTATTTTTCAACAATATCGACAACTTTGTGAGCACTGCCTTTCCCGTGCTTAAATCCATAGTTATTAAGCTTTATGGAGAAAAAGGGTGGGAATCGTTAGTAAGACAGTTTTTCGTAGAACATGAGTGTCGCTCACCCTACTTTGCTGAAATTAGTAAAGAGTTTGTCGAGTATTTATCTTGCTCGCCTCAACTGGCGATAGCGTTGCCGGAGTTTAGTGCAGAGCTAGCGCACTATGAATGGCTAGAGTTAGACGTCAGTATTCGCTCTAATGATGACACGGCTGCCTTTTACAAAGAGGGGCAAAATGTACAAGCAATTAAAGTGTCGCCCTATGCCTCATTAGCAGGCTATTCGTATGCAGTTCATTTGATTGGTGATGACTATATGCCTGAAGATACCGCGCCAGAGCAGCAGTTTTATGTTGTTTATCGCGATGCTCAGTGCGATGTCCAATTTGCCAACATTAACCCGGTTACTGCAATACTGCTTAATACACTGGAACAACAAGAAAGTGGTGCGACGTTTGATGATCTCAGTAAGTTACTACAAGACCAGCTTCCTCAAATACCAAAGGATGCTTTGGTGTCCGGAATGCACCAAACCATAGCCGAAATGCTGCAAAAAGGCATCATAATGCCTGCCACTGTCGATTAACTATACGCCATTTATTCGCGTTATATTAAACTTTAGCCATGATCTGTATCGAAAGTGAGCGATCAACCACATTAGCGCTGTCAATCGCGCTTGCTTTCGATTAACATTTAGCACCATTTTTTTGTTCATAAAATTGTTTAGGTAGTGCAAATGGCTGACAATTCAGATTTCAAAGAAGTCTATAATAAGTGGTACTTTCTAGCATCGCTCGTAACTCTAATCGCGTTTCCGTTGATGCATATCATCGCCGGCTGGTTTACCTTCTGGTTATAACGCAGACATTCAAGGCAATATTGTGACTGCAGAATATATTAAATCAGTAGTAAAAACCGTACCTGACTATCCAAAGCCGGGTATTTTATTTAGAGATGTAACCAGCGTTTTGGAAGATCACAAAGCGTTCAGTAGCTGTATCTCATTGCTTGTTGAAAAGTATCAAGGCATGGGCTTCACTAAAATTGCGGGCACAGAAGCGCGTGGTTTTCTTTTCGGTGCGCCGTTGGCTATCGAAATGGGCATCGGCTTCGTGCCAGTAAGAAAACCAAATAAGCTTCCACGTGAAGTGGTTAGTGAAAGCTATGAGCTTGAGTATGGCACCGATACATTGGAAATTCACAAAGACGCTATTGTACCGGGCGATAAAGTACTTCTTATCGATGACTTGCTAGCAACTGGCGGCACTATTGCAGCCTCTGCAAAGCTTATCCGCTCTCTTGGTGGTGAAGTGAATCACGCAGGCTTTGTCATTAACCTTCCGGATTTGGGCGGGTGTGAGAAACTTTCTGCGCTAGACATCGAAAGTTATTCAATTTGCGAGTTTGAAGGCGAATAAACGTCTCAGATACTGCTCATAAAACACATAAGGCCAAAAACGTAATAATGAGTTATCAGGTATTAGCAAGGAAGTGGCGTCCAGGCAAGTTCAGTGAACTTGTAGGGCAAGAGCATGTAGTGTCAGCCATTTCGAATGCTTTGGATAACGATCGCTTACATCACGCGTACCTATTTACAGGTACTCGCGGTGTAGGGAAAACCACTATTGCGCGTATCTTTTCAAAGAGCCTTAATTGTGAAGAAGGTCAAGGTGCAAACCCTTGTGGTCAATGTAATACCTGTAAAGAGATAGAGCAGGGCAATTATGTTGATTTGCTCGAGATTGACGCAGCATCAAGAACGAAGGTAGAAGATACACGAGAGCTTCTTGATAATGTGCAATACAAGCCTACACGGGGCAGATACAAAGTTTACCTCATCGATGAGGTGCACATGTTATCAAAGCACAGTTTCAATGCGTTGTTAAAAACGCTTGAGGAGCCACCACCGCACGTCAAATTTTTGCTGGCGACTACCGATCCGCAAAAGTTACCGATAACGATTTTATCGCGCTGCTTACAGTTTAATCTGAAAGCGATGTCGCGTGAGCAGATCGTAGGGCAGTTGTCTCATATTCTTGAACACGAACAGCTTCCGTTTGAACCTCAAGCACTTGCTTTGTTGGCACGAGCTGCACAAGGCAGTATGCGTGATGCATTAAGTTTGACTGACCAAGCTATTGCCCAAGGTGGTAATCAAGTCGTCGCATCAATTGTGACAGACATGCTTGGCCTGATGGATAAAAACCAGCTGTTAAAAGTCATTCATGCTGTGGTGAGCAAAAGCGCGGCAGTCGTGCTGCAACTGGTCAACGACATTGCTGAGCAAGCGCCTGATTATGACAATGTACATGGTGAGCTTGCGAGTCTTTTGCATCAAATTGCCCTTACACAGTGGGTTCCAGAAGCGTGCAAACTAGAGACGACGTCTGCAAAAGCTATTTATCAGCTAGCCAAAACAATACCTGCAGAGCAGGTTCAATTACTCTATCAAATTGCACTACAAGGCAGAAAAGACTTACCGTTTGCTGCTGACGGTAAAAGTGCTTTTGAAATGACGTTAATGCGCATGATGACGTTTGCGCCCTCTGCGCCGCTTGCTGATACGGCTTCCGATATAGCGTCGGGAAACAGCGACGTTGCATTGCCGATTAGTGGCAATGCCAATGCTAATCAGAGTAATTCAACGACATCACCTCCAGACCCAAGTGGTGGCCCGGGAAACGTCAGTAAGCAGGAGGATACGCATGCTAGCGAAACTTCTGCAACTTCGATAAAGACGCAAGACGTAATCAACGACAGCCATGTTGTTTCTGATGAGACAGAAACCGCGGTACATCCCCAGCCAGATGAAAAGTCTGACAATGACGCATTAGAGACACCGTCGTCACAAGCCATGGTTTCTGAACAGGCCACATCAAACCAAGCAATGTCAGAACACGCCGTGCATGACCAAGCTTTGGCCGAACAATCTACACCTGATTATACTACTTCAGATACGCTTGTCTCAGATGTCGGTTTCGATGGACCACCGTTAGATGCATACATGGATGATATGCCAGTTTCATCAGACGATGATGCAGATTATGGCATCGACAATGTCGATCTACCTGTCCATTCTGAAGCGAAAGTACCTGAAGAACACAATTCATCAGCCAGCACAAATGTGCTTTCGTCAGAAGAACAATTGACGTCAACGGCTGACATGTTGGCGCTTCGTCAAAAGCTTAAACAGCGCAAGGCCGAAGAGGCAGACAGTAAAGCAACTGGTAATGGAACTAGCTCTGGGCTGGCAAGCGCAGGCGAGATTCAGGCTCGATTTGTAAAAACAGCGACACCTTCTTCACTAGATAATGAATCCAGCGAGTCCAACGGAGGTAGCGAACCCAGCGCTGATGCGGTTGACGAGGTCAGCGTTGCTGGAGGTTCGGCAGCACAGGATGCTGTGCAGGTTACTAACGATGCAACTACAACTGCCGATACTGTCGTAAAAAATGCTTTCCCTGGTGCGGAACAACAAAACGCTGAGCAGCATGAAGTTAGCAACGAAACGTCAAACGACGATTTTTCATTTGACGAGTTCGACTCTGACGCGCCTTACGCGAATGAGCCCAGTGCTTCAGCGCCTTTTGAAAATGAAGCACAGGCACCGAATTTTGAACAAGATTCGAATGAAGTAATCGAGCCCCAAAAATTACAAAAGGGTGATACCGCTTCAGCTGTTGATCATGACTTGCCTCCTTGGGAAAGCCAACACAGCTCGGCAGGACATTCAGACTCTAGCAATGAGCTGCCTCCTCATTGGGAAAATGCTCTACCCGTCGAAAGTGCTGCGCCTCAAGTGTATGACAATACTATGCAAGGCCATGGAGCGGAACAAACAGAATCATCTGATGCTGACTTTGCTCGCGATGCATTTGATTTTGATACACCACTTGCCACAACGTATAACGGAAATCTTAAAGCCTACCTCAATGACGGAAACAAGCTCACTCACGCCAGTCAAATTGACAGCTGGAGCCAGTTGGTAGAGCAAATGCCAGTCGCGGGTTTGCTTAAGCAGCTGGTACTTCATGCCTCTTTTGTGCGAAATGGGAACACGGTATCCCTTGAAATTGATCATAGTCAGTCGCATCTATTAAACGACAGTACAAAACAACAGCTAATAGATGCAATGCATCATGGGTTGGGCGAAAATGTAAATGTGGATATCACGTTGGGCGAACCATCGACGACACCATTTGCATTACAACAGGAAATACATGCCATGCGTCATGCGCATGCGCATACGGTAGTAAATACCGACGATACAATTCAAGCACTGCTATCGACCTTCGATGCCTCAGTATTAACCGACACGGTTAAAGCAAGATAGTAGATTTATTAACACCAAAACGAAGCGAGATAAGAATATGTTTAAAGGTGGAATGGGCAACATAATGAAGCAGGCGCAGCAAATGCAAGAGCGCATGCAAAAAGTACAAGACGACCTAGCAAAACTAGAAGTAACTGGTGAAGCAGGCGCAGGTATGGTTAAAGTTACCATGACGTGTAACCACAATGTGCGTCGCGTAGATATTGATGAGTCGTTGATGGATGACGATAAAGAAATGGTTGAAGACTTAGTTGCTGCGGCATTTAACGATGCGGTACGTCGAGTACAAGAAACCAGTAAGGAAAAAATGGGTGACGTAACTGGTGGAATGCCACTACCTCCTGGCTTCAAAATGCCGTTTTAAATAAAAACCCCCGTATTCATTGGTCTCTGGCTTTTTTAAAAGTTAGGGGGACAAATAGGGGACAAAGAAATATCTTCAAAGCTCGGCATATGTCCGAGCTTTTTCATGTATAACATTCAAAATTGAACTTACCAAGATAGAGCTAACACTCACTTACGGTTTTGTTATTGTCCGATGTAGTGGTAATTAGCGGAACAGATATGATAAGGATGTAGACAATACAACTTCCAGGTTTCATCTTAAAACAGCCCATATATTATCTTAGAGTAATATAGCGCTATGAAGTCTTCTTTTGGCTGCCATGTACTTTTGGCAAAGTCGAAACAATAAGTATTCTAATGGTACTTGGATCGAAAAGCGTACATTATTTAGAATTTCATCACATCAATAGGAAAGAGCACAAGTTTACTAAGTCATCAGTAGGAACTGTGAATGTTAGTGTTGAAAAATGACCTAAATTCTTGAAATAATTGAATATAAAGATATTATCTCAAAGCTGTCAGATAATGCTGCTGATAATTTTTACTATCATAGCTATGGTCTGTAGCGATTTATCTATGGCAGAGACAGCTATCAGGTGAAATTTCATTATGATGACAAGCAGCGCATAGTGCATGTCTAGATGATAATTAATACCGAGCGCCCAAATGCAATCGGCTAATTTTTTAGTAAGGAAACAGAGAATATGTACTTTTCGATAAGCAAAACTTTCTATTCAGGACTTATGTTGATGTTAGTTGCTGGATGTACAGCTACCCAAACGACAAATGAGAACACTTCTATTTATTCGAATCCTTTGAAATTTGAGATAGCTATTACTACGCCACAGGGCGATAGGCATGTTGCAAAGAAATCACTATTCAAAAATACAGATGGTGAGTGGAGCAATAATGGGCTTAATAGTTGGAAAATCGTCAATCAATATAGTAACGATGCGCTTTCAACACGGTATATTGATCAAACAAATGCAGAATGTAATTTTAAGTTTGATGTCAAACGCAAAGACAGTGATTCATGTATGACTGAGAACGGTTATAAAGCAGAAGTAACTATTATTCAGTTATAGTCAAAGTCTTATTAGAAAAAGTAAAATGGTAATTCTGTAAAGATTACCATTTTACTTACTTTAACTGCTAGATTATATCGTTGTTTCAAAGCGATTAGGAATTCATTAATTTTATCATTCATCGCTACTAAATTGCGGGTAGTAATTTTGAAAACCTGAGGCTAAAACCTCGATCAGCATCCGCATGAATAAGGCTCTCATAGAGTGCTCTATTTTCAGGGGTAACTTTTGTTACTGTTAGTAACTCTGCCCCAAGCTTTTTGCCAAATTATCCATAAACTCTGGCTTTTCTTCCTCAATCCATTTGCCATATATCTTGTGGATCATGCTGGTATCCCCATGCCCCATCTGCTTCGCAAGCCAGAGGGCGCTGGTTCCTGCCATTAGCAGCTGGCTCGCGTAGGTATGTCGGAGTTGATAAGCTGGACGATGGCGAAGCCCTGCTTTTTTTAGCCACGCTTCCCACTGTCCGTTAACAGTGGTGAGTTCTGGGCGTTTGTATGGCAAGTTCCCTCGGCTAAGAAATACTCTTCGTCGCATTACTAGCTCTGACTTATTGTTTTTGTATAAGATTCTTTCTTGTCGCGCTGGAAGTTGAGCTGACAGTTCCTTTAGTTCTTTTAGAACTTTAATCGCTTCTGGTAGCAGCTTAACGATCCGACGTCCATTTTTTGTCTTAGGAGGCTTGAGAGTGCCATTCCTTGTTAGGTTATACCTGACGATTAGTTTCCTATTTTTTAAATCTACGTCTTCCCAGGCGAGTGCCTTCAGTTCTCCATGACGCAAGCCTGTCCAAGCCAGAAACCTAATCATTAGTTTTGTTTTAGGAAGGTGCACAGTGGCAATTAGCTCATCCAGTTCAGCTTTGCTGAACGGACAAACATAAAGATCTTCATCCTCCAACTCGTCTGTGTCGCTTTTAGTCACAAATCTCAATCTTCTGCTTCTGCTCTCGTCCTCAGAGAGTCGCTCGACATCTTTCATTGGGTTATGTTTTATGAACTCTTCTCTTACCGCAAAAGCCAAGACTCTGCCTAAAACTTGACTGTAGTCGTTTACAGTGGCAACAGAACAGCCTCTAAACTTAGTTTCTTTAAATTTCCCTTCTTTGTTGCCAGTAACGGTTTTACTTCGTAACTCTTCAAGTATTTTCCTGTCCAGTTCAACGAGTAATTTTTTGCCATGTCCATAGAATTTCAACCAGTTTAAAGCCGTTATCAGCTTGTTTTGCATAGAGTCAGAAATCGTAGACTTCTTTTTTTCTCGATAAGCTAAAAAGCATTGTTCAACGGTCAATTTTGACGGCAATCTGTCAGAGCGTAATGGAAAATGTTTATCCCAGAACGCTTCGTTATCAACTTCATAAAGACGGTTGGCAATATCATTCTTGATATTTGCTAGAGTCGATACAGCTAGCGCAATATTCGTTTTAGTGGGCGCGTAGCCAAGCGATTTTCTGATTGGGCTTACTTTATCAGGCACTTTGAACTGCACACGGATGTTTCCCTTGTGCACGCTCAAGCCCTTGTGCTCGTTGATTAGTTCCATGATGCTCGTTGACAAACTACCCATCACATATACTTCCTAAAATTTACTACGTTTACAGAAATGGCGTGACCTTTATCAGCCTGCTTCCACACCTTGCCTTCGGGCATAGGCTTATCCTTGTTCTTCACTCGCTGACGAACGGCGCTTACGCTTTTACCTAGTTCGGCTGCGGCCTCTTCCAAAGTTAGCCATTGGTTTTGTGGCTTCTTGAGTTTCGCAAGCTCACTCTCTAGGAAAGCGATCTTATTCAGAATCCATTCGATTTTTTCAGGGTTGTCCATTACCTCAGCGATATTTATACTAGTTAAGTTGGTCAAGGCTTTTTTCTCTTTGTTCATAAAACTGATATCAGGTTACAAAACAAAAAAAATTTTCAGAAAAATTACGTGCTTTTGTGTATGCCTTCTAGCTATATGCGGTTCGTTTACTGGCATAAGGAGCTTTAACGTTTTCTGTCAGTTGTATACCGGAATTCCGCACTCAACCCTTGCTTTCAATATTCATCAAAACCACTGTCCCAAGAGCTGTCAAAGCTGTCTGATATAAGGTCGCTCGAAGTGTCGCATTCAAAAATATTTTCTGAATGTGAATGAAGCGAGTCGCAATTAAACGAGTCGCTTAAATCATCATTAAAGTCTTGAAAGCTGCATGAGGGGCTTTGTTCTTCTATAAAATCAGTACCGAGCGGATTGCCCGCTACATCTATCGTCGAGCCTTTCAACATGGGCAAGCCTGTTGCAGGGTTTACCGTCGTTGAATCTTGTGTATCAGTGTCTTCTGTCTCTGGCGATGTGCTAACTTCAACGTCGCAATGATCGAAAAGTGTCTTTGAAAGTAGCGTCATTTTTTCCTCGATTAATTTGTATTTCCATGACTAGAAATTTACGGAAAAAACTGCTGCATGTTCCGGCCCATTCCGATCACCCATTTCGGTTCAATCCGATCAGTGATTTCGGTCTAATCCGATCGCTTATTTCGGCGTTATCCGATCAAAAAT
>NZ_JAJALG010000058.1:0-8682 GCF_020515205.1 Alteromonas sp. McT4-15
TAACATCTCCTGCACATGCCGAATATCCGCACCGTTATCTAACATGATGGTTGCCGTACTATGACGAAAAAGATGGCAGGAGCCAGCCCTTTTAAACCCTGCAAAATGAACGTAGCGTGAAGCCATATCCGAGAGCGCATTCGCTCTGAAACGTCTTCCTTTATCATCCAGAAACAATGCGCCACCTGATTTAATGTTGGCAAGTTTTGGGCGCAATTTTGTCAGGTAAAACACTATCCATTCACAGGCTCTGGTACTGACAGGCAGAATATATTCTCTTTTACCTTTCCCTTTACGAACGCGCAATAATTGCTGCTCAAAGTCGATATCTTCAATATCTAGATTGAGTAATTCAATTCTGCGTATCCCTGTGGCGAAAAACGTTTCAAGAATCGACCTGTCTCGCATTCCTTTGAAGCCAAATAAAAGCGGTTGGGCAAGAATTTTCTCTACTTCCTCTGCGGTAAAAATTGCTTTAGGAAGAGGACGCCCTACCGTGGGCAAATCGATTGACTCCAATGGATTGGTTTGCAACAGACCTCTGTTGTACATCTTGGTGATGAAACTCTTCACGCATAATAGCAAGCTGTACTTGTTTGCATCGCAGAGCGGCTCGTTGTCCTGCGGTTTGCGATACAAGTTGAGATACTCCATGTAATCATCCATCAACTCGATATTTACGTCTTCCAGTCTTCTTACGCCCCGACTGAAGCACCATGCACAGAACTTCTTCATGCCATATCGCTTACTGCGCACGGTGTCACTCGACTGGCCTTTTGCCAGACAAAGTTGGAAGTAATACTTACTGCACCGCCAAAGGTGACTAGTGGTAGGCTTTTGCATGTGCCATTTTCCGTACTGTGTTTAATCCGTTCATAACCAGCTGGTCAGGCTGTGGCTTCGTCCAATAAACTACCGGTTTCTGCCAGTCACGTACCCGACCAAACCGATACCCCACTGCCGTAACAATCTGCCCCGTTTTGTCATCAAACTCAGGAAATACTACGCATCCTCTAAATAGTTCGCCGCCTGATGGAACAAATAAACCGCAATGTTGATAATGGCCTCGTATAGCGCCACCTTCTATCGTTCTGGCACTGGGTATTTCCAATCCCAATGCACGGTCGCATAGTCCAATGAAGGCATGGTCACGAAGTTCATCGGGTATAGCATTTGAGGTACTGACAAAACGCTGAATTTCGTCGTTATTACAGTAACGGTCCCGATAAAATTCAAACGCTTGCTGAATGTAAATGTCTTGTAGGTTAATCTGGCGAAGCATCGTTTGGTATGCCATGTGTGTTATAGCCATGCGATGCCCCCGTTACACAGAATTTGAACCAAGTTATTTACTACCCGAAGAGCGCGGTGCTGAATCACCGTCCGCTCATGGGTAGCGTAAGAGCCAGCTGTCATCTCGGCGTTAATTAATGCTAATTCTGACTTAGTCATTTTGCGCACCTCCCTTACCGAAGAACTTACGTCCACGTTTATCACGGTAAGATTCGCAATCCCAATTCAACGCAATTGCATAAGGCACGATACGATCTAATGTTGAATCTGCAACCGTCTTGTCGCCAAAAGCGTCGTACCAGTCACTAGGCGCATATTGCGAGGTGATAATAAGTGATGAACTTTGATCGCGGATTTCGATAAGCTCAAACAGCAGATGGCGCTCCTGAGGATTGAGGGGCTGGATACCCCAGTCATCTATCAGTAAAACCCGGACTTTACTCAACTTGCGGCGTAGCTTTTCCAGTGAATCGTCGCCTGCTTTCTCTGCAATCTTTAGATCACGGATCAGAACCGGATAGTGATAGTATTGCACCGTGTATTCTTGCAATAATGCCTCTTGTCCGAGTGCACAAGCCAAATGGGTTTTTCCCGCTCCTGTTGGGCCACTGATAATGATGTGACGAAAATCTTTTATCCACTGGCATTGTGCCAATTCTTTAAGTTTTGAGATGCGCACAGGCGGCTTATCGCAGGACTGGATATCACTTAATACGGCTTGAGGCCACCGCAGTTTTGCGGCCTTCTGGAGACGCGCCACCTTCGATTCGTGTGCACTGTCGGCTTGCGCTCGCAATTGCTCAAGCAGCCGCTCCGCGAACGTTTGTTCATCTACATTATTGCGACCTTCTTGTTCAGTAAACACCGTGTAAACCATAGGGATCCGTAAATAATCACACAGCGATTTAATAGATTGGTTGAGATTATTCATAACGATGTACCCCGTAGTGTTCTTTGCCGCGAATGTTTTGATGCTGAAGTATGGGTGCAATGCCATTGCGCTCATCATCGTCATCAAAAATGCTCGATTTTAAAATGATGGAAAGGTCTTCAGGCTTTGTCATTTCATGTTCAACTGCGTACTGACAAGCCCGTTCAAATTCTGAAGGCACATAACCTTTAGCGAGCTTTTGTATAAACAAGCATGCTTTTCCGGCAAAACGTGAGCGGGAGGATTTCTTTCCACAATACTGGGCCTCCACTACTTTCACAGCATATGGCCCGAATGGCTCCGCCCATTGTGTAAAGGTAGTGACGTTTTTCTGGTCCTCCGCTTTTTCGATGGGATGCTTATGATGTTCAATTACCGTTCGCCCGCCCACCTCATTGCTTATCGTGTGTGCGGCGATAGTTTTAGCGCCCAGTAACACAGTCAGTACGCTATCTCGCACCTCCAATATGACTTTGCGATTACGGTACTTATGAGGAACACTGTAGTGATGCCCTTTCAGGCGCACTGAATAATCAGCGGACACCGTTTGCGGGTAATATTTATCTACGGGTCGATACGGCTTGTTAGGTATAGGCTGTAGCGCCTGTCTCTCTCCCTGATTAAATTTCTCGTTTCTGCTAAGCCCAACATTTTGCATTTTTTCATTATTAAGTTTTTCTACCTCTGCTCGCAGATGCTGATTAAGCTGCGAAGCACTGGTAAACTCTAAGTTTCTCATGGGAACCAGCACCCGGTTCTCAATAAACTGAACACTCTTTTCGGCTATCGCATTGTCTTTGGGCGTGCCGACACGAGAGGTATCACAGACTAGGTTGTAGTAACGGCTGAAGGTGACGGCCTGTTCGTTTAGCGTGGGTAATAGCCCAGCCCGGTTTACCAGTTGAGCATTATCAAATCGAATAACGGGCGTACAACCTCCTACTGCATGAATGACGTCAACCAGCCCTCGGATCCAGTTTTTGGCTGACATATTGTGAAGCGCCACAGCATCCATTTTCTGGGAGTGGCCGAATACAACGACTAGCACGTCCATTGAAATTTCACGCTGCTGAGTCAAGTCGCGATAGTGCACTTTCATGCCCGAAAAATCACAAGCCATTATCTCGCCGGGCTCATAACGAAAACGAAATGCCAGTTTTGATTTTTTCAGATAACTGCGAACCAGCGCGAAGTATTGCGTTCTGCCGAGTGCTGTCGCAGGATCCTCTTCGCGATAACGCAAGTAGCCGGTATTAATTTTCTCGCCATATTTTTTGGGGCGTTTAGCCAGTTGCATTTTGACTGCCTCATAATCAGGGCGACGCTTATAGCTGGGATGATGAAATGCGCTGGGGTAAAACAGAAGGATAAGCTCGCTGTCTTCCATAGCATTAAAATCGGGCAATGGAAGCGGCATATTCAAGAGTTTATCAGAGTGTCTTCCCACCGTTTGATGAGAGCATCCGACCGATTTCGCAATTCGTCGGGATGCAAGTTGCTCAAATAAAAGTTGTCGTGTGACAAGTTCTCGTGGCACGCCGTTGACGAGCACTTTATTGATTAATACGAGCAATGTTTGTAACAACGCCCGCAATGTAGCTGCATTTATCATGCGTAGTTCCTCGGTTGTAATTAAAAAACCAAGGCCCACAAAGATATGGTCATCAAATATTGACAACACAACGCGAACGACCATACTTAAGATGTCGAGCAAATAAATTCGATATCTAACACAGCCCCCGCAGGTCGCCAAACTCTCGCGGGGGTTTGTGTTTTATGAGCCCCTTAAATTGTCACTGTGCATTACCTCCTTCATTCGCTTTTTGATAATGTCCTGCCGCTGCGTTGCTAACCACTCTGCGACATCCCGTGATAGCGCAAATCGACCTCGCCGATACTCAAGGCTAAATACCTCGACAGGTACTGTTTTTCTGGATACAGACTGCCTGAATGCATCCACACTGGGGTAGCCCAGTGCACTGTATAACCGCCTCCCAAACAACAGCGGCCCGATGTATTCATACAACTCTTTTTTAATTTGTAACGCCAATAATTCAGTATCTGATTCGCTCATAGATACGCTCTGTTATGTTTCACCTTATTACTAACCTAGTGCATATTTCCTAAGAGACAATGCGTCAGGCTTTTTGAAAGCGTGACGCATAATTTGAGCTACAATTAATGATAACGGAACGTTACGATTTCTTCGTTTAACGCTGTTTATAGAAAAAAAGCGGTTGAACAAATGTCTAATAATCGGAAGAAAAGCAGCCCATTTTCGCCGTAAAATTTTTTTAAATTATTTTCGCAAGCCGAAAAGTGGAGGCGACTTTGACGTCGTTGCAACGCGATATTGTCGTCAAGACTTCAAAAACGCAGTGGCACCGTATTCACGCCACTTACAGCTTTGTATTGACTACACTTGACTGTCCTTTCAATGCGAACCAGCTTGACAGGCTATTCGGCAGTAAAGAAAGCAGAGGAAGTGTTTTTAATAAGCATTTAGGGCAGCAAACTCGCCCCAGCTTTGAAACAATAATGGAAATCGATAACGAGGTGGCGGGAACACTACGGTATTACTATTCCCCTTTATGGTTGGCGCTCTTCTTATTGGAAGCTGAGAAGGATGACTGGACGTTATTGCACAATAAACTTGATTTAGATGTTGCGAGTACAATTTTCGAAGATAAAAGGAGCGATGTCGGTAGTTTTGTATTACGTAAGATTACCCGGCCAATCGTGACAGAATTGCGCTTGCGTGCAGATGCTCAATCATTGGCCTGTTTGATAACGCTTCTGAAATTCAAACTGGCGAAAAGCGGGAACGTGTTAGTTTCAATGAATGATTTGCAACATGCAATTGTTGAACATCTCGTAAATCTCAATGCAACAGGGTACTTCACCCATAATCATCACGAACTGACTATTTTTCTGGTCGAATTACTCAATCGTTGCCAACCGTTCATCGCCACTAACAAGCTCAAGGAGTTTATCGAATATGGTGTAGATTTAGTCCGCTACAAGCGCCAGCTCTTGGGTAAGCTTTTCCAAATCGGCCTACGCGAAACCTATAAAGGAGAAGGTTTGCGTTTTCTTGCGCTTGTAGACATGTCAAACCGGGAGCTACTTATAAAAGAAGTTAACCTGCTGCAACAGAGCGCAAAAAGTCATGACTCTATTATTATTGTGAAAGCACCAAAAAGTGACTTCCCACTTGCGGCAAACAGTGAACGGGGACTCTTGTGGGTAATAAGCAAAATTAATAGTGCCCGAAGTAAATCAGGCAAAATAAAACGCTTCATAAAGCATGACGAGCTTGTATTGATACTCAGAGAAAGAGCGCAGTTCGATGTCACTACATGGTCCAGACTTATTGACTAATGGTCCAACATTTTAGGTATCGTGGTCCAACAAAAATGAAGTCAATGTTCCAATTGAGCGGATTTTGCAGTTGCAAAATCCGGTTCCACTGAACCAACAACACAAAAAGCATGGACCATTAACCCAGTTTGTCTGGACCACGATACCAATTTTATTGGACCGAGTAGGTGTGTCGTCTGGTACTCATTTTATGTTTACCGCCGGTAATCACTTTGTGTATAGCGACAACTGATACCTGTCAGTAGTCAATAACTGTTTACCGTGCCCGTAGAACGTGTAGAAGGTCCTCGAGATACAAAATGACTATGGTCGATTAGCGTCGGCCATTGTTCATTCCAGCCTATTTTAGCTGCTACACTTACGACACGCTTAACGAGTAATGGGGAACAGAAGTGGATCAACGTGACAGCAAGCCTGAAGTGACAGTCGAAGCTTTAGAGGCAGAAATAGCCGACCTGATCGATGATCCTGTGCTCAGAGAAGAATGGCTTAATACGCGTATCCCCATTCTGGAATCAAAAACGCCTAAGAGCTACTTCAACACTCCTTCGGATAGAGCTAGGCTCATGCAAGTTGTGCTTGAGATGAAATTTGGTGAGATGGCATAGGCCACTGTTACTCAAGCGACAACTCCGCCATTAAGTGCAAAATCGCCCAGAGCAAGTTTGGTTTTTTATAAAAGAATAACCACCATTAAGACTTTCTATCAAACTTCCGTTCTGACATTTCAGCGGTTCCGCTTGAATTGATTTCGCCGAAACTCGTTCACAGATTCCAGCCATTTGGCCCTTTAAGTAAGCCAGACAAAAAAAGCCCCGCACGAGCGAGGCTTTGGATTCCACAAGGTTAAGGCTTCAAATAAAGTTTAATTAATATAAATGTTATAGAGCTAAATTGGCGGCCTCATATTCTCGGAGCTCAGAAGCGTGTAAAAAATACTCCGACTCATTCAGGACAGAATATTTTTTATCAAATACCAGCATATCACCCTCAAATTCAACGCCAGCATCTTCAACCATTCCAACAATTAACTGTTGTTCTGGTGCTCTTTGTGCATATATGAACTCCAACATTTTCTTCAAATTATCAGGATCTTGCTCTTGTTGATTTGGCGCATCAATTATCACGGGAAACAGGGTTGAATTGCCATTTTCTCTGATGGCTGACTGAGTAGCAAAGAAGTAGGCCAAGACAGCTCTAGGCAGATCACTCCCGCTCTCATCAAGACTCGATGTGATACTCTTAAATGCATTATCGTTTAGAGAGTGAACTCCTAGCTTGCTGGTATATCTTCTCAGCGTTTCACCATACTCTCTGATAATTTCTCTACGCCTCTCAGGAGTATCGAATTTCTCCATGTCGCCAATAATATCGTCGATATGGCTTGCTATACCTAAAAGTATTCGATTTTGTTCTTTTTCCTCTACTTCAAGATGTTTAATCATCGATTTTTTGCCTTCAATATCAACAAGGTCTTGTAACCTCACTGAACCTTGTTTACTAGCTAGTAGGTCATTGATTGTATTTTGTTGGCTAGCGAGAGTAGATAAAGATTGCTCTTCATTATCAATCCCTCTTTGAATCTGAGCAAGATCATCTCTCAGTGAAACAAGCAAATCGGTGCAGGTTTCCGTGTCTTGAGCAATCTCAAAACGTTCAGCAAAAGAATTATCGTATTCAGCACCACACGTTGGACAACCGATTGTTGAGCAATCCTGATTTATAGCATATTTGTAGTCATCACTTAGCTCATCATGAGTCCTTGCTACTATTTCGATTTGGGCAGTTAACCGTATTTTTTCGGTTTTAAGATCAGTTAATTTTTTCTTAAATTGCTGCTCTTTGTTTTTTAATTGATTGCATTCTTCAAGTAAGGCATTTATTTCTGATTTAAAAGCATCAACGTCTATATCGAAATCTATATGAGATAAATCTTTTAGTGCTCGTTCTTTTATAGAATTAATTGAAGTAACCTGCCTAAGGGGTTCCTGCCTTTCAGATTCAGCTTTTTTCTTTTGAGTTTCAAGTGCGTACCATTTGTCAGGTCTCAAACCAAAATGATAACCCGTTACTCGTTGTTTCCAATGGGCAAACTGACCTAAATTTGTGAAAGATGACCATGTATCCGTCCAACCTTTATCTTGATCTATATAAAAAGGTAAAAGCAAATATGCTGGCGGTGGAGTTACAGCGTTTCCAGTCCTATCGGTTAGCTTTAAATTAAAATCAAATATTTTAGCAAGGACTGGGCCTAACTCATTTGTAACACTTGAGTAAGTGCCGATTATATTGTCATTGTAGTCGAACAGGGAAAAAGAGTTTTTGTGCCTATAGATTGCATAGCCTACCCCATCCACTTCAAATTTGATTAGCGTAATGACATCGGCGTCCTTCCATTTTCTATGGCGCTTATGTGGATTAGCACCGAAGCAATATGGAATGCTTTTTATTACTGAGCTTTTACCAGTATCGTTAGTCCCTTTGATTACCGTCACTTTGGGATGAAAGCTTATCTTTCTCGCTTTCTTTTCTCGATGCGATACGAGAAGCATGCTTTTTAACTGCAAGTTTCTCATTCTGTTTCACCCTCAAATTTCGAATTAGCCGACGATATTGGATCATAGTTAATCACCTCGTAAATTGTAGCGGCCTTAATATAGTCATCTGAGTAACCAGATTTATCTTTTACAGCAGTTAGGGTTGTTTCCATTAAAGTGTCCATAGCTGCGTTTTCATCAATTTTGAGTTGCTCTGCAACTGTATGTCGAATCTCTTTTTGAATTGCTAACAACTGTTCATTTGATACATTCATACGATCAACTGTGTATGTATCCCAAAATCGTTTTAATTTATTTTGCACTAATGGGCCTACACCACAAGCTGATAGATGTTGTACAGCTTCTAACCATAGCTCACTCGATGTTCTGCTTTGTGCTACTAATCCAGTCATGTGTGAAAACTCAGTTCTACTAATAGACTTTCTTTTTTTCAACTCATCACTGGTCTTTGGAATATCTTCAAAGTTTGTTTTTCTTCTAATCTCATCAAAGATAGTCTGATACGCTAGGGCTATATGA
>NZ_JAJALG010000059.1:0-8341 GCF_020515205.1 Alteromonas sp. McT4-15
AAGCTTGGAAACGAAAGTAACCCACAGCTGGAGGCTATATAATACAAAGCCTGTAGCATTCTATGTTACTTTAGAGGGGAAAATCCCTAGAACCCCATATTTCAAAGCTACCATCTTAATGTCCTAATCCATTTCAACATTCCTCTTTTGGCTATCCTTAAAACAATCTTTTCCTATTTCTAAAAGATTATACAAACTATAAACAACATAAACGCAATTCAACCAAAAAGATGCGACATCCTTCGCTTTGCGTTTTTATTTCAGGTATTTTTCACATACTCCCTTTAATACCAGGTTCACATCGTTCACTTCATAATCGCCTGGCAAGCTTTCTTCCGATATCTTATTCGGTAAACAGATTGTTTTCCTACAATCGGTACAATGAAAGTGCATATGCAAATCTGTACCGTATTTACCTTTGGCGTTTTCATCAGAAATCGCATATTTTGCCACTCCGACCCCATCATTTATCTGATGAATCAACCCTTTATCCTCAAAAATCTTGAGATTGCGATAAAAGGTCGTTCTGTCTGCTGTTTTATTGGTTTCGCTCTTTTGAACGAAAGCCTTTTTCAAATCGGAAAAGGACACGGCACTTTGTTTCCTTTTCAAGAACTTGTATATCTTCGACCTCATTTGAGTAGGACGAATACCGTGATATGATAATATTTTTTCCGTTTTGGTCATTTTAACCTTGATTCAAAAGCAACCCATTTTTATTAAATTTATTTTTTATAGGCCAAAAGCCTTAACGCATTAAAAACCACAAGTAACGTTGAGCCTTCGTGGATGACCACTGCAATACCGATATTGGCAAGCCCAAAGATGGTTGATGGTATAAGCAGGGCAACAATACCAAGACTGACCCAAAGGTTTTGCTTGATAATGGCCTTTGCCTCCCTGCTCAAACCTATGGCAAAGGGCAGGGTTTCCAGCTTATCAGCCATTAGGGCAATGTCAGCTGTTTCCAAGGCCACATCACTGCCCGCTGCACCCATTGCGATACCTACGGTACTGTTTGCCATTGCAGGGGCATCGTTCACACCGTCGCCTACCATTGCGACTTTGGATTCCTGTTCTTTCAATTTTTTAATGGCATCAACTTTTTCCTCCGGTAACAGGCTTCCCCAGGCATCGGTCAATCCAATTTCTTTAGCAACGGCGTCGGCAACCTTTTGATTATCCCCGGTTAGCATTATCATCCGCTTGATACCGATTTCCTTTAATTTTTTCAGTGTTTCCTTGGCCGCTTCCCGTGGAGTGTCCATCAGGGCGATAATACCGATATATTCTTTGTTCCTTCTTATGAGCATTGTGGTGTTTCCGCCGCTTTCAAGTTCTTTTACTTTATTCGATATATCTTCGGATGGTTTTGCATCATCGAGGTCTTCGTACAAGTCAAGGTTTCCAATATAGATTTTGTCCTTGCCCAAGGACGCTTTGATACCTTTTCCGAGAACCGCTTCCAAATCGGACGCATCAGTAATATCAGTACCTTTCAGACGCTCTTTCCCATCCCTTACGACGGCTTTGGCCAAAGGGTGGTCGCTCAAGTTTTCAACGGCAACGGCTATCTTTAACAGTTCATTTTCTTCAATATCCCCTAATGGTACTACTTCGGTAAGTTTGGGCTTGCCTTCTGTAAGCGTGCCCGTTTTATCAAAAGCCAAAGCCGTAATGACCCCCAAATCCTCAAGCGGTCGCCCACCTTTGATAAGTACCCCGCCACGAGCCGCTCTTGCAACCCCGCTTAATACAGCACTTGGTGTTGAAATGGCCAGTGCACAGGGGCTAGCGGCTACCAATACCGCCATTGCACGGTAAAAACTTGCACTAAACGGTTCATCAATGACCAGAAAGGCAAAGAGCAGGATACCAACCAGTATCAGTACGGATGGTACAAAGTATTTTTCAAACTTATCGGTCAACAGTTGGGTAGGGGATTTCTGGGTCTGCGCTTCGTTGACCAATTTGACCAGTCGGGACAGCGTAGAGTCTTTGGCTTCTTTGATTACCTTTATTTCCAGCGTGTTATTACCGTTGATAGTTCCGGCAAAAACGCGGTTTTCGTCCTTGATATCATCGTCTGCTGAATAGTCCTTGCCCGTATCTTCCACAGGAATTTTGTCCACAGGTACACTTTCCCCTGTGATAGGTGCTTGGTTGACACTGCTTTTTCCTTTGACCACAACACCATCGGCAGATATTTTACTGTTGGGCTTGACCACAATGATATCGCCTATAATTAATTTTTCAATCCCGACTTCTTCGGTCTTGCCATCTTTTTTCAGCAATGCCGTTTTTGGTGCTAAATCTGCCAGTGCCGCAATGGACTTTCGGGCCTTTTCCATTGCATAATGTTCAAGGGCGTGCCCCAAACTAAACAGGAACAGCAACAAGGCACCTTCTGCCCATTCGCCCAGAGCGGCGGCACCGATGGCGGCAACCAACATCAAGAAGTCGATTTCAAAACCACCTTTGGCCACGGTCTGTATGGCCTCTTTCGCCGTAAAGTACCCTCCAAAAAAGTAAGCACCGATGTATAGGGATAAGCTGACCCAATCCGGTATTGATGCTACGTAAGAAAGCCCGAACCCAATACCGAGCAGCGTACCGCAAATAATGGCAAAAATAAGTTCGGTGTTCTTTCCGAAAATACCGCCGTGTGCGTGCGCTTCTCCATCCTCGTGGGTCTCGCCCTCCTTGTGCTCGTGCCCCTTTGTGGAAGTTTGCTCTTTAGTATCTTGCTTCTTTGAACTTTCCTGTTTTTTGTTAGATACTTCGGTGTAATCATTTTCGTTTGAAGCACTCCGCTGAATCTGAAGGTCTTCCTTTTCAATTTGTTTGCTTATTTCATCAAAATTTGTTTGCTTTTTATCAAACTCAAGACGTACCATTCCAGAGGCCGAAACGGAAGCTTCCAAAACTCCATTGATTGCCAAAAGGCTTTTCTCTATGGTACGTGCCTGCCTTGTGTGTCTGATTCCTTTAACCTCTATGAGCAAATGCCCGTACTTTTCGGTAATCTCGGCACCAGTCCGCTCTGCAAGGGATTGGATGCGGTCGATGGAAATGATATCGGGGTCATAATGAAAACATAGCTGTGGCACATCCTCTCCGTTTGCATCGGCAACGTGCACTTTTTCGATGCCCTCTTTAGCCTGTAGTTCTTGAATAAGCCTTTCAACACAAGTGTCTTTTTCGTTTGGAACTTGCGGAAGGATTACGGGAATTTTGATTTTTAGTTTTTTCATGATTAGTGATTTTTATTTCTTTTTTTCAATAAAGGAAAATGATGTGAAACCAAAAGTAGAATGAGCAATAACGCCGTAATACTTCCAATGGGGTACATACCAAACCCAATTGCTATACCAACCGCGGCAGTGGCCCAAATTGTACCTGCGGTAGTCAAACCGGAAATTAAATTTTTCGCGCTATCCCTAAAAATAATTCCTGCACCAAGGAACCCAATACCGGAAACAATATTGGCGACAATGCGGGTTTGGTCTGCTACATCAATGTGAGAGTTGATAATTGTTATTAAGGCCGCCCCAAGGCAAACGGCTGCATACGTTCTAATGCCAGCCGCATTTCCGTCAATTTCCCTATCGAGCCCTATCAAAACACCAAGTACAAGGGCAACAAGTAACCTTGTTAAGAGCGTTATTTCAGTTTGAAAATCCATTGTTAATAATTTTTTTATAAAACATAATAGTCTGTCGGTTTTTTCTTGTCGGGAACATTTGTTTCTCCTATCATTTGCTTTATGTTTATTTCTATTGTTTGCGCCAAATCGGTTACAGGTGTATCCATAGGTCGGTTTTCAAAAGGATCCTGCATCAGAATGGATGTTTTTTCAATGGCAATAAAAACAATAGGTATTCCAATAGTTAGACTTATTTCTACTGCCAGGTATTGGTCTGACAGACCAAATGGCAACATTGTGGCGAACACATAGATTATAAGATGTATCAATAAGCTATGTGCTTTTGGGAAGACCGTGTTTTTTATACGTTCGCACTTGCCCATAGAATCACATAACCTGGCTATGGTACTGTCTATCTGTACCTGCTGAAAATCATTGACCATACCGTTTTCTTTTGCTTTTAGCAAAGTTTCAGAATGTTCTGACAATAAAGTATTTGGAATATTAAAAGACTTCATTTTATAAGATTCCGTGTATTCCTTAACTTTGGGGGAAAAGGGTGTTTTTCTCAACGATTCCCCCAGGGCATAGCTCCAGATAATTTGACGGTTCGCCATTTCCCTGACCAAGGTATCGTATTGCCCGTTGCTCCTTTTGAAAAATGAAACACATTGTCTGACCAGTGTTCGGGAATCGTTTACAATAGCACCCCAAATAATTCTGGCTTCCCACCATCGTTCATAGGCTTGATTGGTTCGAAAACCCAAAAGTAAAGCTACAGCGGTGCCAAAAACAGCAGTAACACCAATTGGAATCGAAATTTTTGACAAAAAACCATATTGGTCTAAAATACCCACAGCTACAGCATATGATGCAATGAATACAATATCAAACTTTATGGTTTTAATGAAATTGACAATGGATATTCTTTTATTTAAGAGCATATTTAAAAATTATTTAAGTCCGTTCAATAAGTTGTTTGCTTGTTCTCATAATGTAAACTATACTTCAGTGCCACATTTAGAACAAAATTTTACATCCATAGGTATTGGTTCTTCACAACTTTTGCATTTTACTTTACCTAAAGGCTCGCCACAATATTGACAAAAAGAAGCATTTTCAGGATTGTTTTTGCCGCATTTTGTACATCTCACAACAACCTTGGGTTCATCAAATCTTGGGTCATTATTTTTACGTTGATGCTTGTTGGAATGATGACCATAACTTCCTCTCAATAAATGTTTTAAAAATCCCATATTGTTTAAAAATCCCATATTGTTTAATTTAAGTGTGTTTCCATATAATCTAATGCTTCGGGCATATCCAACTCCCGGGTACCGTTCCCGGTTCTGATAAAGAAATGAGAACGGTCGCCCAGGTTCAAATACACGGGTTTTCGCGATTTGTGGACCCTTACATAACAGATATCCTTTTCTTCAAATTGGTAAAAGCCCACCTTTGCCAAAGGGCAAAAATGCGTGCCTAAATTGAAGGACACCAACTGCATAATATACTGTTCAAATGTGTGTGTACATTAAAGTTCTAAACTTTTAGCTATAAATAAGCACATAAGGAAGCAACCAATTCGTCAAAAGAACATTAAAGTTTGTAACTTATTTAATGTTTGTTATCTTAAAAATCTCAATAGACAATAAATATTAAAACAAATTATAAGCCCCTAAATAAGTATTTACTCTGTTACAGAAGGTGGGGGTTTAACTCTTTGGATTGCTCAATTATTAGTTTGTCATTACTTGCTTTGCTACCTTTGCAGCGCCAATAATTACCGAGTCTTTCATAATATGGCTTCCACCAAGCTAACTGAGAGTCCGTCATCATTCTATTATAACTTGAATCAGATCTGATTTTTTGCCAGGTTTTACTCGGTAAAAAATTAGAAAGCGCAAGATCTATTGCTAGGAGCGCATCCATTGGATGATGGATAAGCCGTGGACTCTTGAGAATAATCATATTTCCGTACGAGCCTAAATCTTTTACTTCGCGGCCACCATGATGAACATGATGGTGAGGGTGCATATAACGGTATTCTTCGGCTTCTCCTGAACCTTCCATATCTACATGATAATCGAAATGCCAACACCCCTTACATTCACGTGCATCTGCTAAATGCAGAGTAGAATATTCCATATTTACTGCAATAAAGCTTACGTCTTCATAGCAAAATTTTTCTTTTATTTGAACATCAATCGTCAGTTTCACATCTAAATCAGAATCCCATTCTTTCCCGCGAATATAATCACCCTTAACAGCCTCCAACTCTATTCCGTCGATAAAGCATCTTTTATTATTTCGTTGTAATCTAGAACATGCCTGAACAATTGGATTGGCACTTTTTATAATTCGTTTACGCTCCAAATATTCTCCGAGTGCCTGCAGCTGATCAATCAATTCTTCACTCGTTAACATCTGGTTTTAACCTCGCGATTAGGCGCTTAACCTTTTTCTTATCATCAGCATGAATCACATACTTGTCGGCTTTCCCGTTAAGATGAGTTAATAAGTCTAGGTATTTAGGCTGCTCCCAAACTTTCGCATCCGGATCTCGAACCCTAAGCGCGTCGTATGGGTCAAGAGGATGACCAGAGACAACACAATTCACCCAAAGATGCATGCTTTGGTCCCCATTTTGGTACCTAGTTACAATAGGCGTTAGGTCTGGAAGCTTTAATTTTTCTCGCAGAATTGATACTCGTTCTTCGCAAGTTAACGACTGTAATACATCATCTGGATGAATCTTGAACCACCAGTCTTCTATCCCGGCAAACCACCATCTTGCCTTCAATTCATTGAATGGACCGAAGTATCGATATTCTTCAAATTGCTGTTTAACAGTATCCCATGACCGAGAGCAGCAAGAAACACCTAACTTAGTTTTAAGCATCCCCTCAGTAAGAAGTGTGCCCGCTGATTGAACTAAAGTAGAATAAATCGAACCAACCAAGGCATGCGGATCACTAGCTTTAGAACTTAAAAAGTCAATGAATCTATTATCGGTATATTCGAGCATTTGTGTGTTGCAATTTAGTAGGATCTGAATTTCATCTATTACAAGATCTGAACCAAGCGGCTTTTTGCAGTCTCGTGCCAACGAATAAGCGGATACTAAAGATAGCAACATTCTAACAACTCGCTCCCTTGTCGCTGGCTTCACTACTTCTTTTTTCTTCACTACGTAATCAAATAAATTCTTTGAAGCATCGTCTGGTTCAAATGATTCGACAATTACATCTTCATTTGATAGCAGAACCAACGGCATAGAGTCTATATTCGATAGTGCCATTTCTGTCCGAAGGTGCTGCGCTAAAGTTGTGCCAAAGTAGTCTGCTTTATTACCGTCATCACTTTCTGCCTTTAAATCCTGGTCAATAATTACACCGCTAAATGGGGTCGATTCATCTATGCCTGCTTTAATGAAATTTACTATCGCTTTTATAGAATTCATTACCTGCTTGTGCTTAATCTTTAGCTTGTCTTCAGATTCATTTTCTAGGCAATCAATCAGTGACTGAAGAGTTTCAGTTCTTTCATCATCTATATACAAATAATTAATAGGCATCTTCTGGTAACTCTGATTTGTCTGCTAATGGTAAGAGTATTTTTAAACAGGTATTGTAGCCTTCAGAAGGCTCAGTTACTGCAATTTCACCCTTCAATTCAGTAATAATCTCTTCTGTAATCGACAAGCCTAATCCCATACCTCTTTTATAGTCATTTTCGGTCGAAAAAGCCTTAGCAGGAATAGATGTTGTGTACAATGGTGCGAAAACCTCTGCCCATTTATCTTTCGGAATGCCGTCACCAGTATCTTCAAAACGAATTGTCATGTAGCTGGTTCCTTTTGAAATACTAATGAGCAATTTCCTATTAATACTTCCAGCCCTCTCAATGGCTTTACAGGCGTTGGTGTAAAGATTAATAAAAATCGACATCACTTCTGAAATATTAATTTTTTTGGTCCATATCCCCCAAGCATCAAAATGTGTCAGAAATTCATAACCTCTTCTCTTAGTTGTAGGTTCCATTGCTGAGACAAATTTTTTGACTATCTTTCTCATGTCGTAGTAATCTTTCTCGCGATTGGAGTTGCTTCTCATGGTTCCATCAAAAAAATCAGTATAGGCATTTAGTAGCCCCAAATTTTCTTCGAGTTTAGCACTGGTTAAAGCTATACGCGGCTCCAAGTCTGCAAGCGAAACTAGTTCTTGGCTATTCAAATTCAAGTTCGTTAAACACATCTGAATTTCATGAGTAAATTCGGAAATTGCTAGTCCAGTAGAAGCAAGTACACGATACATGAGTTGTTCATCGATTAGCTCTACGAGAGTTTCTGTGACATTTTCAACATCATCTATAAAGTCAGAGGCATTAAACCCGCTAGAACCACTATCTGTACTCGAACTGCTATTGCTGTCAAAAGAGTCTTGCTGGCTCTTAGAATCGACCTGCAGATCATTTTGTTTCTGAGCCTCTTCCAACTTAGACTTAAACCGCTCTAGCTGTTCCTTCAGTTGTTCTTCTTTGGTTCTGCGCTGGCTTACAAATCCAGTCTGAGATGATTTAACTTTTTTCCCAGATTATAAGAAATATTAACGCTATGTACTACCCACTGTGTCAGCTGTATTTAAGGCCAGTTGCACGTGTGTCAAATGGGTACTTTTCAGGAATCAGTGAAGT
>NZ_JAJALG010000060.1:0-7962 GCF_020515205.1 Alteromonas sp. McT4-15
ATTTTTGATCGGATAACGCCGAAATAAGCGATCGGATTAGACCGAAATCACTGATCGGATTGAACCGAAATGGGTGATCGGAATGGGCCGGAACATGCATTTAATAAAAAACTAGTCACTTTAGTAATGAGTGCACCGCTTCTAATAACATTTAATGCCGTTGGTGATAGTGGTTATGATAAAGCAATCGAAGATGACTTAATTTCGGTATGCAAAAGCGCAGCACTGAACGACAAACATGGCGTGAGAAAATCGGCTTATAGTATTTTTCCCAACACAAAACACATGTCGAATTCATTAAGAACCCTTTCTCAAGGTTTAGTGTGTAACGGAATGCAGGTGACAGAGTTTGCCAGAGTTTATGGTGCTGATGATACTTATGCCATGTTCAAGCGCTATTCACCGCAACGTACGAAAGTTGAAATTAAAGATATTGAAGTTTCGTATCAACGAGAAAACCTAAGCAACATTACAGCAGTACTTAAATAGGTAATTCAATGAAAATGGTAGATAAATGGTGCCCGGGGCCGGACTTGAACCGGCACGCTGTTACCAGCGAGGGATTTTAAATCCCTTGTGTCTACCAATTTCACCACCCGGGCATCGGGTTGCTTTTCAGCAAGGTGTCAGGCGTAGAACCTGATGCTGCGTTGCAGCTTTGCAGCTTTGTGGAGGCGGAACCCGGAGTCGAACCGAGATAGACGGATTTGCAATCCGCTGCATAGCCATTCTGCCATTCCGCCAGTGCGACTGGCGCTGATTAAGTTACCTCATTTAGAGATTGGAGCGGGAAACGAGATTCGAACTCGCGACCCCGACCTTGGCAAGGTCGTGCTCTACCAACTGAGCTATTCCCGCATACCTTAATCGTACATTTCGTTTCGGTGATGTCCTCTCGAAATGTGGGGTGCATTCTACCTACCCATTCAGAACTGTCAATACGAAAAAACGTTTAAATTGAGATAAATGCGTATTTTTATGATCGTTTGCTATTTTTTTATTCACTTTGATTAATGTACGATCAATTTCCTTTTAACGCTCCACCTTTAAGGTGGGGCCACGCAGCTTTTGTATAGACAATCATTGACCAAATTGACAGCACTGCAGCAATATAAAGAAGAATATAACCCAGTGTCACCCAATAAATTGGAAAGCCCATAAATGTTTCTAGACCAGAAAGTAATCCAATTAACGCTAACATTTGTGCTGTTGTTTTGGCTTTTCCTAAAAAGGATACTTTTACCGCTTCACGAACACCATTTGAGCCCATCCATTCTCTTAATGCCGACACATAGATTTCTCTCACCAACAAGGCAATTGCAGGTAATGTAATCCATAAGGTGGCGTAACTATGTGTGATCATTAATAGTGCTGCCCCTACAATTAACTTATCTGCTACGGGGTCGAGAAATGCGCCGAAGGGCGTAGATTGTTGTAATTTTCGTGCAAGGTAACCATCAAACCAATCAGTAATCGCAGCAAGCCAAAATATAAAAGCGCCCGCTTCATGCGCCCAACGCCAATCAAGAAAATAAACAACCACGAATACAGGAATAAGAATTACTCTAAATAAAGTAATACAGTTTGGAACAGTCCACATAAAAAATACGTCTCAGTTTTGTGCCTCTATGGGCGTTTAGCGCAGCTTTATCGCTTTCATTTTTGTAACACATTACCCTAAAATCGCGTGTAATGCTTGTGTGCATGCGTTTTATTGGTGAAGGTGATCGTAAATAGTCTCCGCCAATTCTTGACTTATGCCAGGTACACTTGCAATTTCATCTCTACTGGCTTTCTTAAGCCCCTGTAGACCTCCCATAAATTTAAGCAGTTGTTGTCTACGTTTTGCTCCAATTCCAGGAATACTTTCAAGACTTGAGGTGGTTTTCACTTTTTGGCGTCGGTTTCTATGCCCTGTGATAGCGAAGCGGTGAGATTCATCACGGATGTGCTGAACCAAGTGCAGCCCCGGAGAATGGCTTTCCATCGACACCACATCATGACTACCTGCAAGTATTAGCGTTTCAAGGCCGGGCTTACGCGTTACACCTTTGGCTACGCCCAGTAACATTGGTTTTTTATCGTGCGGCCAATCTTCGAAAAACGCTTCAGCTTGTGCAAGTTGCCCTTTACCACCATCAATCAACAGTAAGTCGGGGATCTTTTGCACTTCTTTAACCGATTTATAACGGCGTTTAAGCGCTTGCGCCATAGCGGCATAATCATCGCCAGGCGTGATACCTTCGATGTTATATCGACGGTAGTCACTTTTTAGTGGCCCTTCACGGTTGAACACTACACACGACGCTACCGTCTGCTGGCCTGATGTATGACTAATATCAAAGCACTCCATGCGCTGAAGCGGCACATCGATATCAAGGGCATCTTCCAAATCCAGGTAACGGGCAAAAACAGACTTCTGTTGACTGTACTGCGCTTCAAGTGCAGTTTGCGCATTGGCTTGTGCTAGTGCTAAATATTTGCGTTTTTCTTCCCTAGCCCCTTTGAAAAAGGTAACTTTATGCCCTGCTTCGCTGGCAAGCACCTCAGCAATGGCGTCTTGATCACTTAGTGTTTGAGCTAACACAATTTGCTTTGGAATGACTTTATTGCCCGCCAAATAAAATTGAAGAAAGAAAGATTCGAATACCTCTTGCTCGTCGGCTGTATTGGGAACTTTTGGAAAAAATGCTTTGCTCCCTAGCAATTGACCATCGCGAATAAACATGACTTGAATACAAGCCATGTTGCCTTTAAACGCAAAGCCAAAAACATCCATCTCGTCTTGTGTACCTGCTACCCACTGCCGCTCCTGTACCTTTCTTAAAGCATTTATTTGATCGCGATATCGAGCAGCGGCTTCAAAATTTAGGCTTTCACTGGCTTTTTCCATTTTCTCTACAAGGCTGCCAATCACTTGCTGATTTTTCCCCTTTAGAAAAAGGCGCGCAAAATTGACCTGCTCTTTATATTCTTCATCAGTGACATAGCCTTCAACGCAGGGGGCGCTACAACGTTGCATTTGATACTGCAAACAAGGCCTGCTTCGAGCACGATAGTAACTGTCTTCACATTGTCTTACGGGAAAAATGCGTTGCATTGAGCGCAAGCTTTCACGTACCGACCACGCACTGGGATAAGGGCCAAAATATTCACCCTTTTTCTTCTGAGGGCCGCGGTGGAAAGATAATCGAGGATGCTGATGATCAGACAAAAATATAAACGGATACGACTTATCATCACGCATAACCACGTTATAACGCGGCTTGTATTTCTTGATGAAGTTATTTTCAAGCAGAAATGCTTCCGTTTCACTGTTAACCACAGTGACGTCCATTTTGGCTATTTGACTGACCAGAGAACGCGTTTTGGCGTTGTCTAGATTCGCACGAAAATAACTGGAAACGCGCTTTTTAAGATTCTTCGCTTTACCAACATAAATAACCTCATCCTGACTGTTGTACATTCTGTACACGCCAGGTTGAGAGGTTAAGTTTTTTAGGAATGCCGCTGAGTCGAAATCTGAAGGTTGTCGCTTTGACATAATGCGCAGGTTGACGCCTATAGTAAATTGGGATCGATAAGCTTATGGCGCAGAGCGAGATGTGTTAGCTCAACGTCCGATGTCACGCCCAACTTATCAAACATACGGTAGCGATAGGTATTAACTGTTTTTGCGTTAATACTCAGTTCACTCGCGATATCTGTTACGCGCTGGCCTTTTGTTAACCGTAGCGCAATGTTAAGTTCTCTACTCGATAAATCGTTAAATGGATTATCTGAATTAGGCGAAAGTTTTCCGATTGCAATGCTATTGGCTACTTCGCTATCAACATACTTTTGACCACCCACAACTTTGTGAATTGCTAATATTACTTCACTCGGCTCGGCGTCTTTAGTGAGAAAACCGTATGCACCCGCTTCCATAACTTGCATTGGAATGGGACTTTCTTTGTGCATCGACAAGCATATTACACGCGTATTTTCAGACATGCGGACAATTTTTCGGGTAGCTTCTAAGCCACCTATACCAGGCATGTTCACGTCCATGAGTACCACATCTGGAGCGTCTTTTCGGCACAATTGTACCGCGTCTTCACCGTTTCTTGCTTCACCAAGAATTGTGAAATCGTCTACGTCTTCCAGAATTCGGCGTATCCCTGTTCTGACCAAATCATGGTCATCTGCTAGGACTATTTTTATCACTCTAGTATCTCACTGACTTCAGTTTAAGGTAACTACTGAACTAAGGGCTGTTCGCTGTACTTTACCAATACAAACAAACCGCCCCAAAATCACTCGTCCGTCATCATACCATGAGTTACGCTTACGTGAAGTGCAGATACACATTTTGTAAATAAATTATTGATATAAAGCAATTTTGCAATGTTAACTTGGCAAGTCAAACCAAAGTGCAACCAGGTCATTGCTCGCAATAATATCAATAGTGTCGCTTTCAAAAACACCCACTGCATCACCGTGGCTAAGAAGGAGTATTTCTTCTTCGCTACCCACTTTCACTTGCGCGTTACCACTTACAATATGCAAGTAGCCCTTGCGTTTACCGGTTTCAAGTGAAAGTTGCTCGCTTGCGTTTAATTGTAGTCGGCTAATTGATGCATCTTGCTTTATCTTAAGTGAGTCATCTTTACCGTCACTGCTTACGAGTAACTCTAGTTGAGCGTCGCTACCAAAGGTTTTTTGCGCATAACCCGGCTCGCCACCTTTTTCACTAGGTACAATCCATATTTGTAAGAAGTTAACCGGTTCATTACTCGATGGATTAAACTCCGAATGCATTATGCCTTTGCCCGCACTCATCACTTGCACGTCGCCCGCCGGTACCACGTACTCATTGCCTGTACTGTCTTTGTGCTTCAACGCACCATCGACAACGTAGGAAATGATTTCCATGTCCCTATGACCGTGGGTTTCAAATCCTCTACCAGCCTGAACAACATCATCGTTAATTACACGAAGTGCAGAAAACCCCATATGCTTTGGATCGTAGTAGTGACCGAACGAAAAACTGTGCTGACTTTGCAACCAACCGAAATCTACTTTGCCACGGGTATGTGCTTTTCTTAGATAAACCATAAACCTTCTCCTCAAGATAATGGTTACCCGCAACTTGAATGTAGTATTGTCCTGAACGACAACCACATGCTGAAAATAAAGTATGCGGGTAACTTCACAATGGAGATTATTATACGACCTAAATGATAGGATAAAATTTCATATAATTGCCCTTATCATTCTACATAACAGAATTTAGGATGATTAATTGGCTGAGAAAAACAGACGGTTTAGGGCTTGTTCAATATGTATAGGGTGACAGGCAAGGTTCATTCTAATGAAGCCATTGGCACCAAATTGTGCGCCGTCGTTAACAATAACACCGCGGGTTATGCATTGGTTGATGTCTTCAGCGGGCTTAAAAACGTGGTTAGATACTGGTTTTGTTAATGTGATCTTGCGTAAATTTAACCACAAAAAATACGTTGCTTGACCCATTGTGTAGTCTGCATCAATACCGCAATGCGCAAAATAAGTGTTGACCAATTTTCGATTAAACCCAATGGCGGCGCGCATTGTTTGAAGCCAACCTGACCCATAGTGATAGGCACTGATTAATGCCGCTTTAGCAACTGGCCCAGCCTCTAAGTGACGTTGACTCAGTGAGCGCTTAAGCGCAACTCTCTTTTGTTCATGTGCAATGATGGCATAGGACGCCCCCGGCATGCTTGATAAGTTAAATGCTTTATTAACGCTGTTCACATGTACTATGTTTTGAGACTGCGCTAACCCCGCAGAGCCCCCAAACAATGGAATAGCATTAGGGCTATCTTCATCGACAAATCCTAGTTCTGCGTGTACCGCATCGATGATCAAAACAATATTATGTTGTTCGCAAAACCGAATAATATCGACCTGATTTACGTGCGTTAGTACAGTGCCATCAGGGTTATTGGGGTGACATAATACAAATGCTTTCGCGTTTTCATTGAGTGTATTTACATGTATTTGGCTATCTGACACGTAAACAGGACTGGGCCGCATATTATTAAGAGTAATAACGTCAGTTAAAGGACCGTAAGTAGGCGATAACACCATCACTTCATCGCCTACATCACAAAACGCTCTTAATGCGCTATCAACAGCACTGGTCACACTTGGCACTTCAATTACATGGTGCGCTTTGACATCACCGTTAACACCTAACGAGTCCCCTACCCGGTTATGCCAATCAGCAACTGCATCTGCAAATGGCAATAACTGATATCCATACTGCTCACTAATCTGCGACACAAGGGCGTCAATAACACATTGCGGTGGTTCTGCGTCCATATCGGCAATCCACATCGCAATATAGTCGTCAGGCGCACATGGGAAACGCGCTGATACGCCAGCAAATTTTAAGCGCGTTAAGCCGCGCTTATCTCTAGGTTGTTTTTGCCACACATGTTGGTATGGCAAAAACGCTGACGCTAAGCTGTTGAAAACAGGGGTTGTATTAACTTCCATGTACCTTGGGTCACTTCACTTTTTGAAACACATTAAACTCAGACAACGTGTGCTGGAATTTGCGCTTGGTTTCCCTAATAACAAAAGGAATTGACACCGGCTCGCCAATGCGAACAAAAGCAGAACCTAAACTTTGTTCAAGTGCCTGTGTGGAACTTAACGTTTCACCGTTCTCGTCTTTATATCCACCCAACCACTCTTTGCGTTCTGTGTATTCCTCTAACCAAGTAAACGGACTTGCAACGATAAGCAATCCACCCGCATTTAAACGCTTTTGCATTTCGCTTAGTACTTTGCGTGGGCTGTACACCCTATCAATTAAGTTACCAAGGAAAATAAGATCATACCCAGTAAACTGGGGTTTTAAGTTACAGGCATCCCCTTGCGCAAAGGCCACTTTAGACGTTACATCACTCAGTCCAAGAGATGATAACTTGCGTGAGTGGAAGGACGTTAACTCGCCCTCTTCGATAAGGTGGTAGCGAATTTCTTGGCGTTCCTGCATGTCAAAAGCCGTTTTGATAAAGCGCGCAGAAAAATCGACGCCATCTACATGGTCGAAGAAAGTAGCCATTTCAAATGTAGAACGACCAACAGCACAGCCAAGATCAAGCGCTTTACCATTGCCGCCCTTGCCCACTTCAACCATTTTTGCGATACAAAATTCAGCACTTGCCTTAGCAAAGTTCGGGATACCATAGTACTGGTCTCCGTAATGAAATTCGCTGTATTGAGAAACCTGTGTATCGCTTTCATAGTCAAAATCGTTCACGTTAATTACGCTCTCACTTTGAACATATCTAAAACCTGCATGTTGGAAAAAATGACGTCTAAACGCATAACGGCTCTCTTTCATTGCCTCATTACCCGTTGAGATCCAACTGCCCCCTTTAAACAAATTATGTTTATTGTCATAAGTCGGTGTAGTGAAATCATCGTATAAAGGATGTACTTTAAAGCCATCGAAAGGATAAATGGGGGTTTCTGTCCACTGCCAAACGTTACCTACGACATCAAAAAAATCCCCTGATTGATTAACGTCAACCGGTTCACTGGACGCGTATTTCTGAAGTGCAATATTAAATCCGTTATCATATATCGACTGGGTAACACCAGCATAGTCGCGTAAAGCAAACCACTCATTTTCTGTAGGTAAACGAAAAGTCTTACCCAGTTGTTTACTTTTGTAATTACAAAATGCTTTCGCTTCGTGATAGTTGACGTCTACGGGCCAGTCCAATGGCAGATCGTGTTCCTCTAGCATACTGCGATAGCGGTATCCTGACGCTGTTTTCACCCAAAAGACGGGATGAGTGGCCTGCGTGTACTCACGCCATTTGGGGTTCTAGGGATTTTCCCCTCTAAAGTAACATAGAATGCTACAGGCTTTGTATTATATAGCCTCCAGCTGTGGGTTACTTTCGTTTCCAAGCTTAA
>NZ_JAJALG010000007.1:0-170201 GCF_020515205.1 Alteromonas sp. McT4-15
CGAGAGGATAGGTTATATCCACGATGTGTTAAACCCAAACCAAGTAAGTACCCCGCCAAAAAGAAAAATGCCAGTCAGCTTAACTGACTGGCATTAGCCATTCGGCTGCTTTTATTAGACTATGCTGAGCGCAATTCTCGGCGCAAAATTTTGCCGACAGTGGATTTTGGTAGCTCATCTAATATTGTGATAGATTTTGGTACTTTGTAATTGGTTAGATGTGTCTTACAAAATGCGATAATGTCATCATGATTTACAGTCTGGCTGACTGTGATGAAAGCACACACTCGCTCACCGGTTTTGTCATCGGGTTTACCGACAACTGCAGCTTCCATTACATCTGGATGAGACGTTAAAATATCTTCAATTTCATTTGGATAGACATTAAACCCAGACACAATAATCATATCTTTTAAGCGGTCAACAATCTTGATTGCACCCGATTCGGTTCGTATACCAATATCACCTGTTTTGAAGAACCCATCTTCTGTCATTACTTTAGCGGTTTCATCATCACGCTGCCAATAGCCCATCATTACCTGTGGGCCACGCACTGCAATTTGTCCTGATTCACCATCGGCAACCGGTTTGTCGTAAGTGTCTAGTAATGCCACTTCAGTATCTAAAAGCTCATGGCCTACAGTACCAATCTCTTCTTTACCTGGAATATTGAACGACACTACCGGCGCAGTCTCTGACAAACCATAGCCTTCAGTAATCATATTGCCTGTCACATCTTTCCAGATTGAAACAGCTGCTTGAGTTAAGGCTGTACCACCAGACATAGTCAGATGGAGCCTTGAAAAATCGAGTTTGGCAAACTCTGGATGACGACCAAGGCCGACGAACAGAGTATTGATACCCATAAAGGCGGAGATACGATGTGGTTTGAGCGTCTGGATAAAACCGTCTATATCCCGAGGGTTGGGGATTAAAATAATTTGGCTGCCTTTTGCAAAAAGTGCCATCATGCCAACAGTGAACGCGTATATATGATAAAGCGGCAAAGGGCACACAAGTACTTCCTCGCCATCCTTAAAACCATCGCCTATGCGTTCAAGCATTTGAATGCAGTTGCTCAACACATTATTGTGACTAAGCGCTGCGCCCTTCGAGACACCGGTTGTTCCGCCAGTGTACTGTAGCATTGCAAGGTCGCCCAAACTGGTATTCTCGCGCTCAAAACTCGGTGCATCTGCGCCAATTTGAATTGCTGCTGTCATTGATATTGTGCCAGCAATATCGGGTGCTGTTTTAGCATCGAGCAGCTCTGTAGCTGATGTTGTAATAACAGTGGTAATGTTGGTGTCGGCTTTAATGTTATCAAACTTAGGGAGCAGGTCGCTCAAAATAACCAAGGCTTGGGCGTTGCTATCAGTAAACTGATGCTTCATCTCACGTTCGGTGTAGAGTGGATTTGTATTAACCACAACCAATCCAGCACGCAGTGCCGCATAAACCGCAATAGGATTTTGAATAAGGTTAGGCAGTTGAATGGCAACTTTTGTTCCCGCTTTAAGCTTAGCTTTATGCACAAAATAGCGGGCGAGGGCACCGGATTTCTCGTCTATCTCTTTAAATGTTAACGTTTGGCCCAGTGCTGTGTACGCAGGTTTGTCTGCAAATTTCTCTAAAACGCTTTCGATATAATCGGCTAAACAAGAGACATTATCGGGATACGCTATCATTGTGCAATTTTCCTAAACATTGATTGATATCGTATAACATTAGCAAAGTTAACTTTCTATTTACATGCTTGTTACCTTATAGATTGTCATAATAAATTTTAATGGTACGTTCGCTATCTTATTATTTCAGTTTGCCGAAAAGTGCACCGCCAACAAACCCAGAAGCACATTGCGCAAATATGCCCATTGTGGTTCTTGCGCCAGCAATTAAGGTTACATCTAAGATAGGTTGCATAGCTGCTAACATCACCATGAACGCAGCTGCGCCAGAAAGAGCAAATACCAGTATTGAGAGCGAGGTTGCTGTTGGTTGTCTTAAAAATACAAACCGAGCGAAGATGAACGCAATAAGAAGTGCAGCAGCAATAATGACGCCGTAAGTAGGTAATAATCCAGTGATATCTTGAAAGATCATCGAAAACGCAGACGCCGTGTTGATATCAATATCAATTGCTATCAGCCCATAAAGGACAAAACAGGAATGAAAAACACTGGCGAGTAAAAATGCGACCAACCAAGCTGATAAGAAAGGCAGTATGAGTTTAATAAAGCGATTTGTGAGGCTCGGCATATTTTTACCTAAACATGGTGCGTTGTTTTTGGTATACCATAAATATCGCATTAATGAGTACACCTAATGAAACTGAGTTTTCTAACAGCGGGCTTAGCCATAACAATGGGATGCCTGCATCTATCACCCCATACAACTGCACAGGCTTTCGCTCAGACTAGCGCCATCAACGAATTAGAAAATACAGAAGGTGTAATTCATTCGTACTCCCTAGAAGAATATGCATCTGAACTCCATTTTCCTAAATCGATGGCAATATTGCCCAATGACACCCTGCTTATTGCCGAGCGAGATGGATTTGTCACCGTTATTACTGCAGACAAAAGTCGCTCACGCTTCTCGTTGGCGCTGCCTGAGCTTTATACACAGGGGCAGGGTGGGTTACTCGATTTACTTGTTATCGACAGCGAAACATCTAGCGGTAACAGCGCAAATGACGTCAGCGTGTTGGTGTCTTACTCTAAAGGTTCTGATGACAGCAATAGGCTTGCCGTTGTCAAAACAACCTTGTCGCTAGAACAAGGCTTTGGCGATATCCACAACGTCTATGAAGTGAATGAATCGAAAGATACGCCAGTACATTACGGTGGCAAATTACTAGCACTACAAAGCGGTGGTTTTCTCGTTACAACGGGCGATGGTTTTGACTATCGAGAAAAGGCGCAGGTACAGAATTCTCATCTAGGGAAGGTGATAGGATTTACTATTGATGGCGCGCCTTTACCAAACGCACCGTTTAAAAACTCACCCTACATTTACACCTTAGGTCACAGAAACCCGCAAGGGTTGGTGTATGGCGCTGATGGTGAAATCTACCAACATGAGCATGGTCCGGATGGTGGAGACGAGCTTAATCGTATTGAGCTTGGCATGAACTATGGTTGGCCTGTAGTCACATTAGGTAAAGATTATTCAGGGGCAAACATCTCACCTTTTACCCATTATAAAGGCATGCAGGACCCACTCGTAAATTGGACGCCATCTATAGCACCTTCATCGATGACACTTTACTCGCAGACGGCGTTCCCCACACTTCAAAACACCTTACTTGTAACCTCGCTAAAAGCAAAGCAGTTATTTGCCATCATCACGCAGACCGATAAGTTTGAGGTGCACCCGGTACTCAATTCCCATAGTGCAAGTAACTCGCTTTATGAAAGATTACGCGATGTCGTTGTTGATAGTGAGGGCAATATCCTAGTATTAACTGACGGGGAAAATAGCAAAGTAATGCGAATATCTCCTCGATAAAGCGCCTAAAGAACACTATTGTTGTGTGTTATTTGAACTGGTAGTACCATAAGTGTGAAAAATGTCTGTCATAAGTGCAACACTATCATTTATTCAGATAGTGGGTGTGTATGGCACGCAATGTAAATGGTGTGGGCCTTAATTTTTATTGCAAGTTAATGAAATGAAAGCGTTATTTTTTTATTTGATTCCGCGCTTAACGGCGTGAGTAGAGGTTGAGAGGGTACAAAGTCAATAAAAACTGACAGTGAAAAGTACTCATTCCATTTCACTTCAAACATTACGTGCAGCGAGAAAATCAGTTAAAATATAGCCCACTTTTATATGCGTATAGCTAAGACCGACTTAACACTACGCCCAAGTAAAACTAAGACTGAGAGAACACTATGAGTTTGTATTCAGAATATCTGGCAGAGATCGAGACCCGTAAAACGGAACTAGGTCTTAACCCTAAGCCAATCGACAGTGCAGACCTGCTGTCTGAAATTATTGCTCAAATCAAAGATACAACGAACGAGCACCGCGAAGACTCTCTAAAATTCTTTATCTATAACACCTTGCCAGGTACAACACCTGCTGCAGGTGTTAAAGCGCAATTCCTTAAGGAAATTGTACTTGGCGAAGAAAAAGTAGAAGAAATTACTCCTGAATTTGCACTAGAGCTACTTTCACACATGAAAGGTGGCCCGTCTGTAGAAGTGCTTATCGACTTAGCGCTTTCTGATGACGAAGCGGTTGCTAAGCCAGCAGCAGAAGTACTTAAAACGCAAGTTTATCTGTACGAAGCGGATACAGAACGTCTTGAAACTGCGTTTAAAGCAGGCAACACCATTGCGAAAGACGTTTTAGAAAGCTATGCGAAAGCAGAGTTTTTCACTAAGCTTCCTGAAGTACCAGAGAAAATTGAAGTAGTAACCTATATTGCTGCTGAAGGTGACATTTCAACCGACCTTCTTTCTCCAGGTAACCAAGCGCACTCTCGTGCAGACCGCGAACTTCATGGCCAGTGCATGATTTCTCCTGAAGCGCAGCAAGAAATTGTTGAGCTAGGTAAAAAACACCCTAACGCAAAAGTTATGCTTATTGCTGAAAAAGGCACAATGGGTGTAGGTTCATCACGTATGTCTGGTGTGAACAACGTTGCACTATGGGCTGGTGAACCAACAAGTCCTTATATTCCATTTGTAAACAAAGCGCCAATTGTTGCAGGTACTAACGGTATTGCTCCAATTTTCCTTACTACAGTTGACGTAACCGGTGGTATTGGTCTTGATCTTAAAAACTGGGTTAAGAAAACCGACGAAAACGGCGAAATTGTTCGCGATGCAAATGGCGACCCAGTCCTAGAAGAAGCATACTCTGTAGCAACAGGTACTGTGCTTACAATCGATACTAAAGCGAAGAAGCTTTACAACGGAACAGAAGAGCTAGCTGACGTATCTGCTTCATTTACTCCGCAAAAAATGGAGTTCATGAAAGCGGGTGGCTCTTACGCTGTGGTATTTGGTAAGCAGCTTCAGTCTTTCGCAGCGCGTACATTAGGTGTTAAAGCACCAGCCGTTTACGCACCTTCAAAAGAAGTATCACACGAAGGTCAAGGCCTTACTGCTGTTGAGAAAATCTTTAACCGCAATGCGGTTGGCGTAAGCTCAGATGCACCGCTTCACGCAGGTTCTGACGTTCGTGTTAAGGTAAACATTGTAGGTTCTCAGGACACTACAGGCCCAATGACCTGCCAAGAGCTAGAGTCAATGGCGGCATCAACAATATCTCCACTTGTTGACGGTGCTTACCAGTCTGGTTGTCACACTGCATCAGTATGGGACAAGAAAGCACAGGCTAACATTCCAAAGCTTATGTCTTTTATGAACAACTTTGGCGTAATCACAGCGCGTGACCCTAAAGGTGTTTACCACTCAATGACTGACGTTATCCACAAAGTGCTTAACGACATCACGGTAGACGACCGTGCAATCATTATTGGTGGCGACTCGCATACACGTATGTCTAAAGGTGTCGCGTTCGGTGCTGACTCAGGTACAGTTGCTCTAGCACTTGCCACAGGTGAAGCGGCAATGCCAATTCCAGAGTCTGTGAAAGTGACCTTTAAAGGCAGCATGAAAGAACACATGGACTTCCGTGATGTGGTTCACGCTACTCAAGCACAAATGCTTAAGCAGTTCTCTGGCGAAAACGTGTTCCAAGGCCGTGTTATCGAAGTACAAATCGGTACTCTACTGGCTGACCAAGCGTTTACGTTTACCGACTGGTCTGCGGAAATGAAAGCGAAAGCGTCAATCTGTATCTCTAACGATGAGACTATGATTGCGTCACTTGAGCTTGCTAAGAGCCGTATCCAAATTATGATCGACAAGGGCATGGACAACGAAGCTAAGATGCTTCAAGGCCTACTTGACCTTGCTGACAAGCGTATTGCTGAAATCAAGTCTGGTGAAGAGCCAGCGCTTGCTCCAGATGACAACGCTAAGTACTACGCAGAAGTGGTTATCGACCTTGATCAAATCGATGAGCCAATGATCGCTGACCCAGACGTAAACAACGAAGATGTGTCTAAGCGTTATACGCACGACGTTATTCGTCCGGTTTCTTACTACGATGGTAAGCCTGTAGACCTTGGTTTCGTTGGTTCTTGTATGGTACACAAAGGTGACATGCAAATTATTGCGCAAATGCTACGTAACCTAGAGAAGCTTAACGGCTCTGTAGAGTTCAAAGCACCTCTTGTTGTTGCACCACCGACATACAACATTGTTGACGAGTTAAAAGCAGAAGGCGATTGGGAAATCCTTCAGAAGTACGCTGGCTTTGAATTCGATGATGCTAAGCCTAAAGAAGCGGCCCGTACTAAGTACGACAACATTCTTTACCTAGAGCGTCCTGGATGTAACCTATGTATGGGTAACCAAGAAAAAGCGGAGCCGGGCGATACTGTTATTGCTACGTCTACTCGCTTGTTCCAAGGCCGTGTTGTAGCTGACTCTGCTGAGAAGAAAGGTGAATCACTACTAGGTTCTACACCACTGGTAGTACTTTCAACCGTACTTGGCCGTTTCCCAACAACTGAAGAGTACAAGCAAGCAGTTGCAGGAATTGACCTAACTAAGTTTGCGCCTCCTTCAGAAGATTTGGCGGTTAAGCCTAAGTTTGAAGCGGATGTGGCGGTTAAGCGCGTATAAGCACTTAGCAACATAACCAAATATTGAAAGCCCCAGCCTCGGTTGGGGCTTTTTTGTTGTGATTGACGAAATAGCGTTTAGCACTACACTTGAAAGTACTATAACGATGAGCATGTTTTAGTATCGTGTTTACATCGCAATTTCATTCGTCGACTAAGGAAAGGTAACAAATGAAAAAACTTATTGGCTCTGCTGTTTTACTCTTATCGCTGATGTGGGGTGGTGGCTGCAGTACCACTAGCATGGCTCAGACTGATAACTGTATCGAGCAAATCGAGAAAGATGAAACGAACAGTGCAGAAGTGGCAAATACGCGATTGCACATTGTCTTGATAAATCTTACCAAGTAAGACGCGCCGAGCGCTCTACTGCAGGGGCACTGTTTGGAGATCTTATGGTGGCGATATTACAAAGAGCATTTTCTAATTAGTTATTTCTCAACATTCTGCGCAATCACAGTATTTCTACACCAATTATTGCCTTTACTGCTGCGGTGGTAAAAGATGAGTTGGAAAAGGCGTTAGCGGCGGGGATGAATGACTACCTCACTAAACCCATCGATAAAGATGCCTTACATGTAATTTTAGCGAAGTATCTGAACTCAAAAACATTTTCTACAAATACTGATGTTGAAAAGGCATTCAATACCGCGTAGGTTAGCGTATATTGCCATGTTATCTTCACTGATAACGCGTCTACTATTTTTCACCTAATATATAATGCTGACCTTAAAAAGCGAATAAAGGTTCGTATATCGTAGGTGTACTTTAAAAGGATTTAAATTTGAAATCTCTTCTAAGCCTTACCCTCGTTGTTGTGCTGTCATTTTTAAGCACCGGTGGTGCTTTCTCACAAGAAATTAGTGCCGCAGAACGCTACCAGTACGTAACGGAGCAGCTTCATTCAAAGGTGTTGAATGAGTCGCGAAGCGTTGTAGTTCAACTCCCCAAAAGTTACCACGATAGCCAAGATAAGAAATATCCTGTCATATACAGATTAGATGGCGCAGGTAATTTGACAACTATGAATGCAGTGCTTGAGTCTCTTCAGTCTCAAAATGCTGCCCCTGAAGTTATAGTGGTCGCCATTGAAAATACCGACCGATTACGTGACTTTTATCCAACGGTCAATCAAGACCCAAACGGCCCTGTTGGTTATGGCGGGGGCGGTGCTAAATTTCTTTCATTTATCACCGAAGAGTTGATGCCATTAGTTGAAAATAAGTATCGCGTTCATGATTTTAGGGTAATTGAAGGCGCATCTGCTGGAGGGGTTTTTGCGCTTTATGCCTTAAGAGAAAAACCACACTTGTTTAAGGCTGCATTGGCTTACAGTGCAGCAGTATGGTGGGCCAACGGTGCATCGGCTAAAAATATGGTGGCGTTTCTTAAATCGCAACCACAGTTAGATCATTATATTTACACGTCTATCGGTAATGAAGGTGCACCAATGCGCCCCTATTACGACGACATGATTGCAGGCATAAAAGCAAATCAGCCTCAAGGTATGAGGTGGGTAAATGAAACCTACCCAGGGGTATCACATAACTTGATTACCGCAGCATCCACGTTTAGTGCGTATCATCAATTGTTTTTATCCGCGTATCTTCGTGCCCACCAATACGATGGCAATATTTCGAGTATTTCAGACTATTACACGAGAGTATCTGCTCAGCGCGGTGAGAATCTTACGGCGCCTGAATGGGTTATAAGAGAGCTTGGTTATTATTACGTAGGCATGCAAAATTACGAGAAAGCGATAGCCCTGTTTGAGTACGATATCGCGCAATACCCAAATACACCCGATGCCTATAATGGTTTGGCCTATGGCTTTGAGCAAATGGGGGAGTATCGCAAAGCGCTGACTAACGTAAATAAAGCGCTTAAACTGGCAGATGAAAGTCATGATGGCTATCAGGTTTATCTAAATCGACAAAAACGTCTTCTTGCTCAACTCCAATAACAGCGGATGTTAATTCGTTTTCTTATACCAAATTGAATTCCGATTGTGTGAGTAGTAATACATGATGACTTGTGCCGGTAGTGTTAGAAGTAGCGCGCCCCAGGTGAGCATTACCGGCCCCTGAAAGAGGCTAACTGCGTTTATTGATAAATAGGCAGTAAACGCAACGGCTAAGCAATCAACGACAACGAGAGTAAATAGTAATACACGCCAAAAATAACGCTTCAGAATAGGGGCGCGCAATGAATAACTGACAACGCATACAGACATTAGACATGCGAAAGCAAGTGGCCCATATTGACTGATAATTCCGCCCTCATCATTGGTTGCCTTTTGCACCATCCTTGCAACACCTACTCCTAGAAGTACAACTGCATAAATTGCATAGTGAAATCTAATTCGTACGTCATTACCTGCCATTGTTATCTCAAATTCGTTTATTACCTTTGGGAAATTTATTGTGACTTGTAAAGAGTGAAGCGAGAGTGAATTTATTCAACGACTGCAATGGTTGGTATTTAACAAGTAATCATTTAAAAAAACGTTGTGTCTACTTGATGAACAAGTTGCGTTCAACTATTGTTGAATTACACGGTTTGCTCACAGACGATTTATTGTCTCTGCAAACCTTCAATAACGTCAACGTACATAAGGAAATGCTATGACTCGTGTTTTACTTGCCTCTTCTTTTTTAGCAGTGGCGGCGGCTTCTGCCGTAGCCAGCCCAGCGACAGCGGCCAATGCAACCTATATTCTTCAGGTATCAAGCAACTTAGGGTGCGAAAGCTTGAATGTTGAACTCCTGCCATCTTCAGGCGAGAGTGTATCCCACCTAACATTTTCTGATGGTGCATTTGCCGCTGTCGATGTACAGCCCGGAATTTATACTTTTGGCAAAGTAACCTGTTCAAAAGACGGTGAAACCAGTGTTTTGAATGTCCTTGAAGGCCAGCTTTCTCCATTAAATTTAACCGAAGAGAAGATTTACTTTGGTGGAAAACTCGTCTTTAAGCAAAGCTCAGCATTAGCATTCAACGACGCACCCGATGTTTTAGATAATTGCCCTCGCCAGATTAGTCGGGTTCGAGGTGCGCCGAATAATTCTTGTCGCGACGGAAACGGCGTTGATACAGGCCCGAAAAAAATTAAAAAGGTAGATGTTTTTGCTCCAACTATTCACGAGCAAGAAATTACTAGAGTTAGAAACTCACTTCAAAGAGCAGAGTCCGAGGTAGCATATTTGCCACTTCGGTAGTGATATTTTGCTGGAATTTAGTTAAACGACGTTGCTGTTTACCCAACAATTAATACCTGTTGGTGAGAGCAAGGTATACATCGTAGCCCAAGCAGGTTCATTGAATCGACTTAATGGATTTGCTTGGTCAGCTAATTTTCAGAAAATATCATTTATCGTAGTTCCTATTTGTTTTCTTAGTGAAAGCAACATAAGCCATTGCTGTCCCAATGCTATGGCGGAATTTTACTTGCCCATTTCAATAGCAGCCCACAGTTAGCACTATTTGTGTACTTTGGGTTTCTAAAAACCATGCCAAAGACCAGTTTTAACCTATTCGCTGCACTGTACACTTGACCCTGACATAACGCGTTATATCAAGGGAGACAAGTGATGAACAGGGCCGGGTACTCAGCGTATGTTTTTTCAATGCTCGTAGCTTCACCGTTACATGCTGCAGCGGACATAACGCCACTTCAACTAGCAACACCTTACGATATTGAACAGGACATTATCACCATAGAAAATTACTGGGTTAGTGAAAAGCTTGATGGTATCCGCGCAAGGTGGACGGGAAGTCAACTGTTGACCCGCAGTGGAACACTTATTCATACACCGCATTGGTTTACAAAGGATTGGCCAAATGTAGCATTAGATGGCGAATTGTGGATTGAGCGAGGGCAGTTTGAGAAGACTACTTCTGTGGTGCTTAGCTATACACCGGATACCCGCTGGCACCATGTTGCTTTTATGGCTTTTGACCTTCCCCAATCTGATCTTCCTTTTGAATCTCGCTTAAAGGTGCTGCGCCGCCTTATAGACGACGCGAAAAATGTCTCATTGTCACTGGTTGAACAGTACAACTTAACGTCACTGCATGAGCTAGAAAAAACGCTAGATAAAGTGCTGTCTCACAGTGGTGAAGGGTTAATGCTTCATCACAAAAACGCGCTCTATTTCAACGGTAGAAGTGAATACCTTTTAAAACTCAAAAAGTTTGATGATGACGAGGCTAAAGTGATTAGCCATGTGAAAGGCAAAGGGAAATATACTGATGTATTAGGCGCCTTATTGGTGCAAACCAGAGAAGGCGTTATCTTTAAATTAGGTAGCGGCTTTAGTGACAAAGAAAGAGAAAACCCTCCGCCAGTCAATAGTTGGGTAACGTTTAAGTACGCAGGTAAAACCCGTAATGGCAAACCCCGCTTTGCAAGTTTCCTTCGGCAAAGGCCAAATGCAGACATATCTCACTAACTTCGACAAAATGCCTAGCTTTAAGCAAGCAGAAGAAGAGGCCAAGGCACGTATTATCCCAACATTGAATGTTGCATAAAATAGTGTATAAACTACAAAGCCGGTGGCCCTATAGGCGACCGGCTTTTTTATGGCGAAAAGGAATGTCTAATGGGAAAATCTTTCTTTATTGTTGCCGCACTTGTATTAACCTTAGGGTGTGCTCAAGCGCAAGTTGACGCAGAATCAACAGTGGTATTTGACAAGGCAACACTCACAGTCGGTGAGGAAACCTTGAATGTTGAATACGCCAAAACGTTCGAGCAGCGAGCGCGCGGTTTGATGTTTCGCAAGTCGCTTTGTGAAGACTGTGGCATGTTTTTCAAGTTCGAATCACCACGGTTTGCGGGAATGTGGATGAAGAACACCTTCATTCCTCTAGACGTAGCATTTATCGACAGAAATGGCGTAATCACGGATATAAAACCTCTCACTCCACATAGCTTGGAGTCGGTCGGATCATCGAAAGAGGTACTTTACGCATTGGAAATGAACCAAGGGTGGTTTGCCGAGAATGAGATTAAAGTCGGCGACCAAATAACGATTGACTAATTGCGAGTTAACGCGCGATTGTGCTGGCTTAAAGCTAGCTTATTCTGGAGTTAAATATAGTGACAAATGCCTTATCGATAGCTAAGTTCGGTGGAACTAGCGTTGCGAATTATGAAGTAATGCAAAATTGTGCCCGAATTGTTGCCGGTAATGATAAAACGCGAATTGTAGTGGTAAGTGCCGCAGCAGGTGTAACCAACCACCTCGTCAGTCTTGCGCATACACCAATGACGCAACAACAAATTGAGGAAACGTGCCAAGCAATCATCGATATTGAGTTAGCTATCCTCAATAAATTGAGTGACAAAGAGAGCATTGAGCCTAAGCTCAATGACTTGCTTGATGAAATGCGTAGCCTCGCGTTTCACGAAGAAATCTTACATCGTGATGACTTAAAAGATCAGCTATTGTCGATGGGCGAGAGAATGTCGTCGCTAATGTTTTCATCGGTACTTGCCGAAGAGGGCGTCAAAACTATGAATTTTGACGTGCGTAAAGTACTGCGCACTGACAGTGAATTTGGCGAAGGCGCCCCACAAATTGAAGAAATTGAAAAGCTTGCTAAACAGCTGCTTGCACCTGAATTAGAAAGTGCCATTGTAGTTACACAAGGATTTGTTGGCGCTGATGAAGAAGGCAGAACAACCACATTAGGGCGCGGTGGTTCAGACTTTACCGCGGCACTGTTGGCTGAAGCACTTGATGCTGAGTCTTGTGAAATTTGGACAGACGTAATAGGTGTGTATACCACCGATCCGAGAATTACCTCTGCTGCACGTCCATTACCTGAGTTAAGCTTTGAAGAAGCCGCAGAAATGGCTACGTTTGGTGCAAAAGTACTACACCCCGCTACTATGGAGCCTGCGCTTCGCAAAGATATTAAAGTTTTCGTTGGTTCGAGCAAAGAGGCTGAAAAGGGCGGCACATGGATTGTTCGCGACTGTGAGCATGAACCCGCTTATCGCGCAATCACCCGTCGCAAAGAGCAGGTAATGGTGACGGTTAAAACGCCAAAAATGATGTATGCACAGGGTTTCTTGCAGCAGGTGTTTGCGATTATCGCAAAGCACAAATTGAGCGTAGACTTGGTAACCACTTCTGAAATATCGGTGTCGTTCACGCTAGATAACCCGGCTAATTCAGTTGCACAGCGGTTGAATAAAGAGACTATCGCAGAGCTTGAAACAATATGTGATGTGAAAGTTGAAAAGGGGTATGACTTAGTTACTGTCGTAGGTAATAACATGCAAACGGCTGCTGGTGTATCGAGTAAAATCTTATCTGCGGTGTCTGATTTCAATTTGCGTATGATTTGCTTTGGCGCAAACCCGCATAACCTGTCATTTCTGGTTAACGAAACAGATAGTGAAGACGTTGTAAGAAAGTTGCATAAAGCGCTTTTTGAATAGACCTACTTTATTGTTTTATTGAAAACGGCCAACCAATGTTGGCCGTTTTTTTATGCTTTGTAGCGTGCTCTGGTGTGCTAGGCACTGCACACCGTGTTTCTCCCCTTGGCTTTTGCTTGATAGAGTGCGCGGTCAGCATCGGCAAATAGTTCACTCTCGTTTAGTTGCTCGCCCGGGGCTTTAGCGGCAACGCCTACTGAGATAGTAATATAGTCAGAAATAGGAGACTTATCATGCGCATAATTAATATTCTCTACGTGTTTGCGAATATTGTCCGCGACGGTTTTGGCATCATTTAAGTTGGTGTTTTGCAATATAACGGTGAACTCTTCTCCTCCAAACCTAAACGCATGGTCGGTAGCCTCATGAAGTGACTGTTTAATACTTGAAGCAACTAGCTTCAGTGCTTCGTCTCCTTTTGCATGTCCGTAATAATCGTTGAACAGTTTAAAGTAGTCGATATCAATCACTAAAAGGCTAAGGGCGTTGTTCGTTGTGCTTGAACTATCTGCTAGTGTGGCTAGCCACTCGTCAAAGTAGCGCCTATTAGAAAGTCCTGTTAATGCATCTGTACGGCTTAACCCTTCGAGTATTTGATTTTTTTCATAAACCGCGTTTTGTTGTTTTTCAATAAGTGAGAGCAGGTTATTCAATCGGGTGCCGAGTTGATGTACTTCGTTGTCACCATCTGGTTTACAGCGAAGCGAGAAGTCTTGCTCGTCTTGGGCACGCTGAACCAGACTCAGCAATTCATAGACGGGGTTGATGAGTTTTCTATTAATAAAGCCGTAGAACACAATCAAAGATAGCACCGACACAAGTGCTCCTCCTAATAGGCTTCCATCTACAATTACGTGTTTATCCGGCCCCTTGGGACGGGCGATTGATATAGCGAATAGTGTTTGCCCTTGTTGTGATTCGAAACGCACGTATAGACGAGGCAGTGTTGCCGTGCCAGTTGGTGTTGAAATACCATCTACATTTAGCGCATCGAAGGAAGTACTTTGCGAAATAGCCTGTGGTGCTAGTGAATCAATAGCATGAAAGGTAATGTCACCAGTAATATTAGGCGTGATCTTTTCAATGAAACCTTGGTCAATTCGTTGTAAAACAACAGCGGTTCCATTGGAGTCACCCTGTTCATCGGAAGGAAGTATTTTACTTGCGATAAGTGCCACAGGGGTATCTCTAAACATTGAAAACACAGTATGAACCGTGCTCTGTCGTTCAACAGCGTCGAAAATGCCACTTGTAGTGACGGCCTGACTAATCTCATCAAGGGTAAGAGTGGATTGAAACACCTCAGCAGCAACGACATTATTTTGCTTGTCAAAGAAAAGCCATCCATCAATGCCTAACGTGGTATAGCTGGTAGGTAAAAAGTAGGTCTTCGCTAGCCAGTTCACATCTTTTGTCGCAATGGCGTTATACGTAGAGTCCCACACGGCATTGTCGTACACCAAGTTTTCAAGTGCCCTAAGTTCTTGCTGAACTTCTGATGCAACCCGCTGCAGCTCATAAAAGTCGTGTTTCTCAGAAAGGGCTTTTAGCTGTGGGTAAGTCACAAATGCGCGTATACACAATTGCACAGCAACAAAGGTAGTGATCACAATGACTACCCCAAAAACTAATTGAGAACGAAGCGACCGAGTACTCAAAATATCCCCCTCGACAAACACTTCTTACAGTATAGCCAACCTATTAGGTTTCGCCGGGGAACAAAAAAGGGCTCCTTGCGGAGCCCTTTCATTACATACTTTTTATCGAGTTTACGGGTATTTACACCTTAAACTGACGAATTGATTGTTGCAGTTCTTCCGCTAATCTTGCCACTTCGTGGCTAGACTCAGACGTTTGTTGTGCACCAGCGGTAGTCTCTTCTGCAATGCCTACTATAGTTTCAAGCTTCTCACTGATTTCTTGCGATACCGTATTTTGTTCACGGGCCGACTGCTCAATTTGAGAACTTACATCGTGCGCTTTATGCACCGCATCAGAAATAATGTCCAGAGCCTGTGTTGCACGTTCAGTTTGCGCCACACAGGCTGCGGTTTGCTCTTTACCTTGATTCATAACCGCAACAGCGCGTTCAGCGCCAGCTTGTAGAACCTCAATCATGGCGTTGATTTCTTGGGTAGATTCTTGAGTACGGCTTGCAAGGGTTCTTACCTCGTCAGCTACAACCGCAAAACCACGACCTTGCTCACCAGCACGCGCCGCCTCAATTGCTGCGTTAAGTGCAAGTAAGTTAGTTTGGTCTGCAACACCGCGAATAACGTCAAGAATGCCGCCTATACTTGCGCTATCTTGATGAAGCTTATTAATAACGTCTGCTGCGTCTTGAACGTCTTTAGCCAAAATTTCGATAGTATTTTTGTTTTCTATTGAAATTTGTCTGACATTTTCTGCCTCGGCATCCGCATGACGGATTTGACTAAGCGTATCTTCTGCATTTTGCACCACAAGTTGTGACGTGGAGTGCATTTCTGTTGTTGCTGTGGCCACTTGTCCAATTTGCGACTTTTGGTCTTGGATTGAATGCGTAGTTTGCGCGGTCACTGCTGAGGTTTGCTCTGATGCGGCAGCAAGCTGCTCTGCACGCACGTTAATAGCAGTGATCAACTCTTTCAAGTTACCAATTAGCTTATTACAGTTTCTGGCCAGCAGTCCAAACTCGTCTTGTGCTGAATCATCAAGGCGATGTGTTAAATCTCCAGACGATGCTACTGTCAGTAACTCATTAACGCGATAAAGCGGGCGAGTAATCGCGCGTACTGTTACAAACCCAATAAATGCAGCAATGGCAATTGAGAAAAGTACCACTAGCACAACAATGGTGTTACCTGTCGTGATGGTGCCGTTTACCTGTTCTTCTATATCGCTGGCCTTTCTGTCGGCTTCTGTTAACAGTTTTTCTAGCTCAATAATGCCCTGAGCGATATTCGCATCAGATGCGTTAAGCGCTTTTTCCGCATCATTTCGGCGCTCTAAGCGATCTACATGTAGCTGAACTACGCCATCACTTGCTTTAATCGCATTTACTGCACCGTTAACTAAATCGTTAATTTCATCCAGTGTTCCTGAGTCATCGCGGCCACCAGCGGTTTCAACCATTTCGCTTAGCTGGGTAACCACTTTTTCAACAACAAGGTCAACTTCATTACCCAAAGTTTGAGAGCGCACTATCGTTTGCGTTTTTACGTATTCGTTAGATACCGTAAGTAGGGATAACAGTGAAGACTCTAATTGACTGCCTACTTCGGCTGCTCTACGTAGACTAGCGTTGCTTTGAACAGCATCTAAGTCAGAAAAATCAAGAAGATATGTTGAAGCGTCATCTGCGTTATCTTCAGCGTCGCCTAAGCGGTCTTGAATTGTATTGCGAAGTCCCAAGTACTTTTCATGATTCTTATACATTTCTTCGACGTTTACGGTATACGCATCAAAAGATTGTCGAACTGAATTCAGCGTACTCTTTAACTGTGGTTGGTCATCGACAGCAAGGGCAAGTTTCTTGTACTCACTATCAAAGCTCTCTTTTGCGGCGTTAAACGAAGTGCGTTTTTTCTCAAGTCCATTGAGCTCTTCTTCAATATAACTCTCAAAAGTTAGCCGACCCATGTTCAGAAAGCTGGCTTTCAACGCGTTACTACCTGCAACGGTTGGAAGAGCGACATCGTTGACCTCTTCGGTCGCAGAGCCTATTGAATTGAGGTTATAAAGCGAAACAACACTGATTACGATCAGAAGTGCGCTGATCGCTACAAATCCCCCGATTACGCGCGTGGCTACGGTTATTTTCATCGGAACTCCTGGATGAGTGCATTTTTGTTCTTATCACTAACGATATTACCCCTCAACCTTATTAAAATACACCCAAATCAACACGAATGTGATTGTACTTTAGGGTGAAGGTTTAATACATCATCGTTACTATCACAAATAATTGTATCGGCTTCAGGGACTTAATGTTTACTTTATTTATGCTATTTGCACATAAATAGTTACTGGTTGTACCAGTTTAGGTCAAGTTTTTACTGTTCGTAAGCAAGTTTGCTTACTAAATGAAGCGTACGCTCATGCCGAAACGCTAATTACCTCATTTCTACCAAGCTCTAACATTGTCATGGATTGGCCCCATACATAACCGGTATCTAGACCAATAAATTGCGGGTTATTGGTTTGTCCTGCCAGCGCGGCCCAATGCCCAAAAACGACCTTTTCATTGTGGCGCAAATGCGTATTTTTATGTTCGAACCATGGAAGTAAGGTGCTGCTTGTACTATGCATTATGGCACTGGGATGTGCTTTGTTATCGAAATCTAGCGTCGAATTTTTGTGAACGAAACGCATTCTTGTGCAGGCGTTTACGATAAACCGCAGGCGTTCGCTACCTGTTAATTCCTCTGACCATTTATCAGGCTTGTTGCCGTACATTTCTGTTAGAAAGGTAGCGTATTGCGGGCGCTTGAGTACATCACTCACTTCGTCACTTAACGCAAGTAGCTTGTGCGTTGACCACATAGGATATAAGCCTGCATGAACGATGACTGTGTTGTTTGCTACTTTTTGGGCAAGAGGAAAGTGACGTAACCAATCCACAAGTTCCGGCAAATCTGGAGCACTGAGTAGCGGCGCGAGCTTATCCGATTTTTTCGCTTTGCGTATGTTATTTACAACGGCAAGTAAATGGAGGTCGTGATTCCCTAAAACACTGGAAAAACTGTTACCAAGAGATTTAAGAAAGCGCAATGTACTTAGAGAGTCTTCACCTCTAGCCACTAAATCGCCCACTGCGAAGAGTGAATCGGCATTGGGGTCAAAGCGCGCTTTATCCAGCACGCGACGCAGACCATCATAACAACCTTGAATATCACCAATGACGTACGTGTTGCCTTGCGACATGCGAAGCTACCTTAATGGAGAATACTGGGAATGGCTAAACGGAATACTGAAATTGGCACGCGGAAACGCTCGCCGTTTTCACGTTCCATTTCATAGTAGCCTTCCATATTTCCAACGGGTGTGTCAATGACCGCGCCACTGGTGTAATCAAAACTTTCACCTGCCTTTAATATCGGCTGTTTTCCAACAACACCGACCCCTTCCACTTCAGAGGTTTTACCGTTTGCGTCGGTTATACGCCAATAACGATTAATCAATTGAACTGTCTCGTTACTCTTATTCTCTATTGTGATGTGATAGGCAAACGCGTATTGCTTGGCGTCAGAAGGGAGGTGGTCAGGAAGGTGGCGAGTTTTCACTCGCACCTGAATATCGAGTTCTTCCATAGATGCCTTACTGCTCTTGCTGGCTCTCTTTAGCTGAAACTGCATTGGCAAGTGTGGCGAAATTGCCAAGAGACAGCACTTCTGCCCGACATGTTGGGTCGATACCTAATGCGCTTATTTCTTCTTCACTCAAGCAATCTTTCAAAGAGTTACGAATGGTTTTTCGGCGTTGGTTAAAGGCTTGTGCACAGACACGCTCAAGCGTATTTACCGAAACAACATCAACGGGTGGTGCACTGTGGGGAACTAATTTTACTACTGCCGAGTCTACCTTTGGTGCAGGCTTGAAAGCACCTGGCGGCACGTTAAGTACAGGAATGACATGACAGTAATATTGTGCCATAACCGATAAACGGCCATAGTTCTTTGAACCGGGCCCAGCAGCCAATCTATTCACCACTTCTTTTTGCAGCATAAAGTGCATGTCTTCAATACTGCTGGCGTGATCGAATAAATGAAACATTAAAGGCGTTGAGATGTTGTACGGCAAGTTACCAATCACGCGAAGCTTTTTGTCCTTAATCGGCATTTCTTTTAATAAGGCCGAAAAGTCCATTGTCATGGCATCTTGTTCAATAACGGTTAGCTTGTCACCATTGAAAGGGTGATGGCGCAACCGCTTAGCTAAGTCTCGGTCCAGTTCGATAACCGTTAAGGCGTCAACCTCTTCACATACCGGATCGGTTAGTGCACCAAGACCTGGGCCAATCTCGACTAAGTTTTGTTCGTTTTTGGGGCCAATTGCGGCAACAATTTTTCCAATCACATATTCATCGTGAAGAAAGTTTTGGCCAAATCGTTTTCTGGCCGTATGGCCTAAATGTGTTTTACTCATTGTTGATGTTGTGCAAGCTCAATGGCTTTTTCCAATGCTTTTCTAAAACTTCCAGCGTCAGCTTCTCCTGTACCTGCAAGGTCAAGGGCGGTGCCGTGATCTACTGAGGTACGAATGAAAGGCAAACCTAGAGTGATATTTACTGATGCGCCGAAGCCTTTGTATTTTAATACAGGTAGGCCTTGGTCGTGGTACATAGCCAGTACAACATCAGCATTTTCTAAATACTTCGGCTGAAAAATGGTATCGGCTGGCAAAGGCCCGGTAATATTCAAACCTTCAGCGCGTAACTCTTCCAGTGCCGGTATGATGGTATGAATTTCTTCCGTTCCAATATGTCCATCTTCACCAGCGTGAGGGTTTAGTCCACATACGTAAATGTGGGGCTCTTTAATACCGAATTTAAGTTTAAGATCGGTATTAATGATGTGAATCACTTTGTGTAATCGCTCACGAGTGATCGCTTTCGCCACGTACTCTAGCGGGATATGTGTTGTCGCAAGGGCAACGTTAAGTCCTTCCGTTGCTAGCAGCATAACCACATCGATAGTGTTAGATTGATAGGCGAAGAACTCGGTATGTCCGCTAAATGATACCCCTGCCTTGTTAATTATGCCTTTATGTACAGGGCCTGTAACAACTGCGTCAAAGTCTCCATCCATATTGGCTTGGCAGGCTTGTCGCAATGTCTCGACAACGTAAAGTCCATTTTCGCTATCAAGCGTACCTGCGATAACGTCTATAGATTTATCTATCTGCTTAATAAACAACGAACCCGCAGCTTGTACTTGCGGGTTATTGGCGTCGTATTCAATAAGGGTTAGCGGTAAACCTAGCCGTTCGGCCCTTGCCCTGAGCATGTCACCGTCGGCAAACACGACAAGCTGTGCTTGCCATGTCTCTTGGGCCAGTTTAATGATTAAATCTGGCCCTATTCCAGCCGGCTCTCCCGGCGTAATTGCTATTTTAATTGGTGTACTCATGTATCACTTAATGTTTATGAATCTACAACTTCAACATATGCCGCATCGCGCATTTCGCGAAGCCAGTTTTCGGTTTCTTCGGCAAATTTACGGTTGAAGATTAACTGAGATGCTTTTTCTTCTTTGCGCTTGTCTGTTGCATCATCAACTCGACGATCGATAAGTTGAATTAAGTGCCAGCCAAACGTTGAACGAACCGGATCGCTAAACTCACCTGGCTCAAGTTGTGCCAACGCTTCTTTAAATGCCGGTGTGTAGTTCTCTGGATCTGACCAGCCTAATTCACCACCGCGCAGTGCAGAACCAGGATCTTCAGAATATTCTTTTGCCAATTCAGCAAAGTCAGACTCACCACTCTCAACTTCTTCTCTAAAGCGAATTAGCATCGATTTGGCTTTGTCTTCACTAAGAATAATAGACGGTTTTACCAAGATATGGCGTGAGTTAACTTCTTCTACCGTAATTTTTTCAATTCCACGGGTATCAAGTACTTTTAGAATGTGAAAGCCAGCGCCGCTTCGAATTGGACCAACCAATACGTCTTTGTCTTTACCCTGAATTGCTTCTGCAAATAGGGTAGGCATAGCATTGATGTTCATCCATCCCATGTCACCACCTTCAAGTGCTTCGTTACCTGAAGAAGATGCGATGGCTATTTTAGCAAAGTCTGAACCAGACTCCAAAAGTGCAATAACTTTGTCAGCGCGTTCACGTGCCGCCTGAATGTCTTCGTCTGTTGGCTCCGTTGGAAATCCAATAAGGATGTGACCAAGACGATATTCCGCTTGCTCGGCACCTTGCTGTTCCATAAGTTCTATCAAGGTGTTTATTTCTTGAGGTGTGATATAAACACGGCGGCGCACATTAGCGCGGCGAACTTCACCCATGATAATTTCTTCGCGGATATCTTCGCGATAATCTTCATAAGCAATGCCTTGAAGTGCTATTGATTCGCGAAGTTGCTCAATAGTAGCATTTTGACTCGCCGCGATATTCCCAATCGTTTGCTCTAATTGAGGGTCACTGATTTGAATACCCATGCGTTCAGCCATTTGAAGCTGAAGGCTTTTTGTAATGAGTCGTTCAATGGCCTGTGTGCGAAGTGCGCGATCAGAGGGGAGCTGCTGGCCATTCGCCTCGGCGTTTCTTTTTACTTCCTGCACAAGGGCTTCGATCTCGCTTTCAAGTACCACGCCTTGGTCAACAATTACCGCTACGCGGTCTAGCATAACTTCTTGCGCAATGCTGTTAAATGAGAGTAGGGCACCTAACATCAATGCTCGGATAATGAACTTCATACACACTCTTTTATTATTGGTTAATTACACTTGTGCACACTTGCGTATGCTCAACTGCGGGTTAATTTAAACTATAAGGCTGGCGATAGCCAAACATACCGTCTTTTAGCATGCTTCTACGGGTTCCTGAAGAACCTATACCTTTAAAGATAAACTGAAGCGACACACCAGAGTCAAAGTCGTCTGTGGTTTGCTCGCCACGGGCATTGAATCGATTATTCAAGCTTCTTTGAGCAACTAAGCGAATTGCCCAGCAGCACGATTCATATTGAATACCGGTATATGTTTCAACACTGCGATGGCGCTCTAAATCACGATAGGTTCTGCCTACCCACTGCCAGTTCTCAGAAATAGGCCAACTTGCAGAAATACCAATTTGATCAATGGTTTCGCCACTTAAGTCGCGTACATAACGGTGGCTGACTTGGATAAAGCGCGCGTCATCTTTTCTGTACTCTACCCCAAGACTGCTCAAGTCGACTTTGTCAGTATCTGTTGTTACCTGAACGTCAGTATGGAAGAACCAATTTTTATTAACGCGCCAATCAACCTCGGCAGCAAGTGCTGAACGGTCTTGATTTTTGGTGGCGGCCACAACTTTGTTATCTTCAAGATAGAATATCTGACCCACACTTAGGACAAATTGTTCCCGATTGTTTTTATCTAACATTCGCGTGGTCGCACCAAGGGTAATTTGATTGTTGTCGCTGATACGATCAAGGCCTGTAAATTCTTGTCCTCTAAAGAGCCCTTCTACGTCAGTAAGTAGCGGCGTAGAATCATAAAAGCCAATAGCAGTTTGGTCTTCATACGACGTATACAAATACTGTATTTTTGGCTCAAAGGTCATTGACATGTCATCGCTAAACCACGATTTATCTCGCTCAAAATACAAGGCTCCGTAAAGTCGGCCTTGGCCAAGTGTGCGCTCTACGTTTTCATCTAAGTCTGTGCCCTCTACGTTATCTTGACGGTATACCGTCTGAAATAACGTAGTTTCAGCAGTAAACTCTCCCCATGCAGAACGCAGTGGCATTGCAAGTGTTGGCGCTATATGAAAGCGTGTTGCAGTAGGTGCGGTATCTAACGTATTGTCAAAATGAGCAACTTCTGAGTCGAGATTAAACTCAAAAAAATCACCTAATGGTTTGTTATAATTAACTTTAATTTCTGGAACCGCGCGATAACTATCTGCAGTATTACCCAACACTTCAAAGTCTTTAATCTGCATATTCACCGACAGATTTTCTGAGTAATAGCTCATACCAATACTGCGGTACAGGTGGGTGTCGGCACGGCTATAGTAATCCGAACCTAAATCTAATAAGTAGTTGTTATCGCTTAACCCGTTAAAATCAACATTTAGAAGCCAATTATCGCCAATTAACCCTTGGTGCTGTAAACGGTAAAAATAACGGTCTGGGTTGCCAGATATGTCTGAATCACTCGGTAAATATTCGACATACGCTTTACCTTGACTGTGCTCGGTTAAATAGCGAAATTCGGTATTTAACTGAACGCCGCGTAGTGTCATAACCCGCGGTGCTATTGTCATGTCGTAGTTGGGGGCGATATTCCAGTAGAACGGCTGAGTATAGTCTACGCCAGTTCTGCTAGAGCTGGTAAGCTCTGGAAATAGTAGGCCAGTTTGACGCTCGTTACTTACTGGGAAGGCAAAATAGGGTAGATAGAAAACAGGCACGTCAGCAATATAGAAGCGGGTGTGTTTGGCTTGACCCCAAACGGTGCCTTTTTCTAGGCTTATTTCGCTGGCGCGAATTAACCAGTCTTCATCGCCTTCAGGGCACGTAGTAAAGCTTACGTCTTTTAACACAATCCCGGTGTCGGTATCTAAAACAATGTCTTTTGCCGCGCCTTGACCCACGAAACCCGTCAATTGATATCGGGTATTCGTCATTTCTAAGCGCTCTTCAACAGAGCGAAGCGAAACGGAATCACTTTCTACTTTTAGTTGGGCATCTTGGTAGGTGACATCGCCTTTGGCAATCAGATCTTTTCCGTTGCCGTTAACTTGCGCTTGCGCGGCCTGAATAACCGCTGTGTCAGAGGTAATATCAACATCGCCTGAAAACAACGCCACTTTGTCTTGTATAATTTCAGTGCGATTGGCTTCAACCTTAACATGCCCTTTAGGCATAAGTGCTTTGCTGCTAAAGGTAACAGGTTCAACAGAGCAGAACGCAAGTGGAGCTGCATTCGAATCTGAATTAGTACGAGAATCTGTTGTTTCCTGTGCAAACGCGACAGTAGGCAAAAATGTCGCACAAACAACGATGGCGCAGGTTTTTTTCATGCGTTAATGGGTGGCCTATTTGTTGTAAATTGCTTTTATAACCCAGCTAAGACGACGCGCGTCTTGTATAGTTCAGCATTATTGTTTACCCCACCTCAAGCATATTTCAAAGCTTAATTGTTGCTAAAGGAGGACGCTAATAGTCTAAGCGGTCAATTCTAAGCACTTCTCGCGCAATTACCAACCATTGATGTGAAAAAATGCATATTATCTATCACCTAATAGAAAATATGAGCGGTAAACGCTTTTCGCATGACCCATTAAGCTTGAAAATTTTCACTCCACACCTACATCTTATTTGGATTAAGAGAGCCGTTTGATATAGTGCTCTGAAATGCCGCAGTTCATTTTGACTAAAAAATGGAGTGAGTCTGCGAGTAATAAAGCCAAGTAATGGGAAACTAAGCAAACAATGGAGTACGCGTAGATGTCTATTTGGGGGAAGATCCTCGGTGCCTTATTCGGCTTTATGTTCTTAAAGATTCCAGGTGCGATTCTCGGCTTAGTTGTAGGGCACTTTTTTGATAAAGCTTATAGCCAGGATTTCAATCAGCTTGGTGGATTTGGTCGTTTTTTTACCGACCAAAATAGCCTAAAGCAACAAGCTATTTTCTTTCACAGTCTTTTTAGCGCACTGGGGCATCTTGCTAAATCAGACGGAAAGGTGACCAGCAAAGAAATACAAATCGCGACAGCATTAATGGATGAAATGCGGTTAACCGGCGATGCCCGTCGCGAGGCGCAAGATGCGTTTCGCGAAGGGAAAGCACGTGACTTTCCTTTGGTTGAGACACTTAAAGGCTTTTATGAAGCGACTCATGGTCGCCGCGATATTCTTCAGGTATTTTTAGAAATTCTCATTCAATCTGCCTTTGCCGATGGCACCTTGTCACAAGAAGAGTACAACGTACTTGAAAAGGTAGCGAAACCGCTTGGGTTTAGGCGTCGTGACCTCGACTACCTTATTTCAATGTACGAAGCAGAAATCCGTTTTAGGCAGCGTGGTGGACAACGCTCGTATTCTAATGGGCAATATCGTCAGGGCGCTCAAGGGCAGCAGGCTTATTCAGAACAACAAACTATTGATGATGCTTATCGCATACTCGGCGTCTCAGCTTCAGATGATGAAAAGGTTATCAAGCGCGCGTATCGCAAAAGAATGGCTGAACACCACCCTGACAAATTAGTATCAAAAGGGTTACCTGAGCAGGCAATGGAAATTGCTAAAAAGAAAGCACAAGACATTCAGTCTGCATACGAACTTATTAAGCAAAAGCGTGGCTTTTAAATGAAATCTACACAACGTGAATTGACCTACGTGCCTGCGGCAAGTCAAGCGCACATTGATAGCTTCATTGAAATGCTGTGGTTAGAAAAAGGGCTGTCTGAGCACACCCAGCAAAGTTATCGCACCGACCTTACTAAATTAGCAATTTACTGTAATAATCAAGGTGTCAAAGATATTGCATTGCTTGTTACAGAGCAGCTGCAGGACTACCTCGCTTATCGGCATGAAAAGGGTCTTTCGACACGAAGCACGCAGCGTGCGCTAAGTGCCATTAGAGCTTTTTTTATTTTTCTTATAAGTAAGCAGATTCGCGTAGATAGTCCGGTATCAGCTTTATCTAATCCTAAGACGCCAAAGTCATTACCCTCGTCGTTATCACAGCAGCAAGTCGAAGACTTACTTGCCGCGCCAGACACCGAAGATCCCATCGAATGCCGCGATAAAAGCATGCTTGAGGTTCTGTATGCCACAGGGCTTCGAGTAAGCGAGCTTGTTGGTTTGACGATGGAACAGGTTAGTTTGCAACAAGGCGTGGTGCGCGTTGTCGGTAAAGGAAATAAGGAACGCCTTGTACCTTTGGGGGAAGAGGCCATCGAGTGGTTACTTACCTACGTTAAGACGGCAAGGCCTATTTTGGCAAGTAAACAAACTGATGTGGTGTTTTTGAGTAGGCGCGGGCAGAAAATGACGCGGCAAACGTTTTGGCATCGCATAAAATACTATGCGGTAAAAGCGGGTATCGAGCAGCATTTGTCACCCCATACATTGCGGCATGCCTTTGCTACTCACTTGCTTAACCATGGAGCGGATTTACGTGTTGTGCAAATGTTACTAGGTCACAGTGACCTGTCTACTACGCAAATATATACCCATGTAGCGACAGAGCGATTGCAAACACTGATACATAGCCATCATCCTAGGGGCTAGGTTGCACGGAAGCTCACGATCAAAGCGCTTTGCTATGATTGTGAGCAGGTTTGCGACAAGCGGCGAGTCTGCAGTATTTTGTTCCCGCTGGTGTGTGTTAGCATAGCGGCAAATAAATGAAATTTTTAGGGCGTACCTTAGGTCTGATAAATAACCAAGGGGTTTTTTATTAGGCGTTGAACGACATGCTGCATAAGAGATGTGGTCGTTTTTTAGTGTAAGCCAGATATGATGTAATGGAGTAATTGAGTGAAAGCTATAAAGAAATTTTTGTTAGCGAGCGCTGTTGTGGCAACTAGTTTTGTAAGTGTGATTGCCCATGCCGCTGACGAAACCGCAATTCGTACGAAGCTAACAACCATGTTAGGTCTTGAAGTAGATAGCTTTGCTGACTCTCCTGTACCTGGTCTAGTGCAAGTATCGACTAATCGCGGTTTGTTTTACGTAAGTGACAGCGGCGAATACTTACTTCAGGCTCGCGTTTTCAATATTGATGAGAATATGCGAAATGAAACGGAAGTAGCATTATCGTCACTGCGCTTAGCCGGTGTGAAAGACATGGCTTCATCTGCCATAACGTTTAAAGCAAAAAATGAAAAACATGTGATCACCGTATTTACCGACACAACATGTGGCTATTGCCGCAAACTGCACAATGAGATTGGCGAATTAAATGATAACGGTGTGACGGTTCAATATTTAGCGTTTCCTCGAGCAGGGTTAAATAGCCAGAACTATGAAGATATGGTTTCTGTATGGTGTGCCGCTAATCCACAGCAGGCCCTAACTGATGCCAAAGCCGGTGACAATGTAGCAAGTGCAAGTTGTAAAAATAAAGTGGCTGAGCAATACCTGTTAGGACAAAAGCTAGGCGTAAATGGTACACCCAATATCATTTTACCTGACGGTTCACTTATCCCGGGGTATCAACCTGCTGACTTACTTGTTCAAGCACTAGAGCAAGCACAGTAAGCATACTCCTTACATTATTTTAGATAAAAAAACGCACGCTTTGTGCGTTTTTTGTTTTTCTGCGGTACTATTTTGGCTGCAGTCGCGCTTGCATGACATGCAAGTGGTTACTGCACAGATATAATACTCAGCTTCATAATTTACAACGATATATAGTGGTACCTCATGATATTGCCCATTGTTCGCCGAGAGGTCTCTGGCGACTCGCTAAGCGCAGACCTTCACCCCGTTATTGATAGAATTTATCGCGGTCGTAATGTTGTGCGTATTGATGACTTGGAAAATGGTCTCAAAGGGCTAACGCATTTTAATGAGCTTAAAGGTATGCCGAAAGCCGCACGCATGCTAGCAGATGCCGTCGAGCAAAATGAAAAGCTTATTATTGTCGGCGATTTTGACGCAGACGGCGCGACCAGTACTTCTGTGTGTATCTTAGCGATGCGAATGATGGGGCATCACAATATCGACTATTTAGTACCTAACCGTTTTGATTTTGGCTATGGCCTGAGTGTGCCTATTGTTGATGTGGCTGCAGAGCAAGGCGCTGACGTAATTGTCACGGTTGATAACGGTATTTCATGTATTGATGGTGTCGCTCATGCTAAGACAAAGGGAATTGATGTCATTGTTACTGATCACCATTTGCCTGGTGATGTACTGCCAGACGCTGATGCGATAGTAAACCCTAACCAACCTGGCTGTGAGTTTCCTTCTAAAAACCTCGCTGGTGTGGGAGTTGCTTTTTACATTATGTTGGCAGTGAAAGCCGAGTTGCAATCACGGGGATATTTCGAAAAGGCTAATATTGCTGTACCGAACTTGGCATCGCTACTTGATATTGTGGCAGTGGGGACAGTGGCCGATGTAGTGGTGCTAGATAAAAATAACCGAATTCTCGTTCATCAAGGTTTGCAGCGAATACGCGCTGGCAAGTGCCGTCCGGGTATTAAAGCGCTAGTAGAAGTGGCAAACCGAGAATGTGCTCACTTAACATCAACAGACTTGGGGTTTGTCGTAGGGCCGCGTTTAAATGCAGCAGGGCGTCTAGATGATATGTCACAAGGTATAGCGTGCTTGCTGGAAGACGACACCATTCAGGCAAGAATGATTGCCGCTGAACTTGATGCACTTAACAAAGAGCGCAGAGAAATTGAAACGGGTATGAAAGCCCAGGCTGAGCAAACCCTTGAAAGTATGGCCCTAAATGAAGGCGAGATGCCTGAAGCCTTGGTGGTTTACCGAGAAGATTTTCACCAAGGCGTAATTGGTATTGTTGCGGGCAGGCTAAAAGAGAAGTATTTAAAGCCGGTGATTGCCTTTGCACATCAAGACGATGAGATAATTAAAGGGTCAGCACGCTCTATTCCTGGCGTTCATATTCGCGATGTACTTGATGAAGTTAATACGCGCTTCCCGGGGGTTATCGATAAATTCGGTGGGCACGCCATGGCGGCCGGGCTCAGTTTACCACTTGCTAAGCTCAATGCGTTTGAAGACGCGTTTGTCGCTATTGCCAGTCAACATATGGCAAAGCTTGACGGCAATCACGCGCTGCTTTCTGATGGTGACTTAACCGACAGCGAGTTGTGTTTGACGTTTGCTCACCAATTGCGTCAAGCGGGGCCTTTTGGGCAAGGCTTTGAGTCGCCATTGTTTGATGGTGAATTTACCTTGCTAGACCAAAGGCTTGTCGGGCAAAAACACCTCAAAATGGTGTTAAAAAGTGATGGAAATAATGAAATAGATGCAATTGCATTTAATGTGGATTTAAACGTCTGGCCCAACGCTATGGTGAGGCGGGTTCATATCGCTTACCGTCTTGATATCAATGTTTTTCGCGGTCAGGAAACGGTGCAACTTATCATTGAGCAAATCACGGCCTGCTAGCCTTCGATTGGGGAATGTCTACTATGAAAAGCGAGCGACAAAAACTCGTCGAGAAGCACCAGCAGCTAAACCAGACTGACAATGCAAAAGTGGTCTCGCATGTCCAGCGTGAAGAGAAAGACAGTGATTGGATTCGTCACACCATCATGCTTGAAGGTATAGATGTGCCTTTTATCTATCGGCGAAAGCAACAATATCAAAGCCTTAAAGGGGCACGTGTTAACGTGACGTACTACAGACAAGTGCAAGACGTCGCGGGCATCGAGTTTGAAACCATGAAAGTGGTTCGTATAAAGCGCAGCTAGCGTTTTGGCACATAAGCGCGACCCACAAGGTGGCAAAGGTATGTGCAACGTAGATTAGGTAAAAGCATCGTGGAAAAGGTATGAACAACGACTGGCTAAACGCTTATGTATTGCACCGCCGCCCTTACCGTGAAACAAGCTATATTGTTGACTTTTTCACGTTAGAAGAAGGGCGTATAAGCGCAGTAGCTAAAGGTGTTAAGAACAGTAAATCAGATAAGAAGAGTTTGTTGCAGCCATTCCAGCAATTACGTGTTCAATTAAGAGGAAAGTCTGATTTAAAGAATTTGTCGCATGTTGAAAGTGTTTCGCCCTCTATACCCCTTGTAGGGACATCACTGTTTTGTGCTATGTACGTCAATGAACTTGCCAATAGAATCATGCCAAGCGGCCTTGCCAGCGATGGCGTGTTCAATGCTTATGAACAGGCACTTATGTCATTAAGTGAGCAAGGCGACATAGAAGTTACATTGCGCCAATTCGAGTTTGCATTATTAGATGAAATGGGGCTATTACCTGATTTTACGACCGATGTTGAATATGAGATGCCTATTGAAGAAAACGGCAGCTACCATTTTCAAGCTGACGCAGGTTTTGTGCAAATGCCCGAGCATATTCAAGGGGCGAGAGGCTTTCCCGGAACAGCTTTACTTTCCCTCGCTCAAGGAGAATTTACGCCACTAAGTAAGAAAGTCGCTAAAGTCCTTTGTCGCGACCTGCTAAAACCGCTTATTGGTGATAAACCACTTAAGAGTCGCGAATTATTCATGCCCAAAAGTCGCTAGCATAGCTCGCGCGCTTAACTTGCGCACTTAAAATAAAGGCTAGCCCCTCGAATTCATTACATTATTTTCTGTTAACGCATAGCATTTACGCCGCTGTAGTCTAAAAACTTTGCTACAATTGCGCGACTCTATTGGTAAACTTTTTTTGGCTGTTGCCCTTGTTCAGCCTACAAAACCCAGGTGGTGAAATGAGCACGATTTTATTAGGCGTTAACATCGACCATATCGCAACACTTCGCAATGCGCGTGGTACCCATTACCCTGACCCAGTTCATGCAGCAGATATTGCAGAGCGCGCTGGCGCTGACGGTATTACTGTGCACCTTCGGGAAGATCGCCGTCATATTAAAGATCGTGATGTGCGCTTATTAGCACAAACCATTAATACGCGTTTAAATCTAGAAATGGCAGTCACTGATGAAATGCTCGCCATTGCCGAAGAAGTTAAACCCGTATTTTGTTGTCTCGTGCCTGAAAAACGCGAAGAGCTGACTACAGAGGGTGGGCTTGATGTAGCTGGTAACTTTGAGACAATTAAGGCGGCTTGTGAAAGGCTAGCCAAGGCCAACATTTTGGTGTCGCTGTTTATTGATGCTGACAAGACGCAAATTGATGCCGCTGCAAAGTGTAATGCACCTTATATCGAAATTCATACTGGTCAGTATGCAGAAGCTACTAGTGAAGATGAACAGCAAAAAGAACTAGCACGATTGATTGAAGGCATTGAGTATGCCGATAGCTTAGGACTTAAAGTGAATGCAGGTCATGGCTTGCATTACCACAACGTAAAACCAATTGCGGCGATACCACAATTGATCGAGCTAAACATTGGTCACGCTATTATTGCTCGCGCGGCGTTTGATGGGCTACATACCGCAGTTGCCGATATGCGTAAGCTCATGTTAGAAGCTCGCGCTGGTATTTAGAATTCGCAAAAAAAGGTAGGGCTTTCACGTGGCAATAGCGGGTTTAGGGACCGATATTATTGAAATAGCGCGCTTAAGCTGTCGCTCAGGTGACGGAGTTACCGTTAATGAGCGCTTAGCTAAGCGTGTACTTACGTCCGCCGAGTACCAACAATTTTGTGAACACAAAACGCCTATGCGGTTTCTCGCTAAGCGTTTTGCCGCTAAAGAAGCGGCGGTAAAGGCGTTAGGAACAGGCATCGGCAATGGCATTAGCTGGCAGCATATCGAAGTGACAAACGACGAGTTGGGTGCACCTCGTTTAACGTTTTCTGGTGAGTTCGCATCGCGCTGCGAAGCGAGAGGGATTGTCAGCGCTGTAGTCAGTATTTCAGACGAGCAGCACTATGCTGTTGCCACTGTCATTCTTGAAACCCTTTAATAGCATTTCAGCCACCGGAGATTCACTTGGCAAACTTGTTTAAGCAATCGCGCGACAAACAAAAAAAAAGCGCTACGCAAGGCGTTAAAAAACGAACCAGTGCTAATGCACAGGTCGCTGGGCTGCGTTTCAAAAAGTCATCTACATCAGAAAAACAACTAGACGCTAAAGCACGGGGTTCGGATATCGAGTCTGGACACGTAAGCAATAAAAGTCGTGTTTCAATCGATGCATTAGATTGGATGGGGCAAGGAGTCGCGCGCGGAAATCCGGTGATATTCGTCGAAGGAGCGTTACCAAATGAAACCTGTGAAATAGAAATAACGGCTAGCAAAAAGCAGGTAGCCAACGCTCGTGTAAGTCGTGTAATCAATGCCTCCTCTGATAGAGTCACGCCATTTTGCCCTGTATTTGAACTGTGCGGCGGATGTCAATTACAGCATATAGATGCAGAAGCTGCATTGCTATATCGCGACCAAGCATTAAAAGACATGCTCATGCGACAGCTGGCGATGGACCCCACTATTTGGCAGCCGCCGCTATCTGGTAATCGTGAGCAATACAGAAGAAAAGCAAGGCTTGCCATTGATGCGCGAAACATCAACCGCATTAAACTTGGATTTCGAGAAGCAGGCAGCAACAAGGTTGTGAATATTGATGCTTGCCCAATATTGGTGGACCCACTCAAGACGTTACCGAAAGCCCTGCGCGAAGCGCTTGAAGGTTTTGAAAGCGCTAAGCACATAGGGCATATTGTGCTGGTTGCGGGCGATAACATCACGCAAGTGGCTATCAAGCATACCAAAGCCCTCGAGAATGAACTTATTGAAAACCTTGTCGACTTTGCACTGAGCAACCAGGTTTACGTGGTGCTAGAAAATAAGAAAGGCACGTTAACACCGCTTCAGGTAAAAGGGCAAACTGCGCAAGATGTGTCTATCGCAACCGCTGAAGGTTTTACTTTAAACCCTGCACCTAACGATTTTATTCAAGTGAACGGGCCGGTGAATCAAAAAATGATAGCCCAAGCGCTTGCTTGGTTGGCACCACAACGCGGCGAGCGTATTGCTGACTGGTTTAGCGGGTTAGGGAATTTCACCCTGCCCATGGCTAAAACTGGGGCTCAGGTTCAGGCCATCGAAGGAGTTGCCGAAATGGTGACGCGGGCAAAAGAGAATGCACTTAAACAGGGCATATCTAACGTGGACTGGCTGCATTTAGATTTGTCGAATGAAGACAATGTTAAGCAGGCACTTAGCACCGGCTTTGATAAGGTATTGCTTGACCCCTCAAGGGAAGGGGCCTTGACGGTATGTCATGCACTTGTACAAGCACGACCAAAAGCGATAGTGTATGTTTCTTGCAACCCCAGTACGTTTTCTAGAGATGCAAAAGTACTACTAGAAGGCGGCTACCACATGGAAAAGGCAGGTGTAGCAGAAATGTTTCCCTACACACATCACATGGAAATGATGGCTTTATTTACGCAGCGCAGCAGTAACGAGTAACGGATATGGTATCAACACGTAAGGTACACGAAGCCGATAGACCACCGTTTGAAGCGTGGTTAGACAGTTTGAATTTGACCGCTGAGACTAAAGAAAAGCTCACCGCGGTTTCAGATATTCCTGAGCGACTCCTTGTCGGTCAGGAAATGGTTGAAATTCTTTGTCAGCTCAACATGGACGATGCCACCCTTCAAGCAGCGTTAGTATTTCCATACTGTGAACAACATGCGTTAAGCGAAGACGATATCTTTGAGGAGTTTGGCGCTGAAATACGTGACCTCGTCGTGGGTGTACGTCGTATGGACGCGATAAAGTCGCTTCATGCGCGCAAGGTCAATGGTTCTGGATTTGCTGAAAAATCGGATGAACAGCATATCGACAGCATACGACGTATGCTGTTGGCGATGGTGGAAGATGTGCGTGCTGTGGTAATTAAAATGGCAGAGCGCATTTGTGCACTTCAGCAAGTTAAAAAGGCTGATGAAGAAACCCGTGTTATGGTGGCCCGAGAGTGCGCAAGCATCTATGCGCCCCTTGCTAACCGTTTGGGGATAGGCCAGCTCAAATGGGAATTAGAAGATCTTGCGTTTCGTTACTTACATCCAATAACTTACAAGCAGATAGCCCAGCAATTAGACGGTAAACGTAAAGCGCGTGCCGAGTACATAGACACGATTGTTAGCGACCTACAGGGTTTGCTAGATAGTGAGCATATACGCGCTGAGGTGTACGGGCGCCCAAAACACATATTCAGTATTTGGAAGAAGATGCAGAAAAAGCGTCTTACTTTCGAGCAGCTTTTTGATATTCGTGCGGTCCGTATTATCGCTGAACGCCTGCAAGATTGTTATGCGGCATTGGGTACGGTTCACGCGAGTTATAAGCATTTACCTAACGAGTTTGACGATTATATCGCTACGCCAAAACCTAACGGCTACCAGTCTATACATACGGTAATTGTTGGCCCTGAGGGCAAATCGGTTGAAATTCAAATACGCACTCAGAAAATGCATCAAGATGCCGAGCTAGGTGTCGCCGCGCATTGGAAATACAAAGAGGGCAGTACGGGCAAGCAGTCTGGCTATGATGAGCGCATTAATTGGCTTCGCCGAATATTAGCATGGCAAGAAGAAGTGGCCGAATCGGGTGATTTGGTTGAAGAATTGCGCAGCCAAGTGTTTGATGATCGAGTTTACGTGTTCACACCAAAAGGCGACGTTATTGACTTACCACAAGGCGCTACGCCCCTTGATTTTGCCTACTACATTCACAGTAATGTAGGCCACCGCTGCATAGGGGCTAAAGTAAATGGTCGTATTGTGCCCTTTACTTACCTGCTACAAAGTGGCGATCAAATAGAAGTACTTACAGGCAAAGAGCCAAATCCAAGTCGTGACTGGATGCACCCAGGGCTTGGTTATGTGCATTCTTCTCGTGCCCGCGCCACCATTCACTCGTACTTTAAAAAGCAAGATCGCGATAAAAATCTAGCGGCGGGCAAAGAGCTGCTAGAGCGTGAACTTCAGCGGGCGCACTTGCCAGCAAAGGTGCCAGCAGAAGCATTTGAAAAGTTTAACTTACAAAGCGTGGATGACCTATACACGGCGGTAGGCGCCGGTGATGTACGCGTTATGCAGGTGATTAACTTTATCCATCACCTACAAGAGCCTGTTCAAGCCGAGCCTGAAATAAGTCCGAAGGTGAAAACCCGTAAAACCGCAGCGGGCAGTGGTAAAAAAGACGCTGTTGTGGTGCAGGGTGTAGGCCACCTTATGAGTCAACTAGCGAACTGCTGCAAACCCGTGCCGGGCGAGCCTATTTTGGGATATATCACCCAAGGACGTGGTGTTAGCGTGCACAAGGAAAGCTGTGATCAGCTACAGCATTTGTTATCACAACACCCGGAGCGCCAAATTGAGGTTAATTGGTCTGAAGAACTGAAAGTGGGTTTTGAAACCGGAATTGATATTTTCTGCCACGATAGAACGGGCCTACTGCGCGACATCACCACCGTTTTGGCAAATGAAAATGTGCCGCTACTGGGTGTAAACAGCCTAAGCGATAAAAACAGACAAACCGCGCTTATTACAATCTCTATCGAAGTACAAGATTTAGACACAGTGTCTAAAGTACTTACGCGTTTACGACAGCTTAAAGGCGTGACAGATGCAAAACGAAAGCAGAGTTAAGGAAAGCAAGCTTAAGGAAAACAAGCTTAAGCTTAGTGAAACCCAGCGGCTTCTTGCCATTATGGCGCAGTTGCGCGACAAAGAGTCGGGGTGCCCATGGGACGTGAAACAAACCATGGAAAGCTTAACGCGCTACACCATAGAAGAAGCCTACGAAGTGGCCGACGCTATTGCCAGCGGTGATATGGGCGACATTAAAGACGAATTGGGCGATTTATTGTTTCAGGTGGTGTTTTACGCACAGATAGCCAATGAGCAAGATGCTTTTTCCTTTGATGACGTGGCGCAAAGCATTAGTGATAAATTAGTGCGGCGACACCCTCATGTGTTTGCTGGCACTAATAGCGGTGATGCGTTAAGTGATGCGTCGCTTAATGCTCAATGGGAAGCGATAAAGGTACAAGAGAAGCGTGCTAAAAAAGCAACAAGCAACAGTATTTTAGATAATGTACCCTCAGGTATGCCTGCACTTATGCATGCGCAAAAGCTACAAAAAGCATGTGCAAAAGTGGGCTTCGACTGGCCTGAGGTAATGCCAGTTCTTGATAAAGTGCGCGAAGAAGTCGATGAAATAGCGCAAGAGATACATATTGCATTAGAGAGTGAATCTACTGAGTCTGGCGACACATTACCCCTTAATCACGACGCCATAGAAGAAGAGATTGGCGATGCACTGTTTGCTATGGTCAACCTATCGCGTCATTTAAAAGTGGATGCCGATACGGCACTTCGCAAAGCCAGCCACAAATTTGCAGCGCGTTTTAAGGGCGTTGAGCAATTGGCCCGCGAACAAGGTACTGAACTCGATACAATGAGCCTAGAGGAAATGGAAACCCTTTGGCAAACCATCAAGCGCAATAGCTAAACTATTGCGCGCTCAAGCTGGCCAACAAATTTATACTAAGCGCGTCACCTAGTTCACAAATAACGCGATAACCACACCACAAAACAAATAGCCGACACTGCAAAAACGGGTAGAGTGCGTATTTGCACCTTCGTCAATGCGGTGCTTTTGGTTCGTTTCCACGTCATCATTACGCCCGTCGCTGATAGCGCGGTAAGTCCCAACCCGAAGATAAACCATATGGCTTTGGTGGCAAGCCCTCCAAAATACCCAAAATGAATGGGGTCGGCATACTCATTAATATAATTCGTCCATGCCATATTGTCCGGAGACTGCACAGCAATGACTTCGAGGGTGACTGGGTCGATATCGACCTTGTGCGCGCGGTCTCGCAAAAGCGGGTTGTCGCCGACACCTTTAAAGCGCAGTGTGCTTTTGGGTGAACTAGGGAACTGAATACTGGTGATTTGCCAGTTATCGATCGCACTCTCAGCAATCCTCACCGCTTTATCAAGCTGATGTGCTGAAATAGGGGCGTTGTACTTTTCGTGAATACTATGGGTTAATTTTGGGGCGGGTGGTTCAAACCGAGTGCCGCCGACCGCTGCGCCAAATTCGAATAAATACCACCAACTCGTTAAAACAATTATCACGACAAACCAAATTGCCCATAGTCCACACACTTTATGTAAATCGCTTAGTAGTATTCGAGGACCTTGGCGAAATCGCAATCGAGTGATGGCTGTTTTCCAATTGCGGGTGGTCTTCAGCCCCGTGTAGAGTGATATTGCTAAAATAAAAGCAAAGAAGGTGACAGTGGGCATGCCCAAATAATTGGGCATAAATAAGTAACGGTGAAAATCTCGCAAGAAGCGTTGAACGGTAAGAAGCGGGATGTCGCCTGTAACCTCATTAGTATACTGGTCTACATGAACAAACCTGTCTTTACCATCTTCAAATTGCGCGCGCACGCGGTAGGTAAAATAATCGCTTCCCATTGTCGAGATAGACTTTATTTTTACCTCTGATGCATGGCCAGAAGCGGCGTCATAAATCGCTGACCAGTCTGGCGCTGAGTCAGTATTATGGTTCTCGCTCGTTGCGCGCATTTCGTCGAAAATAAGCCAGTCTATTTCATTTGATATAGTGGCAAACGTCCCTGTAATTAAAATAACAAACATAACAATGGCCAGCTGAAAACCAACCCATGCATGCAAGTTATAGAGCTTTTTAAGATACTTACGCTCTCGCGTTTTAGACATGACAGTGACTCTGTTATTTACATTGCTTAGCGCTTCATAAATTAAAAGGCAACGCAGCAAAGTACGTCGCCTTTTAACTTGTGCAGTCTTACCACTTATAGGTAAATTCTACGAAGCCATTACGCGGGTTGCCAGGGAAGTGACCGGTACGTGACAAGAAACCGGACTCGGCATACTCTCTATCAAATAGGTTATCAATTCTAAACAATACGCTGTAGTTTTCGACTTCCCAGGTAATAGAGGCATCTGCCACAAAATAAGATTTCACTGTTTGCCCAGACAAGCTCAGCTGTTCATCAACGTAGTTGCCGCCAAAAGCGAACGCAAGATCCCACTCAGGTACTTGATAGCGCGTCCAAAAACCTAACTGGTTTTCAGGGGCATTGGCGAATTGGTCTCCAACGCTATTTCGTATTGTAGTACCACCATTGTCAGCGGTAATGCGTGCATCGTTATAGCTGTATGCCACACTCATGATCCAGTTTGGCGTAATGTCAGAGATAACTTCTATTTCTATACCGTCACTGGTGACTTCGCCCACAGGTGCAAGGTTATCGATACCGTCACCTTCAGGATCAAGACCTGTATTTTGCAGTAGGTTTTGACGTTTGATTTGATACACCGCCATGCGAAGTAACGTAGTTTCGTCGAACAACTCGGCGTTCACACCACCTTCAATGATTTCACCTGTGGTGGGTTCAAAGGGCCCTCCTGCTTGTTGAGTCTGACTTGTTACAGCTTGAGGTTCATAAGAGTCAGCCCACTGACCATATAGTGAGATGGAAGGGGTGACTTTATAAATTGCTCCCAAACGATAGGTAACGTTGTTGTCATCGAACGCAGTGCCATTTGAGTCGTCTTCAAATGTGTCATAGCGCACACCGGTAACAAGCGTAAATTTGTCCCAAGCAAGTTCATTAAGTACATATGCACCGTTGCGCACCTGTTCTGTCGTACGTGGGGCTCTAAACTGCACATCATAGTTGCTAGGTTGAGACTCACCGTAATTAGGAGAGGTCAGCCTAAGCGGAATAATGTCTGAGTCCAGTGAAGTAACCGCTAAGTAGCGCTCTACAAAATCGGCGCTAAATGCAGTACCACCTAACAATGCATCTTCAGTGCCCTTATACAAGTCAACACCAAAAGCAGTACGTTGATTAGCGTTAAACAACGTTCCCTCGTAGACAAAGTTTGCCGCGAAACTTATTTGCTCTTGTTCACGTAGCTGGTCTCTGAACTCTCTACCGACCAGATCGATAGAACCATCTCCGTCACTATCAATTAATGCACGGGGCTCGTGATAGTTTTGCTCTTGCTCATTATCAATATAGCGAAGCTTAGTGTTGTAACTCATTGATGATGTTACTTGGCCTTCAAGTGATAGCTGTACAACATCTGATCGTAGATTCAAGAAGTCGCTGGCTTCATTGTGGTTCCAAGCGCGGTCAGTTAAGAAGTTTCCTGCGTCATCTGTGGGCACACCACGCAGTCGATTGCCATCGAGATCTTGCGAATAATGCGTATATTGAGCCGTGAACAAATGATTGTTTAAATCATACGAATAGCCTGAATCAAAAATAAATACTTCGCTTGCGCTATTGTCGCGATAGGTATCTTGCTCTTCGTAAAAAACACCTAAACGTCCGTTTTGGTTGTCGCTTAAGGCGCCAGTAATTTCGCCTGAGCCACCAACGCGAGAGTGCGAGCCTGCAATCGCGCGCGCATTGGCGCTAAATTCTGACTGTGGTTTTTTGGTTACATAATTGAATAGTCCACCTGGCGCGCCAGCACCGTAAAGCATTCCTGCAGGGCCTTTTAGGAAGTCGAGCCTTTCAACATTGAACAGTTGTGGCACGTTAAACCCTACGTAGGGGTCACCGCGTAAGCCGTCAAAGAAAATTTCTTCTTGTCTAAATCCTCGGGCGGTAACGCCTGCATAACTAAACTGGCTAACGCCGGCAATATTTCGATAAATATCCTTAGCGTTTCTCGCGCCTTGGTCACGAATAAGGCTTTCGTTGATAGTGGTAATTTGTTGCGTTGCATTTAGTGCATCAACACTGAGCTTACCTGTGGATGATTCTCCGTTGCGATAAAGGTTTAACGCCCGGCTAGTCACGACTACACGCTCTACCTCTTTAGCATTTGTGTTGTTGGCTTCTTGCGGTGTGTTTTGTGTTGTAGTTCCGCTTTCTTGAGCAAAAGCGTTGGTTGCCAGCGCGGCGGTAATAACTGCAGCTATATACTTCATTGATACTACTGTCCAATATCTAACGTTAACAAAGGGGTTAAGGTTGGCCCTTAAACTTTAGTGTAAATGATAACTGTTATTATTTTCATTTTCTATAGTGTGTTGGCTAAGAATCGTCAATTAGTATTAGCGATTTCTTTTACTGTTTGATTTGTCGCAATGCACACAGCAGTGAAATAAGCTATGGTTAACAATGTACTCGTAAAAACACTTTGTATTGCAGCAAGTTGGCAATATCGTTATAAAAAGTTAAGGGCAAGCTGTTGCTGCAGTGAATGGCATATTCTTGGTATGTAAAGTCTATGAGAAAACCGTTTTATCTTTTGTGTGGTTTTGTACTTACTTCACTTGGAGTGGTTGGCGCATTCTTACCTGTTATGCCAACAACAGTGTTTCTTATCGGCGCACTTTATTGTTTCACACAGTCTTCGCCGCGCTTGGAGTTATGGCTAGTAAGTCATCCTCGATTTGGTCCCTCTTTGCAGGCGTGGCGGCGTCATGGTGCGATTTCTAAAAAAGTGAAGTGCATTGCCTGTTGCAGTATGTTGTTAAGTTTCGCGGGGCTGTGTTTATTTGCTTCTATGCCGTTACTTGCTTATATCTGTGTTGCAATTTTTATGGGATGCGGCGCGTATTTTGTACTCACGCGCCCAAGTCTTGTTGTTCATTAGCGAGCAACGGTGTTATCGATTTCGACCTAAGCGTTCATGGCTACTCACCCATTCATCTGCAACGACGGCGGAGCCTAACGACAGGTCACCACACAACACCGTGGCGGCTACAATTTCTGCGAGCTTGTTTACACTGCCTTTGCCGCTACAGCCTAAAACGCTAAGGCATTCATTTTGAGTGGCAAGGCCCGTCCCCCCACCATAAGTGGCGACGATCAAAGACGGGATCGTAACTGAAAAATAGTAATCACCTTGGGGCGTAATTTCTGCAAAGGTAAACCCGGCAGAGGACTCCGCAACGTTCGCCACATCTTGACCGCAAGCAATAAATAGCGCGGTGACACCATTTGCAAAATGAGCACCATTACTCACACTTCCCGCCATCATGGCCCCCATATTGGAGTACTGGCGCTGCTTATAAAGCGCTTCTGGCGTACAATGCATTATATCGGTAACCAGCTGACGAGGCAGGGTCACTTCAGCGACTACTCGTTTCCCGCGAGTATGCAGTGAGTTAAGGTGAGAGTGCTTTTTATCTGTGTCTAAGTTCGCAGCTAGCACAAAGTGATCAATGGGGGCAGGGTAATTCGCCATGATCCACTCACAGCCCGCTTTAGTGGCTTTACTTACCATGTTTTGGCCTGCGGCATCACCACAGGTAAAGTTAAATCGTAACCAACGTAGCTTAGACACTGCGTGCTGTTCGATGTCGCGCAAGCGCCCAACGCTTGTTGTCGCATCACACGCTGCTTTAATGCTTGAAAAATGTTGTTTTACCCAGCTACCAAAAGCGAGTGCTTCGCGAGCGTCTTTAAAGGCAAACATAGGAGCGCGCTGCATGGCGTCATCAATTACTGTGGTAGTAACACCTCCGGCTTCACGCGTAAGGCGCATGCCACGGCTATAACTGGCAACCAAGGTACCTTCTGTAGTGGCCATAGGCACATAAAACTCACCGTTAGCGTGTTCTCCATTTATGTGCATAGGACCGGCAAAGCCCACTGGTATTTGTGCAATGCCCGTGAAGTTCTCAATATTTCCTTCAAGCGTTTCTTCTGGCACAGAGTAGTGCCCAGTATGGGTCAATGCTACACCTGTCTGAGCTTCGATAAAGTCGCGACGCGTTTGACTCATTTGTGCGCTGTGATCATTACTGTTTGTACGTGGGATCTTTGCCATCTGCTTATTCCATTTACATACACTGTACTCATAGTAGAAGTGAAGTGGATAGAAGAGAAGCGATTGACTTTTATACACATAGATAAGTCGTGTGAATAAATTGTTAATGATGGTGGCTGGCGCGTTATGCGCGCCAGTTTACAAAACTGATATACCTATAAAGCGCATTACTTAAAAGGTAACTGAGAGTTTAATTAGAGTTTAGTGCTCAGCTTTTCTTGTAGCTTCGCAATTTCTTGTCGCCGCATTTTGTCGGCCAAAGGTCGGTTTGGTTTTTCAGGGGCATTTTTTGCTATATCAAGGTGTTTTTGTGCTTCTTTAAACTCTTTTTCATCAAATAAAAATTCTGCGTAAAAAAAGTTCTGATCCATACCTTGGGGGTTTACCTCTAAAGCGCGTTTAAACAAAGCTTCTGCTTTTTTATCACTACCAAAACTGACAGGCCACCCCGGCACTTTATGATAAAGCGCGGCTAAAACGGTAAGTGCAGTACCTTCCAATACACGTTCATCTTTTTCAATAGCTTTCTCTAGGTTGTCTTTGGCGCTTTCTGCATAGTCCAATGCGCCCAACCCGCCTTTGGCACTTGCTGTACTTGATTGCGAAATGGCTAGCCACGTAAGTGCTTGCGGACTGTTTGATGTCAGTTCGGTTAAATTCTTGGCTTGGTCTATAAGACGTAAAAACGCGTCAAGTTGTGCATCGCCTTCCATCTCATAGTTTACTTTTGCCCATTGATGCTGAAGAGACAATAAAGGTGCCCCTTGGTCCTCGCCATGTGCCATAAGTGATAGCGATGCAATACCTAAGAACCCCAGGCGTTTTAAATACGTTGTTAACATGAAAACGTTCCTTAAAAGAATAAAAGGTGATGAAAAAGTGCGCTAAATGCGCCTAAGTTCTTTGAAAGAGCGGTAATTTAGCGATTCTTTAAAAGAAAAGCGACTATGTCTTGCCATTAACGTTGATAATGCTGATGTGAAGCGTACTGAGAGAGGTAACACGCTCGCAATAGCAGTATTGCGAGCGCTTTGAATTTAAGGTTGCTATTAGCTTTTTTGAGCTAGCTTGGCTTCAAGTCGAGAAATTTCTTGTCTTCTTCCTAAATCTGCAAGTGGACGCTCTGCTCTTGCTGGGGCTTGTTTTGCTTTATTGGCATAAACGCGTGCTTGAGCATACTCACCATTGTCATAGAGAAATTCGGCATAGAAATAATTGGGGTCAATCCCATTTGGGTTTATTTCTAACGCGTGTTTCAACAACTTTTCGGCTTTTTTGTCATTGCCAAAGCTAATCGGCCAACCAGGTAATTTATGATAGAGCACACCTAAACTTGTCATGGCTGAACCTGCTAAGGCATTTTCGTCTAATCGCATGGCCTGTTCAAAGCTCTTGCGCGCGGCTTTGGCATAATCTAAAGCGCCTAGCCCGCCTTTAGCGCCTGCAGTGCTTGATTGAATAATTCCTTGCCATATTATCAACTCTGGATTGTTGGGATCTTCACTGACAAAAAACTTCGCTTTTTCAATAAGCGCGGCAAATGCTTTTTCTTTCTGCTTTTCCTCTACTTCGTAGTTGATGTGTGCCCATTCATGCTGAAGCATAGAGAGGGGAGATTGTATCTCTTGTTGCACTGAAGAAGGCGACATATCGCTTGCTGACGGCCTTGTGTTATCTTGCGCAAGTGCATAACTCATTGCGCCTAAAGATAATGTAATAAGCGTCATTCGGGTTACAGTAGTTAAATGTTTCATAATGTTCACTCCGGTGTTAAACCAACTTACTGGATAAGTCGTTGGCATTTGTCACAGTATCGATGTGCGTGTTCTGCTCACTTTTGCTGAATGTGTGGCGTTTAATAATGGGTAGCTTTTTGGCTAATGCGTTATCGACAATATTGGGTAAAATGGCATTTAATTTGGCGAAAAAGCGTTCTGCAAAGCCAATGCTTAGTCGCGCTTTGTTTTGCTCGAGCGCTTTAACAAGTGCTTGTGCTACAACATCGGGTGTATCAACGTGATTACCCAGTGCGTTATTGAGCGCTACCGCTCTCTCGTCATTTATCGCCGTAGATGTTGCTCTTGGTGCTACATAGTGAAATCGAATATTACTGTTGTGATATTCACGATGAAGGGCCTCAGTCCACCCTTTAAGCGCAAATTTGGTTGCGCAGTAGGTGCTATGCGCAGCAAAACCAATACTGCCGAAAGCAGAGCCAATATTGACGATATGCGCATGAGGGCGTCGCTCTAAAAGGGGAAGCAGCGCTTGGGTTAGCAGCATTGGAGAGAGTAGGTTAGTAGTCACCACTGATTCGATAGGGGCATCACTGAATTGGCCGACATGGGTTGTGCCAGCATTGTTTATCAGCATACTCACTGGTAATCGCTCGCACGTGTGAATCAGTTTTTCTCTGCCTTCACAATGCGAGATATCCGCCGCTACAATGGTATGTTGATGTTTGAGCGACTGTTGCAGCTGTTTGAGTTTTACTTCATTTCTGCCCGTTAAGATGAGATGAGCACCTTTCTCATCAAGTGCTTTAGCAATGGCATGTCCAATGCCGCCACTAGCACCTGTTACGAGTATTACTTGATTTTGCCATTGAATAGTCATCACGCTTTACCTTGAGTTAACCCTATAAAAAGAGTGCTACACACGTTACGCAATCTGTGCAATAGGACGTAAACCGTGCTCAGGAGTAAGTTCACGGAAAATATCCCCATACAAGCGATAAAACATTTTGGCGCTGTGAATGATCATGGCTTGTTCTTGAGGGTTTACTATTTGGTTCATTAACCCTTCAAAGAAAACGATGTGCTCTTGGTCAAGCGCACCATGTGAGGTTAAATACTTAAACGCAGATCTAGGCAGTGATAGTTTATCTTTAATTTGCTTTGCTGCAGCATCTGCCAGCGCAATACTAGTGCCTTCGAGTACAAACACCATGCCGAAAAAATAAAGTGGATTTTTGCGTGCAATGGCATCAAACGCATAAGCGACCATAAGTTCAGTCGCAGGTGCAGGTTGTCCATTTCGAGCTTGTTCCTTATCGACACCACACGCAGCTAAGTCGTTTAAAATCCACTCTTGATGACCCATTTCTTCTTCAATATATTCGCCAATGGCTTCACGCAGCCACTCTTTGTCTTCGCTTAATTTAGCGCCTGTAGCCATAAGAAGCGGTACAGTAAATTTAACGTGGTGATACGCTTGTTGAAGAAACGCAATATAATCGTCAAGGGAAAAGTCGCCATTAAAACAACGTTGAATTATTGGTGCCTGTAAAAACAGGTTTCTAGCTTGCTCAGTACTTTCTTGAAGTTGTTGATAAAAAGACATTATTTACTCTCCAAAGGTGATCGTTTGAGTCGCACAAGATTCAGGATGCGTGCAGGTTTCAGTGTGCGAGATAAATTGAGGGTCGCGATACAGCGCAGCTATTGTGCCGCTGTAGTGCGTAATCACATCGTCGCGCTTAATCTTGCCAGTTTGGGTTAACAACCCGTTTTCTGGCGTAAATGGCGCAACCACATCAAAGTTTTCTATTTGGGCATAGTCGGGCAATTGTTGGTTAATCAACGCAATGGCTTTATGTATTCCATCAATGGATATGTGAGGCGATGCAGGGACAAGCAAAGCAACACAGTGTGGACGAGCTTCACAGAAGACGACCACTTGGCGCAGTACGCCACTTCCCATCAACAGAGACTCAATCCATTCAGGCGATACGTTTCTACCTGCGCTGTTCACCATGATGTTTTTCTTGCGGCCACTGAGAGTTAAGACGCCATCCTTTATCACACCTAAGTCTCCGGTTCTGACGTGCGCGGGGTAAAAGCTTTCTACTTGATTGAGGTATCCCAAAAAGTGGTTGCCAGTTATTACCACTTCGCCTTTATCTATATGAAGTGTGTTGTGCCCGAGTGCTTTTCCTGCCGTGCCTACTACATTGCATTGCCCCGTGTTAAGCGTAGAGACTGAAACGGCTTCTGACAGACCATAGCCTTCATAGACTGGTAGGCCTTTAGCTTGTGCTTGTGCCAGTAGCACAGGTGATACATGTGCACCGCCTACGGCGATAAACGACAACGACGAAGGTGGGACCCAACCTTGTGAGCAGGCATGAAGCAATACCATGAGTAACTCGGGTACTAAAATAACCGACGTTGGTTGGACGCTATCAATTAAGCCAATTAGCGCTTGTGGGTTTACAAGGCGACTACCTTCAAAGCCTCTAGCACTTGCTGATGCAAGTTGCACTGTGCCACCGTGAAGCAATGGGGCATAAACACCGGCGATATTTTCAAGTAACGTTGATAGCGGAAGCAGGCACAAGTGGTTGACATAGTCTTGTTCAAAAGCCTTGCTTATTGACTGAGCAACTTTCCACTGAGATTCACTGGACAAGCACACACCTTTTGGTGCGCCAGTGGACCCCGATGTGAAGGTGATTTTATGAGTGCCGTTGGGCATACACACAGATGTTGTGTCAGAAGTTAGTGCATAGCCAACAATATCGACAGTTTTACACACGCGTTTCATCGTTGTTGACGCGAAAGCAGGGGGCTCTGCATCTGTTAGTAGGTACTCACACTGGCTTTCGCTAAGTATGTGTTGCTGCTGCTGCTCACTAAAAAAGAGTGGGAGAGGCACACAGCACGCTTCAGCTTGCTGGCACGCAAGGTCAGCGACTACCCAAGCGAAACTGTTGTCAAAAGCAATAGCAATACGGCTCACATCATTGGCTGTGATCCAATTTGCGAGTTGCGCGATGGCATCTTTAAGCTCGCGGTAGGTTAACGACTTTCCATGATGCTTCAGTGCAACAGAAGCATCATCACCAGTTAAGTACTTCTCAAGCAACATGAGACGCTCCTTTTTGCGGATAAGCTAAAGCGCTGCGCAGCTGAAGCTCGCTATCAGAGCTTGCGATGAGTCCAACCGCTTGCTGATAGTATTGACGAAGAGAGCTGCTGCGCATGACATGGTGAGTAACTTCTTGAAGAGACAACGCCATAACTTGCGGCGCAGTGTCATAGTAGGTGCCCCAATCATCGCGGTCAGCAGTGAGTCTATTAACGTCAGCGTTCGCTAATGTAGTAAGCGAAATACCTGCACCCTGTAATAGTTGTTGCACTTGAGTTGTTGCACTAAACACAAGATATTTTTTGCCAATTTGCGAGAACAAAAAAAATAATGAAAGTAACAAGGGCAGCGTGTAACGCGATGCGCTACTAAATAAGTTACCTACTTCAACAATGTCGTGTCTTTGCGCAAAAATCTCCTGGGCCTCTAATGCGACTTCAATAGGGCTATCAAGATATTGCTCAATGAAAAGTGCGTGATGCGTATTGTGAGTAGCACTGCACCTAGCGCCAACAGCTGCCTTTATTCCGTTAACTTCAAGTGCAAATAACATAGGCATGAACGAACTAATATGTGCGTCATAGCGGGTGGCGAAACCATTAGCGATAAAGGTTTCAATATTGTGTCTAGCTGGATGTGTAAGGCTGGCTGTAATGAAAGCTAGTGATGGGCGCCGCTTTTCATGTTGACGAGTAGTTTTATCATCACATGAGTTGGGTGCTACTGATAACGTAAGGCTCATACATACACTCTGGTGTTCTTCGATGGTATGAGTATTGATGCGCTACCTTAAGAGAACCTTAAGTTAACGCTTTTTTTAAAATTAATAGATATTTTTTGACTCGCTTTTCGCATTGGTATGCGCGAAAAGCGAAGGCGGTTGTGTTTATTTCCTCAATGGAAGGTAGGTCCGTCTGAAGATAGTGTGCAATTTGAATGCGCAGCTATTGATGGAATGAGTAGCCATTCATCTCGATGTGCAAAACCCAATGGGATTGATTTTTCTAAATCGACACATTGGAAATCATAGTCCTTAGGCGCTAGCAAAAATCGAGAAGGGTGTGCGTTAAGCCACGCCCATGCAGTGCCATTCTCTATGTCTTTTGGAGTATGGTAGCCAAAATGAGTAAGTGAAAATGGCGAAAACAGTAAATACTGTTCCTTAAAGTCAACAATACCTACCATTGATTCTTCTTTTGGGGCAGCCTCGTTTGATGAAAGGTGACTTATTTGCATATGAGCACGATGTAAAAGGTGCGTTGGTGTACGTATATCATTGAGCGCCCAAGCTCCTAGTGTTGATGGGATAACTGTTATCAATATTAACCATGCAACGATATGCTTAGAAAAGCGTAAACCTTGCACTGCGACGGTGAGTGTACCTAGTAGCAAACAAACGGCGGCAAGTGTGTTTATTGTAATTACATCACTGTGATAACGTGAAATTAAAGTACTTACGGTTTGGTCACTGAGTAAAAGCATTGCACCTGCTGCGACTAAAAGCAGTGATGGTACGAGTGTGATTATGCGTCCAATCGTCTCTATGGTTCTTGACATTCCCCCGCGAGATAATAATAAACCTGCAATCATGGCTACTGCCGGAAGTGCGGGCAACACATAAACACCGCGCTTTCCCGGACTATAACTGAAGAATATCACAACTAACACCGCCCAGAATGCTAGTGCGAAGAAGGCAGGATGTTCGTTTAATGCGAGCTTGAGATCTTTTCTTTTTAAGACCAGTACAACAATCGACGGCAACCAAAACAGTGGAATGACTTTTACAATGTAGTAATACCAAGGCTCAATATGATGCCACGCATTTGCATATCGCTGAGCCGTTTGCTTAAGTAAAATGTTAGACAAGTACTGCTGTATCATAGGATCTTGTTGATACACGCCCAAATAAAGCACAGGACCAAGCCAAATGAGTATAACCGATAGCATGATTAAGGGGCCGAATAACGCGCGTTTTTCCCATCGTTTTGATGGAAGTTGGTGCTTAAACGCTAAAAAAGAAAAGGGAATAAAGATTAAAACCGGCAGAAAGCCTACACCCTTAGTAATGATACCAAGGCCCATGGCAGCCCAAGCCATGTAGTACCAGCGCCAGCTTTTTGCGATACAAAAATGGCGCACAAAACCATAAACACCAACCCAGATAAAACATGCTACCAACGCATCAATTTGCGCAAACTTTGCTTGGATCACAAATTGTGGACTTAACAACAACAATAGCATGCTGAATATGGCCGTTTTTTCGTCGGCGAGCGTGCGCGCTAAACGATAAGTAAGTGCCAAGGTTATTAGGCTCGCAATAGCACTTGGTAGAAGCATTGCGACGCTTAAACTGCCTGTCACAAGATAGAGCAGTGCAATACACCACATAAAAATAGGCGGTTTGTCAGGGTAAATTTCTCCACCACGCATAGGAATAAGCCACTGACCACTCGTCACCATTTCTTTAGCAACAAGTGCAAAGCGAGGTTCGTCAGGAGGCCAGGCGTCGCGAACGCCAATGCCTGCAAAAATAATGACTGTTGCAACCACGAAAAGGATGACAGCAGTGCGGTTATGAGCAAACGCAGATGTCATTGCGCCTTCTCCTTTCGCGTATAGCGAGACAACGATAATATCAAAAATACGCTAATGACTAGACCAGCAATGTGAATAGGCTGTTCAACAGTACTGATGTAGCGAGAACCACTTCCTAGCAACGAAAAAAGTACTGTTTGTGGAACAAAGCCTAGGGTACTTGCTGTGATAAAGGGTATGAAGGGCACTCGACATGCGCCTGCAATAACATTGGTTGCAACATTAGAGCCTATTGGAAAAAGTCGAACCATAAGCACAGTTCGAAAGCTGTTATCTACAAATTTTTTTCGCAAAGGCAACAGTCTACTAGCATACCCATTTGTCTTAATGAGCGGTGCAAGCATCTTGTTAAGCGGACCGCGTGCCATTAAATAAGCTGCGCTTGCAGACATACACGTAAGTAATAACGCGACGAAACTGCCTTCAATAGCACCAAAGCCAACCCCGCAAAAAAAGCTAATAGCTTGCCGGGGAATGCCCAGTGTCATTAACACGACAAACGCACCAAGAATCAATAGTACTTCACGCGTACTAAGCTTCGCGATATATGATGTTAGCCAACTCGGATCGCTACTGTGGGCTAGAACGTCAGAAGTTAGCTGAAATGATAAATAGCAAAGCACTGAAATAAATACGAAGCCTATGAAAAAACTAAGGGGCGCGTTAAGCTGAAAATACTTACTTTTCATAAGTGAATGTCTTATTGATGGCGTCGAGTCGACTTCGATACATTAGCCACCTTACTCCGAGCATATCTATAATGCCTGCCCAGCCTCTATTCCAGGCATTATAATTGGACTGTCCTTCAGTACGCGCACGGTGATTAACAGGTACACAAACTATATTGCCACCCAATCGCTTAGTCAGTGCAGGTATATAACGATGCATATGGTCAAAATAAGGAAGCATCAGGAAGGTTGCGCGTGGAAGCAGCTTTAAACCACAACCTGTATCAGGTGTATCATCTTGTAGGATCCACTGCCTTACTCGGTTGGCCACTTTAGACTGCAAACGCTTCCAGTGGGTATCTTGTCTCTTTTGGCGATGTCCAATGACACAAAAATGCGCCCCTTCTTCTTGTGTGGCCATTTCTATGAGTCTTGGAATATCTGCTGGATCGTTTTGTCCATCGGCGTCTAGTGTAACAACCCATTTTCCTTGGCTAGACAGCACACCATGATACACCGAGGTACTCTGGCCGCAGCTATGAGGGTGTGTGATTACTTTGCAACTAAGAGGGAGGGAGTCTGCTAATGACAAAAGCAATGTTGTCGTGTCGTCATTGCTGCCGTCATCGACTACCACTATCTCAGTTTGTTCGGTGTTAACGGATTGTGCAATTTCTCGTAGCAGCAAAGGTAAATTTTTGGCTTCATTTTTTGCTGGGAGTACTACACTGACTTGAATCTGATGCATAGGGATAGAATAGTAAAGTGACTATGCCCAGTACTGTAAAAAGGAAACCTTAAGAAAAGCTTAAGGCTTCTTAATTCTATAAATCAAAATTCATATTCGAGTGACATACGTAATGTATGATCCTTGCTATCGCCATTGAGTCCAGCAATGAAACCGAGCTCCCACTTTAATTGCTTTTGTCTGTCGAAGCGTTTTATGCCCATAAAGGCTGGTCCAACACCTACATAGTCCTCAGCCACATACATCTCAATACCAGGCTGTACTTCTGGGATCCAGCGATAGCGGAACTTTGCTTTGAATTCACCTTCCCACTCGTTGGCTACGGTTTCTCCCCACTCATACACCAAGCTTATATTGGTCGTTAGACTGAACTGACCAAATTCTTTTTCAGTGAGAATGCCCGCTTTCGCTGCCCAGTCATCGGTATTGTGCTGCTTTTCTAATTCAAATAGGGTTCCCCAATCAGCCCAATACCGCCCTTGCTCGGTCACCATCCAACGCAGTTCAAGTTCGTAAGATTCCAAACCAAAATCTTGGTTTTCATCGCGTGCACCTACAACGTAGGCTTCTAATATGACAAATTCAGAAAGCGCATGTCCAAATGAGAAGCGTTGCATTAACACATTCCCGTTGTCATTTTGACGTGAGGTTAGGCGCCATTCGAATTCGCGTTCAAAAGGTAAAACGTAAGGTTGATAGACTCTATCAACGGTGAAATTGTCAGCGCTCGCGGCAAAGCTAGCAAGCACAGAACACATCATCAAAATAATACGTTTCATCGAATACCCTCCACGTGTTGCCACAGTGCAGGAGTGTGCTTTTTCAAAGCCGCAATGGCGTTAGGCACAGCCAAGGATAATAAAAATAACATCATGTAACTCATTGATGGTGTGGCTTCGTAGCCAATTAGGGCGTTCAATAAATGCCCGTATTCGCTGTTATCACTAATAAAGTGACTGCTGTCCCAGATTTGTTTTGACGTAGGCAAGATATCGATTTGTTCAAGGAGAAGGGCTACATTCGCAACTTGCGCGGCCACAAATAGTGTCGTGAAACAAAACATTATTTTGGCGCCTACAAAATGTGTAAGGGCAATGTTTAGCAAAATAGCGATACTAATACTGATCCCCAAGCCAATCGTAGTGCCAAGAATCAGCAACGAACTATCACTATTACGGGTTAGCTCGGACACAAAATACACCATAAAATGTAGGCTGTTAGGAAGTCCAATACCAAGCACAAGTAGTGTAATACCTAAACTTACTGTGCGTCCTTTTGAATATGGGAATATCGCTAGCATACACATACCTAACCATGCACTGACCAATAGCAGAGACTTCAGCAATTCAAACCCTGCACCCTCTGCTAGCTCAGAGATAACGCCAAGATATGAATACATAATAACTGCTGTCACAAGCATTAAACCGACGCGCCATACTAGTGAGACGCGAGGTACACCCGGCAATGCAATGAGTACACAGAGCAACAGAAAGATTGGCAGCGTGTCGCGCAAAAAAAGTACCACGGTATTAATCAGCATCGCGTACCTCTTCATGTGCTTTTACCACAACTTTACCCACAGCACTGTTGGGGTGAAATTCACCAAAGAACGGGTATTCCCCCGGTTTCAAAGGGCCGATGTAAATGCTGCCTTTGCTGTTGGCGAAAATCACTTTTTCTCTGTTAAGCGAAAAACTATCAATTTCCTCTGGCGTATCGTCAAAGTTGATAAACGTAAGTCGTACTTTTTTTCCTGCAGGTACCACAACATTCTGGGGATAAAAAAGGTGGTTTTTTATTTCTATCACCACTTCAGGAAGCGCATATGCGCGAGGAGATGCAAACGAAAACACACCGGCTAAAATAGCGAGAGAAGTTTTAAAGTAAGAGTTCATTGTTAAACTCCACTTTTACTTCAAGGCCGCCTAGTTCTGCATCATCAAGTACAACTTTTGCATCATGCAGAGCAACAATTTGCGAAACTATGGCTAAGCCCAAACCACTTCCTGTCGTCGCTTTGGCTTGGGTAGCGCGGTTGAATCGCTTTAGTACACTTTCTCGTTCGCTACGCGGAATTCCAGGACCAGAGTCAGCGACACTTAATACGACCGTGGAGGCCAGCCTTACTATTCGTACAACTATTTGTGCCCCATCTGGTGAGTAGTTGCTGGCGTTAGTAATTAGGTTCTGTAGCAAGGTGTACAACATGAAGTGAACGCTGTTTAACCAAATCTCATCGCCCTCCAAAGCAATGTCTTGCTGCTTGGCTTCTATTTTTCCATAGAGATCACTAATCACTTCTTGGGCTACAAAATAAAGATTTACCGGCTCTTTTTGCTCTACGAAGGTTTCTGGACTGGTGCGCGTTAGTAGCAAGAATTGGTTTACAGCGTGGATCATTCTGTCTGTATCGCGTTGCAGTGTTTGAAGCTGTTTGCCGTTTTCCCCCAGCTCTTCTGCAATATTATGGATATTGATTTTCATCACACTAAGCGGGGTGCGCAGTTCATGTGCAGCATTAGAGGCAAACTGTTGCTCTCTTTCAAATGCCGCGCTTAGTCGAGTAAACATTGAATTGAGTGTGGATACAACCGGTTTTAATTCGCTTGGCTCTCTATCTAGAGAGATAGTAGAAAAATCATTACCCGTTCGCTTTGCCAGTTGTCGAGAAAGCTGTTTAAGTGGAGAAAGTCCCCAAGTGATCCCTAAAAACAAAATAATGGCGAGAAGGGGGACACTTATTATAAAAGGGGTAATGGAAGCAACCGTGAGCGCATCGGTTAACACAAAACGATTACTCAATGGTTGAGCTACCATGTACCACTTTTCCTCGCTTTGTAAATAAGCGGTATACACACGCCATCGCGTTCCAAGCACATTCTTTTCAGAGAAACCGTTTTTGAATTCAGAAAGCGGTGTTGTTAATGCACTATTTGAGCTCTTTATTAAGGTGTCGTTTTGCCATATCTGAAATAATAAGGTGTGCTCGTTGCCTGATGTTCCGCTATCAAAAGAAGCAATGGCGCTATTTAACGCAGTCAGTTCATTATCCAGTAGGGTAGTGGATATACCTATAGTAGCGCGATAGCCGTGCAGTGCCGCACTAAATACTATAAGCACTAGAGCACTGGTAAGCGTTAAGATAAGAAAGCGACGAATTGACGTCACGTTAGTCTCCAGACTTGGATATACAATATCCAACGCCTCTTATAGTACGAATGAAGTCATCTGGCATTTTCTTTCGCAAATGACTGATATGCACTTCTATTGTGTTACTGGCCACTTCTTCACCCCATTCATAGAGTTTGCTCTCAAGTTGATGTTTACTCAGTATTCGGCCCGCGTTTTCAATCAGCGCTTTTAGAAGCATGAGTTCTCGACGAGGGAGGTGTACGTTGCTTCCATCAATAGTAAGTGTGTGGTGGGTTGTATCAAGACTGACGTTTTTTACTGTAATCACGCTTTGTGAAGCAGTGCCAAGTCGTCGCTCTAATACGCGAAGCCGAGCAAGCAACTCGTCAATTTCAAAGGGCTTAGGAAGGTAATCATCTGCACCTGCATCTAACCCTGATATCTTGTCTGAGGTTTTATCTCGCGCAGTAAGAATCAAAACTGGCAAGGTGGGATTAGTTGTGCGGATACGTTTAAGTACGCTTAACCCATCTTGGTCTGGAAGCCCAAGATCGAGAACGACTATGTCGTTTTGTGCAGCACGGAGCGTATTAAGAGCGCTAGCACCGTCATACACACAATCTATTACATAGTTTGCCTTACTCAATGAGGTTGTGAGTGCACTTGACAATGGCTTGTCATCTTCTACCAACAGTATGCGCATAGTATTCCTACAATAAGTCAGTAAATTAAGGGTATACCAGAATCCTTAAGAAAACCTTAAGGTTTTTACCGAATATTTGCTCAGTTGCTATTCGTTTCGTCGTGTAATGCTTTTATTGCTGAACTTGCATGTTTGTCCCACTGCGCGTAGTCAAGGACATAAGGAATGGCGGGGTTTTTTAAAGTATGGGTTGTTCGTGAGGGTGAATCTACAATTAACGCTGCATGTTCATGACCTTCTTGCGCTTCAAATAATGCCGACAGTTCACCGTTTTCTAACAGGCGTATCAGTCCAATACGCAACCGATTCGCAAGTGCACTATTTTGAGGGCTAACAAAAAAGTACTCGTAACTTGGATATCGAAGAATATGGTTTTTTTCCAATATAATGTTTTTATCAGCGTGACGCGCTAAATCGCGATGCACCTCAATAACGTTGCGGGGAAACCCGTCGACCAAGTCTCTTTCGACCATAGAGAACATCGATTGAAACCATAAACTCCAGTCTTCGCCTGAGACCGTGTAGCCATTATGCTCTAAAATCTCAAGGTCGGGCCAATCATTGCCTTGTACTAGAGTCATTGATTTAAGCTGATTTATATCGATATGGAGAGGAAAGTCCAGTTGACGCTTAGGGTTAATAACCAATACCCGGTGACCGGCAAAACCTTTTAAAAGTGGCAGTTTTATCGCGATAAGTTTTTGCTCTCGAGTGCGATTAGTAACGCTCCACATAATATCGGCATCACCGTTTATTAATGACACCAGTTGTCGACTTTGACTCATAGGGTGGGGATGCGGAGCAATTGATGTTGTCCCGAGTTCAGGCGTAATATTGAGCGCCGCTTGCAAAACAGCAATATGATAGTGCCCGTAGTCACTGTCAGCAAATGCTCGGGTATAGATTATTTCGTCTGCTTCCTTTGCCTGCGAAATACTTATGCACGTTGAAAACAACCATGCACAAAGTGTAATGCAGAAAGCGTTTTTCATTTTTATTTTTGTTTAAAAATACAACACATCAACCCTACACCAATTTTTAAACCAAGTCACCGATGTTCGTTGAAAAATCATCCTATTTTTTTGGTTTTAGGGGTTCGCATTTGCGACAATTCCTGTATAATTCGCGCCCTGCCCAGTTACGCCCACCTTTGGGAAGGTGGAAGAATCAGCCGGCTCGAAGGGGTCATTGTGTTGATTTTAAGGTGATTTCTGGTGTTCAGAAATCAGTAACGACGATATTATTCGGGTGAATTTGAAAATGAAAACTTTTGTTGCTAAGCCAGAAACGGTACAACGTGACTGGTATGTGGTAGACGCCACAGACAAAACTCTAGGCCGTTTGGCTTCTGAAATCGCACTACGCCTTCGTGGTAAGCACAAGCCAGAGTACACGCCTCACGTGGACACTGGTGATTACATCGTAGTAATCAATGCTGAGAAAGTTGCGGTAACAGGCCGTAAAGCGCAAGACAAAATGTACTATGCGCACTCTGGTTACCCAGGTGGTCTTAAAGAGACAAACTTTGAAAAACTAATTGCTCACAAGCCAGAAATGGTTATTGAAAAAGCAGTTAAAGGCATGTTGCCAAAAGGCCCTCTAGGCCGCGCAATGTTCCGCAAAATGAAAGTTTACGCAGGTGCAGAGCACAAGCACACCGCACAGCAACCACAAGTTTTGGACATTTAAGGAGCTATTAACATGGCAGATACTCAATACTACGGCACAGGCCGCCGCAAAAGTTCTACTGCTCGTGTGTTCCTACGTCCAGGCACAGGTAGCATTAAAGTAAACCAACGCGCTCTTGACGAGTACTTTGGTCGTGAAACAGAGTGCATGGTTGTTCGTCAGCCACTTGAACTTGTTGAAATGACTGAAAAGTTTGACGTATACATCACTGTTAAAGGTGGTGGTTCTAACGGTCAAGCGGGTGCAATCCGTCACGGTCTTACTCGTGCTCTTATGGAGTATGATGAGGCTCTACGTCCAGCACTTCGTAAAGCTGGCTTCGTTACTCGTGACGCACGTCGCGTTGAACGTAAGAAAGTTGGTCTACACAAAGCGCGTAAGCGTCCACAATTCTCAAAGCGTTAATTTTTACGCTTTTTGTATTGCAAAAACCCGGCTTATGCCGGGTTTTTTATTATCTCAATCTGCACAACTTCAACGATTTATACCGCTATATACCCCACAGCACTTAGCGCTAGTTAAAATAACAAAGGTTTAATTTCTGCCGTGTTTTACCTCAAAACAACAGCAAAACCTTGATTTGCGGTATTTCCTACTTTGATCTTAAATAAAGTTTTCAATTAAATTGTCGCTTAAATATCAGTAAAACCTTGTGTTTATAAGGGCTTTTCTTTTATCATTTGCGGTCGAAAATTTTGTAAAATTTCGTGAATTCGTAAGCTAGTGAAAATTCACTGTTACGTCGCTTTCATGACAAGCCATATGATGCTACGACACAAGCGAGATAAAACCAGTATAAGCTTGTGTTACACATCATAATTATCCAAACCTGGAGAAATGTGGATGAGCAATGTATCTGTAGATGCAACAGAGTCTGCACAAAACGATAACCAGCCAGAAAACAACACTCGTCGTCGGTTCTTGACCGTTGCCACGTCGGTAGTTGGTGGTGTAGGTGTTGTTGGTGCTGCTGTGCCTTTTATTGCGTCCTGGAATCCAAGCGCCAAAGCAAAAGCGGCTGGTGCTGACGTTGAAGTAGATATCAGCGGGATTGAGCCTGGACAGTTAGTACGTGTAATGTGGCGAAGTAAGCCTGTATGGATTGTACGTCGCACGCCAGAAATTCTTGAAGAACTAGGCACGCACGAAGATAAGCTGAAAGATCCTAACTCTGAAGCTGAGCAGCAACCTACTTTTGCTCAAAACCGTTTCCGTTCAATGAAAGAAGAATACCTCATTCTAGTGGGTATTTGTACGCACCTTGGATGCTCTCCACAGCACCTTAAAGATGGCGCTTTCGAAGAGGTAGTTGAAGGGGTTCCAGATGGTTTCTTCTGCCCTTGCCACGGTTCTAAGTTTGATATGGCAGGACGTGTATTTGAAAACGTACCGGCACCATTAAACCTAGTTGTGCCGCCTTATCAGTTCGTTAATGACACAACTGTTATTATCGGCTCAGAAGCGGAGGTTGTTTAATATGAATGCTTTCCTAGGTTGGATTGAAGAACGCATCCCAATGATGCGCGTAGCAAATATGCACGCTCTTCAATACCCTGCGCCAAAGAACATGAACTTTTGGTATGTGTTCGGTTTCTTGGCAACTATCGTTTTAGTTAACCAAATTATTACTGGTATTTGGTTGACCATGAACTTCGTTCCTTCTTCAGAAGGCGCGTTTGCTTCTGTTGAATACATCATGCGTGAGATCGACTACGGTTGGATTATCCGTTACATGCACAGTACTGGCGCGTCAGCGTTCTTTATTGTGGTATATCTGCACATGTTCCGTGGCATGATATACGGTTCTTATCAGAAGCCACGTGAGCTTCTATGGGTGTTTGGTATGTTTATCTACCTTGCACTTATGGCAGAAGCATTCATGGGTTATGTACTTCCTTGGGGACAAATGTCTTACTGGGGTGCACAGGTAATCGTATCGCTGTTTGGTGCTATACCTGTTGTTGGTCCTGACCTTGTAATCTGGCTACAGGGTGACTACGTTATCTCTGGTGCAACGCTAAACCGTTTCTTTGCACTACACGTTATTGCGCTGCCATTGGTTATTGTAATTCTTGTATTCCTTCACATTATCGCGCTTCACGAAGTGGGTTCTAACAACCCTGATGGTATCGCTATCAAACATAAGAAGGGATCACTACCTGAGTCTGAAAAGACTAAATATGAAATTCACGAGTACTACACAAGCAAGTACGATATTGCTGACGATGTACTACCGTTCTTCCCGCACATCGTGCTTAAAGATCTAGTGGCGTTCTGTGTATTCTTAGCGCTGTTTACCTATGTGTTGTTCTTTGCGCCAGAAATGGGCGGTAAGTTCCTAGAGCACCCTAACTTTGAAATTGCTAACCCGCTGAAGACACCTGCGTATATCTTCCCAGTGTGGTACTTCACGCCGTTCTATGCCATTTTGAAAGCGGTACCGGATAAGCTATTCGGGGTATTAGCAATGTTTGGCGCAATTGCAGCGCTATTCGCTCTGCCTTGGGTTGATCGCGGACGTGTTAAGTCATGGCGCTATCGCTGTGGTCTACACAAAGTAAACCTTATTGTGTTTGCTATTGTGTTTATCTTCCTAGGTTACCTAGGTGGTACGCCACAAGAAAACTGGAAAATCATTGCATCTCAAATCGCGACAGTAATGTATTTCGGTTTCTTCATTGCACTGTTCTTGTACAGCAAAAATGAAAACACTAAACCTGTGCCAGAGAGGATTTCTAAATGAAAAAATTGATGTGCTTTTTAGCCTTCTTCCTACCTGGCGTAGCGCTTGCGGCAGGTGGAAACGTACACCTTGATAAAGCGCCTATCGATTTAACCGATAAGGCGTCTTTACAACGCGGTGCACAATTGTTCATGAACTACTGTTTAGGCTGTCACTCTATGAAGTATCAGCGCTATCAGCGTTCATTCCAAGATTTGGGTATTCCTGATGAATTGGGCCAAGAGCATTTGCAGTTTACGGGTGAAAAGGTTTCTGACTATATTACCCGTGCTATGCCTGAAGAGGCGGCTGCAACATGGTTCGGTGCGGCGCCACCAGACCTTACGCTTGTTGCTCGTGTTCGTGGAGAAGACTGGATTTACACTTACCTTCGCTCTTTCTATGTTGATGAGAGCCGTCCGTTTGGTGTGAACAACACAGTGTTCCCTGAAGTGGGTATGCCACACGTACTTCAACCACTTCAAGGTACGCCAACGCGCACCTATGAAGAGCAAATGGTTGACGGTGAAATGGTTAAGCGTTACGTAGGCATTAAGTCAGATGGTACTGGCGCGATGTCTCCTGACGAGTACGACCAAGCGGTTGCCGATATTGTGAACTTCCTTGAGTACACAGGTGAGCCTTCAAAACTTGAATCTCACAAAATCGGTAAGTGGGTACTTATCTTTATCGCAGTATTGTTTGTATTTGTTTACTTACTGAAGAAAGAATACTGGCGAGAAGTGCACTAATCGCGCAGATTTATGTATAATACCAAAAGGGGGCTTCTCGCCCCCTTTTTTGGCATTTGTAATTCGCTCATTTTAGTGGGCATAAACTTGTTTCTCGACGGAGGAAATTGAATGGCCGTAGCCGCGAATAAACGTTCTATTATGACGTTGTTCTCTGACACAATTGATATTTATAGCCACCAGGTGCGCATTGTGTTGGCAGAAAAAGGTGTGGGTGTTGAAATCAGCTACACAGATCCTAGCAATCTGTCTGAAGATCTGTTGGAGCTAAACCCTTACGGTACTGTTCCAACTCTTGTTGATCGTGAACTTGTACTTTACAAGTCACACATCATTATGGAATACCTTGATGAGCGTTTCCCACATCCACCACTTATGCCGGTTTACCCAGTATCGCGTGGTCAAAGCCGTCTTATGATGCATCGCATTGAGCAAGACTGGTACTCTTTGGCAGCACGTATTTTCCGTGGTGAAGGCGATGTTGAAGCAGCGCGCAATGAATTGCGTGAAGCGCTACTTTCTTTAGCGCCTGTGTTTGGTGAAATGCCTTACTTCATGAGTGAAGAATTCAGCTTAGTTGATTGCTATCTTGCTCCGCTACTATGGCGTCTTCCTGCGCTAGGTATTGAGCTAAATGGTGCTGGCAGTAAAGAGATTAACGCGTATATGAACCGTATTTTCTCGCGCAGCTCATTTAAAGCGTCTTTGACGGACCAAGAGCGTGAGATCCACAACCCGCTATGACATCTATGACGTCAAACCAGCCCTATTTACTTAGGGCTTTTTATGAGTGGATTGTTGATAACGATTTAACACCTTACATTGTAGTTGATGCAACCAATGAGTTGGTGGAAGTGCCGCAGGAATTCGTTAAAGACGGACAAATTGTCTTAAACGTATCCCCAAGCGCATGTGTAAACTTCTCACTTGATGTGGAAGGCTTGTCATTTCAAGCGCGATTTGGTGGCCAACCTCGTCGTTTAAGCATGCCCTGCGAAGCGGTAATGGCCATATATGCACGTGAGAATGGTGCCGGAACTGTGTTTGCCACAGAAGAGGATATTGCGCGTGCACAAGAGGAGCGTCAACAGCAGGAGTCTGATGCACCACAGCCTCAAAGTGGCCCTACGTCACTTGAAGACGCAGATGCAGCAGACAAAGCAGATGCACCTGTGCCACCTAAAAAAGGTAAGCCTACCCTTAAGGTGATCAAATAAATCGATGTAGACTGGTTTCAATATTATGCTGAAGCCAGCTCATTGCATCGCCACTTTTCTGTTTCGCAATGTCTATCTATCTATAAAAAAGCACCCATAGCACGTAGTGCGAGGGCGCCCTTGTCATACACAAATGTCATAATCTGCTAAGCAAACTAATGACAATTAGCGTGTTCGCGTGATCACAACTCTGCTTGTTGGGAAGTCAAAGCGATGCCCTTCAGTTAAAACCGAAGTCGCTAAACCTTCACGGCTGGGATCGGTTGCATTAGCATTGGTAGTAACACCTGTATGCAAACGCACAACATCCGCTAAGTCGTCTCGTACTGGATCATAACCCGCAGCCTCGCCGCCGCCACCTGCTGCACCCGCTGCTGGCCCAGGCATGGTTGCTGCGGTTTCAGTATTTGCCTCTGTTCCAGCGTCCCATGTTACTGTCATAAAGGTTTTACTGTCACCCACCGACATATTGCTAACATCGGCTGCATTTAGCCCTGTGAAGGCATCGTTGGTGTTTACCAGCATCGTGGTTACCGTTAAACGTAAATCGTCAGCATCGAGTTCAGGAACCACCAAGGTGAACATGTCACTGCTCGTTTTAGGTCCTAAAATTCCACCCGAGTTCTGCGCATCCAAGAAATCGGTAGAGTCCATAGCCTCTTCAATCACCATAGCTGGGTTACCGCCTTCGGCCATAACTTCTATGCCCATGCTCGCCGCTTCGCCTTCTGCAAAAGCGTGGTAGCCTGATTCATGAAGAACAATGGCTGCTGGGGCAAACGGCTGTGCATAGGTAAGATTGGTGATTTGGACGGTATATACTGCGGAATTACCGTTAATACCGTCTTGGCCATCTGCGCCGTCTTGTCCATCTGTGCCATCGACACCCGCTTCACCTTGCGGACCAGCAGGCCCTTGGGGTCCTGTATCGCCATCATCGCCACACGCACTGACTAGTGCAGAGAGGATTAGCAGCGTACTGAGTTTTACAATTGGATTTTTCATTCTAACGCTCCTTACGACGCAGGAACCGTAATAACAACACGTGCAACAGGGTTCAACCAGCGGTGTACCGTAGAATCAAGGTCGCTAGCGCCGCCAGCGTTATCAGTATCACCTAGCGCGTTTCTGTGAATATGAACCGGGCCGTCTTCACCATCTTCAACTTCCCCATTAACAACTTGTGCACCTACACCTGTACCACCGGTACCCAAATCAACAATACGAGTTGGGGCACCACCACCCGCTACGCCAGGCAGACCATAGCCACCTAAGGCGTTGCCTGTACCCGCTTCAACTACATCAGTGCGTGCACTGTTCAACTCATCATTTAACTCTGTACCTGCATCATAGGCATTAAGATAGTAAGTATAAGTGCCAGGCTCTGTGGGGATTTCTATACTGTCCATACCAACAAATGCATCGTTAGTTGGGATCAACATCGCCAATAGCGAAAGGTATGGCTTATCCATAGTATCGAACGGATAGCTAAGTGTCGCACTAGGCGCCAGAAGACCACCAAAACGGTGCCATGTATTTGAGCCATTATCCGTGTCTACAGGGCCAAGAAGCGCTTCAAAGTTAGCGCCACTTGAATCTTCATTTTGCTCATCGTCGATAACGCCAGCCTCTGCAAGCCACGCTAATGCAGTTGATGCAGGCTGACCCACTTCAAACGCATCTACCGTGTTGTCATGGGCAATAACCAGTCGAGGGGTAAAGCTTTGTGCCTGCGTTAAATTGGTAATTTCAACATCGACAGTCACTGCGTGGCTGAATGAAGCCGCGGCTAACGATAGCAGGGTAGCGCTAGCAAGTTTGGTAAATTTCATTTTTTTGTCCTTGTTTTGACCTAAAAGCGCATAAAAATGTAGGTCAGCAAAATGCACATTTCATCACAGAAGTATTACAAAAAGGACACAGATCTCTGTCGCCTTAAAAACGAAGTACTAAAGTAGAATGAACAATTTTTTAATAGAAAGTGGAATAATTTTAAGCAACCTCCGGTCTTGATTGTTAAGGGCAAAATAGGAGCTAGCTATGATCCTTGTAATCTATAGTGACAACCAGTTTCAGCAAATCATTACGCAAAGCTTGAGCAAGCATGGATTCTTGCATGACGTGGTTTCAAATTATCAAGCTGCACTGTCATTACTTGATGCTCAGCACTATTCACTCGTCATCGTGCAGTCCCACGCGCAACAGTCTTGCTTAGACCGTATTGAACGTTTGGTATTACAAAACCCAGACAGTTGGATTATGGCCGTTGACGGTCAGCAAGTAACTAACGTGAGTGCTGATGAAGCGGATTATTTTGAGGTGGGCGTCGATGATTACCTTGGAGGCGCATTCAACGAGCGTGTGTTTGTTGCTCGAATTCGTTCGCATATGAGAAGGAGTATGCCGAGCCTTGACACAAGCCTTCAAAAAAACGCAGACAACAGCATTCAAGCTGGGCCCTTTAAAGTTGATTTACGCTATCACAGCGTTACGTTAAACGGACAAGCCCTATCGTTAACTGCCAGAGAGTTTACCCTTATTAACTACCTCTGCCGTCACCCAAATCAGGTTTTTTCGCGCAATCAGTTGTTGAGTGACGTATGGGGCTACAACCATGAAGGGTATGAGCATACCGTTAACACCCACATCAATCGATTGCGTAATAAGTTAGATAATGTAGCCAGTATAGATAACGGCGCACAGCTCGTTGAAACCGTGTGGGGTGTAGGATATAAGTTAAATTTAACCGGCTACGTCGACAAAGCACTCAGTGCGTAATGTGTATTTCGCTGAAAGGTTAGATAAGGAAAAGGGTAGCGGTACCCAAGAAGGCAAAAATACCTACAACATCAGTGATGGTAGTCAGGATAACGCTACCTGCTAATGCAGGATCTATTTTTAAGCGTTTCATAATCATAGGTAAGGTTGCGCCTGCTAACGCTGCTGCAATCATATTGACTAGCATTGCAAAGGCGATAATTACCCCAAGCATATAGTCTTGTTTCCACAGCGCGATTACCGAGGCAATGAGGACTGCCCAAATAGCCCCATTTAAAAAGCCAATGGACATCTCTTTACTAATTAACCAGCGGGAGTTACTCGCGTTGACGTGACCAAGTGCCATACCGCGTATGACCAGTGTAAGTGTTTGGTTACCTGCAACACCTCCCATGCTTGGCACAATAGTATTTAGAATCGCCAGCACGGCCAATTGACTTAAGGTTGCCTCGAATAAATCGCTTACCATTGCCGCCATAAGGGCAGTGACTAAGTTAACCGCTAACCAAACAGAACGACGTTTAGTACTTTGCATGACTGGTGCAAAAGTATCTTCGTCATCGTCAAGGCCCGCCATACTCATCATCGAGTGCTCTGCGTCTTCACGGATAATATCGACTACGTCGTCAATAGTAATACGACCAACGAGACGATTATTTTCATCTACCACAGGTGCTGATAACCAGTTATATCGCTCAAAGAGACTTGCCACTTCATCATCAGGCATATTAACGGGTATTGCTTCTGACTCTGTATCCATTACGTCAGACACTTTGTCATCTGTATCGGCGGTAAGTAAGCGAGTAACGGGGACAATACCAACAAGGTTATCGGTGCGATTTACTACATAAAAGGTATCGGTATTCTCAGGCAGTTCACCTTTTAAGCGTATATAGCGTAGAACAACATCAATAGTAACATCTGGACGCAACGTAATTGTGTCCGTGTTCATAATGAAACCAGCGGTCTCTTCACCGTATGATAGTGCTTGCTCGGCACGCACCCTATCTTGGGCGTCCATGGAGTCGAGAATATCTTGTAAAACGGTTTCTGGAAGGCTACTGAGCGTTTCGGCTAAGTCATCCGTGTCCATCTCTTCCAATGCATCAACAACATTAGCTGGAAGCATTTTAGCGATGATGCCATTACGCACGTCATCAGAAAGTTCTTCTAATATATCACCGTGGAAATCGCCATCAATTAGCTCCCACAAATCATCACGAGTTCGGCTGGGGCTGGATTCAAGAATATGAGCAACATCAGACGGGGGAAGTTCTAGCAGAAGCTTACGCACAGACACGAACTGACCGTTGTTCAATGCACCATTTAATGCACGAAGCTGAGTCTGTACGTATTTGGAAACAAGCGCTTCTGCCATAAGTAGCGAGTCCTACTAAGCTAAACTGAGATTAGATGAAACGAGCTCATCCCAATTTGTCTACAGGGCAATTTGGGATTTATGCAGTAGAATATCGCAATTGTGATGAAGCTGTCATGACAATTGCGAGCATAATGACGTTATTATGACTAAGTGTTGTTTATTTCGCCAATTCAAGTGCTTGTATTGGGCGGGAGCACTTACTCGGCCTCGTTGAATTTGCCTTCAATAAGTTGCTCAATGGCTGCCATGGCTTCTTCGGCATCACTGCCTTGCACGACAACGTTGACTTGTTCACCTTGATGACTTTCAAGCATCATTAGTCCCAGTACACTGTTTGCGTCAGCTTCCTTGTCACCCTTTTTAAGCACAATTTTGGCGTCAAATTGGTTGGCTAGTTGTACAAGTTGCGTGGCAGCACGAGCATGAAGCCCTAATTTATTAACGATTGTGAGTGTTTTCTCAATAATCATTACTGGTTCAACTCTCTGTGACGGATTTGAACGTCTGGATGAATTTCCAAAAATGTTTTTGATAGCGCTTGGGCGATGTATACCGAGCGGTGCTGTCCGCCAGTACAACCAATTGCCACGGTGACATAACTGCGATTATTGCGCTCTAAATGTGGAAGCCACGTTGTGATCAGGTTCTGTATTTGCCAAATAAATTTTGTTACTACAGGTTGAGACCCTAAAAATACTTCAACAGGCGCGTCTAGCCCAGTCAAGTGCTTTAAATCTGGTTCCCAATGAGGGTTGGGCAAAAACCGTGCATCAAATACATAGTCTGCATCTTTGGGAATGCCGTGCTTAAAGCCGAATGACTCAAACACAAGCACTAATCGCGAGCTTTTCTTACCAAGAATACGTTCGCGTATTAGCTCAGCGAGTTGATGAATAGTGAGTTTGTCGGTATCCAAATAGAGATCGGCTCGCTCGACAATAGGGGCCAGCAGCGCTGACTCTGCGCGAATGGCTTCAGAGAGAGACTTGTTGAGCTTGGCCAGCGGGTGCAATCTGCGTGTTTCGCTAAAACGCTTAACGAGCACATCATCACTAGCATCAATATACACAATGGTCATCGACCAAGACGAAGGCAGGTAATCAAGTATTTCTACTAAATCGTCTGGATTTTTAGGCAGGTTACGTACGTCTATGCTAACGGCGACTTGATCGTATTCATCAACCACTGTGTGCGTTAGCGTAGGGAGCAAGTTAACCGGAATATTGTCAACGCAGTAATACCCTAAGTCTTCAAGAGCGCGCAGTGCAATTGATTTTCCTGAGCCCGAACGACCACTGATAATAATCAGCTTCACTTATATTCTCCCTTTACACTGTTAAGCGCTTAATGCAGTAATGTTGTATAGCAGCGAGTTACGCTAACGCATTTATAATGTCATCGCTTGTGGTAGCACGCCTTATTGCTTTAATAGTGTCTTTATTACTCAGTTTGCCTGCGACTGTGGCTAGTGTTTGTAGATGACCTTCGGTTTGTTCTTCAGGTACTAATAGTGCAAAGAAAATATCGACAGGTTTTTCATCTAGCGCATCAAAATCAATAGCTGGTGTGCTGGTAACAACAATGGCAATAACTCTATCAAGGCCAGCTAAGCGACCATGGGGAAGGGCAATGCCGTTTCCGATACCTGTGCTACCCATTCGTTCTCTCGCCAACAAACTATTCAGTACTGTCGACTGGTCGATATGCGCGTTGTTCTTAGCAGCAATATCGGCAATGATCTCTAAAATACGCTTTTTACTATTACATTGAACCGCACATTCAGTGCGGTCCAGACTTACGATGGCTTGTATATCCATACTTAATTAACTACTAGTGCTTTTTAAGTTTTTCCTTATGCTTGATTACCTGCCGGTCGAGTTTATCAACCATGCTGTCAATCGCCGCATACATGTCGGTATTTTCTGAGGATGCGAATACTTCAGCGCCACTTAAGTGAACTGTCGCTTCTGCTTTTTGGTTTAATTTTTCAACGTTCAGGATGACATGCACATTAGAAATGTGATCAAAGTGACGTTCAAGTTTGCTGAACTTCGTATCGACATAATTACGCAAAGAGTCGGTGATTTCGACATGATGACCAGTAAGGTTGATTTGCATATTTCGTCTTCCTTATATTATTAAGCCCGTTAAATAAGGCTCTTGCGTTGGTTCGACGGCGGGATCGATAACGATTCCCGGTACTTTGCTATTGTCCGCCGGGCAACTTTAATGCCTTGCTCGGCCAACAATGAAGCAATCTTGCTATCACTTAGTGGTTTACTGGGTTTTTCAGCTGCCACTAGTTTTTTGATCAATGCACGAATGGCGGTTGATGAACATTCACCACCTGACTCCGTTGCAACATGGCTAGAGAAGAAATACTTCAACTCGAAGATGCCACGAGGGGTATGCATGTATTTTTGTGTTGTCACACGTGAAATAGTCGATTCGTGCATATCTACCATTTCTGCGACATCATTTAATACCATTGGTTTCATCATTTCTGGGCCATGTTCAAAAAAGCCCATTTGTTGCTGCACAATACAATTTGCTACCTTCATCAGTGTGTCGTTACGCGACTCTAGGCTTTTGATAAACCACTTGGCTTCTTGCATGTGTGAGCGGATAAATTGTGAATCGCTACTGTTCTTCGCACGGCGACTCATTGCGGCATATTGTTGATTGACGCTAAGTTTTGGCAGGCTATCAGGGTTCAGCTCAACCACCCAACGGCCATTCTTTTTGGTAACCGATACATCTGGAATAACGTACTCAGGTTCTTTAGTAACTAAAGCACTACCTGGGCGAGGATTCAAGGTTTGCAGCAAACGCATAGCCTCGCGAAGCTGATCTTCTTTCAATCGGCTCTTGCGCATTAAGGTGCGGTAATCTTTGCTACTCAGCAAATCAGAATAGTCTTCTATTAACTGCTTTGCCTCGGCAAGCCATGGTGTATCATCTGCGAATTGGCGAAGCTGTACCATCAAGCATTCTTGTGGGGTGCGCGATCCAGAACCAATGGGATCGAACATTTGAATGCGCTTTAATACACATTCTACTTCGTCCATTTCAATGAGTTCCTCTTCATCTTCGCCAGAGGCTTCTTGCGCGTTAACCGCCTCTAAAATCTCTTCAAGAGTAACGGTTAGATACCCTGACTCATCGATAGAATCAATGATAGCCATTGCAATGGCACGGTCAGTGTCAGAAAAAGGGGTGAGGCGCATCTGCCACAATAGATGTTCTTGTATGTCCTCAGTCGTTTCACCTTGGAAAATTTGTTCGTCGTCACTGGCAGGTCCTGGTGCCGGCGCAGACGATGCTGAATAATACTCATCCCATGTGCTATCGATTGGCAATTCGTCTGGAAGATCATTTTTTTCTAGTGCGTCGCCAGCTTCCAAAGTATCACTTGATGCAGTGGCAGAAGCTTCTACCCCACTGTCATCATTATCGATGTTATTTTTTTCAAGCTGAGGCTCGTCGTGGCCTTCTTCAACTTCTAATAGCGGGTTTGAATCCAACGCTTCTTGAATTTCTTGTTGAAGATCGAGCGTAGAAAGCTGCAACAGTTTAATGGCCTGCTGCAACTGAGGTGTCATGGTGAGTTGTTGGCTAAATTTTAGCTGTAAAGATGGTTTCATCTACGTCTTATTTAAATGCTCTAAATTGAATATACCTGAGCGAGATTGAAAAATGACAATCCGGTTACACTAACTATAGCCTGAATTGTTCGCCTAGGTATACATCCCTTACTTTTTGATTACTTAAAACCTGTTCCGCAGTTCCTTGCGCAATAAGCTCGCCATGACTCACAATGTACGCTTTTTCACAAACATCCAATGTTTCTCGTACGTTGTGGTCAGTGATAAGGATACCGATACCCCTATCTCGAAGATGTTGAATAATCTTCTTTATATCATTTACTGATATTGGATCAACACCAGCAAAGGGTTCATCCAATAAAATAAATTGTGGTTTAGCTGCAAGGGCGCGCGCAATTTCCACTCGGCGGCGTTCTCCCCCTGACAAACTCATCCCCGTACTATTACGTATATGGTTAATATTAAATTCATCAAGTAGCGCATCGGCTTCTTCCTCTTGCTGCTGTGAATTTAAATCTTTACGGGTTTGTAAAATTGCCATGATATTTTCATGCACAGTGAGCTTTCTAAATATAGATGCTTCCTGCGGGAGGTAGCCAATTCCGCGGCGTGCACGCTCATGCATGGGCTGATGTGTTAACTCGTTGTCGTCAATTTCAATGGCGCCCTTATCAAGAGGAACAAGCCCAACAATCATATAAAATGTTGTGGTCTTACCAGCACCATTTGGGCCTAACAGGCCTACAATTTGACCTGTCGATACACTGAGGCTGACATCTCGGACAACCTGGCGTGATTTATACGCCTTAGCAAGGTTTCTTGCGCTCAAAGTAGCCATTGCTATTGGTTGCCCTCGTTATCTTGTTCGTTGTCTTTAGCATTCGTCTTGCGAATTGCTTCAGGAGTGAAAACAGTTGTCACTCTTCCTTCACCGTTGTCGTCATCGCCACCGGTTGCAAGCAGTTGCTCGGTAATCATATCAAAGGTAATGCTGTCACCTTTTACCATACTGGTGTCTTGTTTCAGCTCCGCTTTCCCGGTAAGCGATATCACCCGATTAATCACTTCGTAGCGAATTTCATTCGCCTTAGCGGATACTGGCGTTCCATCTTCAAGCTCTTGCGTATAGCTCGCAGGGTTACCGCGTGCGACAAACACTTCTCTGCCTTCGCCCGCTGTCGCGATAACTTCAACTTCGTCGGCATTAATCACAAGCGAGCCTTGAGTAATTAGAACATCATCTTTGAACAACGATGTTTTATTTTTTCCATCAACAAATTGTGACTTAGCATCGACTTTAATTGGCTTAGAAAAGTCATCTTCACTAGCGAAAACGGAACCACTAGCCAACGCTAAAATTAAGCTAGTTGCTAGGGGAATAAGTGGTTTGTACATGATCGATAAGCTCATATTCTTGGGTGCGCAAATTCGCATTAAACCCATTGCTTTGAATGACATATTGCGACCCCAGTATCTCTACTGGTTGATCAGATGTCATCTGCTTGTTGTCTAAATTAATCTGAATGTATTGTGTCGTAATGGTTTTGACAAAATCATCTGTAGTTTGGTTCTCTATTTGTACGTTATTTTCAAGCTGAATCAGCTCGTTGTTGTACAATGTTCCTTCCACAGCGGTAACGACCCACGGTGACGTAGCGTTATCAGTGTAAAGTGTATAGCGTGGCGCACGGAACAATACAAAGCCAAGTTGATCGTAATGCTCCATCGATTCTGCAAACACCTTATGATTGAGCTGGCCGTCTTGATTATAAAGAGTCGTAGTAAGATTTTTTGCCTTATACGCGGGTTTTAATGCATCAAGTTCGCCGCTATTTCTTACTTCTGGCGGCTCTTCCATCCACGTGGGTAAATACATTAGTAGCGCCAATATAAATAGCGCAGAAATGCTCAGCCCCAGTCGATTGAAGCCAAATTGGCTCATACACTCGCTCCAAAAATACCTTGCTCAACCCCTTTGGCTTGCAGGATTGTGTCAGAAATTTCGCGCACAGCCCCAAATCCACCAGGGAGCGTAGTTTTCCAGTTTGCTTGTTTAGCGACAAAAGGATGGGCATCTGAAACTGCAATTTTTACGCTTGCATGGGCAAACATACCTGTGTCAGGCATGTCGTCGCCTACAGTGGCAACATTATCAGGGCGCAATGACAATTCAGTCATTAGGGCTTGTAGTGCGGCAGACTTATTTTCTTCACCTTGAATGATATGGGCTACGTTGAGTGCCTTCATGCGGTTTTCCACAATGGTAGAGCGACGCCCCGTAATTACTGCAACGTCAACGCCATGACTCACTAAGGCCTTTACGCCGTAGCCATCTCGGGTGTGAAATGCTTTGAGCTCTTCACCATCATTGCCCAGATAAATGCGCCCATCAGAAAAAACACCATCTACATCACAAACCAACAGTTTAATATCTGCAAGACGCTTAAAGAGCGTGTCATCTAATTCGGTATATAACGTTGTCGCCATTTACAGCACCCCCGCTTTTAATAGCATATGCATGTTAAAGGCGCCGATAGGTTTGCGATCGCTGTCAACCACCATCAATGCACTAATTTTATGGCTTTCCATTAGGTTCAATGCTTCAACCGCTAGCTCTTCTTGAGTGGTTGTTTTTCCGCCTTGTGTCATAACGTCAATAACTTGGGCGCTATGTAAATCAACTCGCGCATCTAAAATACGACGCAAGTCTCCGTCTGTAAACACGCCAAGCAAAATTCCGGCACTATCAATAATGCCTGTCATTCCTAATCCTTTTTTAGAAATTTCAAGGAGTGCTTCGGCAACGGTTGCATCTGACTTTGTTAGCGGAATATCACTACCCGAGAGCATTATGTCGCCTACTTTAAGCAGTAGTTTTCGGCCCAAGCTTCCACCTGGGTGTGACAACGCAAAGTCGTCAGATGTGAATCCTTTCTTGTCTAACAATGCGACTGCGAGTGCATCCCCCATAACTAATGTTGCTGTTGTGCTAGAGGTTGGCGCTAAGCCTAGTGAGCATGCCTCTTGCTCGACACTAATATCAAGTACGATATCTGCGTATTGGCCTAGCGAGCTTTGTGCACTGTTTGTCATGGCGACAACTCTTATTCCTAAGCGTTTCACCACGGGCAGCAAGTTAACAATTTCGCTCGTCTCGCCCGAATTGGAGATAGCGAGCAATACATCGCCCTTGCTCAACATGCCTAGATCTCCATGGTTTGCTTCGCCAGGATGCATGAAAAAAGAGGGGGTACCTGTGCTGGCAAGTGTTGCAGCAATCTTATTGCCAATATGACCGGATTTTCCCATTCCTGAAACAACAACCTTACCCGTACAGGAAAACAGAATGTCACACGCTTTCTCAAAATCTTCATTTAAGCGACTGGCAAGATTTTCGATAGCGCTAGCTTCAATATCGATAACGCGTTTTGCAGAGGCAATGTAGGTGTTTTGTAATTCGTTATTCATGATTATCCAAACAGCCAGAATTGATAGCCGATAAAACAGGCAAGCAATAAAAGTCCGTTAGGCCTAGAAATAGTGCGTTTGCCAATCAGATCGAAACTAAACAGGAACAGTAGCAAGGTCAAGCCAAGCATGACGTACATGTCGCGATTATAAACATCAGGGTCCAGTAGCCCTGGTGCTATTAGACCTGGCATACCCAACACGGCGAGTAGGTTGAAAATATTTGAGCCGATAATGTTACCCAATGCTAAATCATCCTCACCTTTAAGCACGCCGGCAATGCTGGCTGCAAGTTCGGGTAAGCTTGTTCCAAGTGCGATAATTGTTAATCCAATAACTAAATCAGAAATACCAAGATAACGCGCGATTTCTACAGCGGAATTTACTAGGAAATGGGCACTCAAAGGCAAAATAACAAGACCAACACCAATCCAAATAAGCGCAGACGTGTTCGACACATCTTTAGGGATTTCATCGGCAGTTTCGGCAACGAGAGGGTCTTCTTTATCAACTTGCAGCGAGAGCCACGCCATCATCGCTAAAACAAAAATAAAAAGACCTAGCAAAATAATGCCTTCGTAGGATTTTAATTCACCATCAAACATAAAGCCTATTGCGATAAGCGAGATGATGAGTAGCGCCGGGAGTTCACGCTTAAGCGTTGTTGAGGAAACGATAAGAGGTTTAACTAACGCGGTGATACCCAACACTAATGCGACGTTGGTGATGTTAGACCCTAATGCGTTACCTACCGCAGTGTTCATATTTCCGTTTGCTGAGGCAATCGCTGATACGACGATTTCAGGGGCTGATGAGCCCATCGCCACAATGGTGAGACCTATCATCATCGGCGATATTCCGATGTTTTTCGCCAGTGCAGATGCACCGTACACAAAGCGATCGGCACTCCAACTTAAAATCACTAGTCCTACGATGAAAATTACGATGTTTAAAAGCACAACAACCTGTAATAAAAAGTATTTCGCTAGATTGTCGCAAAAACAGTGCCATTTGCATATGGGAAGTGCATTTTATTTTATTGTAGCGATAAAGTATCTGTTTTGCGCGTTACCACACTCTACAAACATGTTGCGTTGCCTTTAACACACGACAAGCGACCAGATTTTAGCGAAATTTACTGTAAAATCAGGCGTTACGATGAGCTCGTTCAGTTTCAGTTAATAAAAAATACTCTACCATTTCAGTGCCCAGATAAGTGTTATAGGGCTTTTCGAATAAGACAACTAACACAGCAATTGGGCTGACAGGCTTAATCATTCGTATTCATCGAACATAACTTGTAACTTTTTGACTTTGGCGACGCCCTTGAAAAAGCGTAGAATGTCACTAGATTACACTGCCCAGTAAACTTTACTGTGAAAGTAATCGAAGGCATAGAACTTGAATGTTCTCGATGTTAAATAAATTTTTATAAAGCCCGCCGACGTAAATACTGGCGGCTTCATTAGGTCAAGGGTCGACATTAAACACGCTATGGATCATTTAGTTGAAATAGACAACCTTACCTTTAAGCGTGCCGATCGTATTATTTATGATGGTATTTCGCTTAAAGTGCCCAAGGGAAAAATTACTGCGGTAATGGGCCCAAGTGGTATTGGTAAAACCACACTGCTGCGCCTTATTGGCGGCCAGTTAACACCTGATGAAGGTGATGTGAAGTTCGACGGGGACTCCATTGTCTCTATGTCGAGGAAGTCGCTATATCAAACCCGACGCAGAATGAGCATGTTATTTCAAAGCGGCGCGCTCTTTACTGACATGAGCGTGTTTGACAACGTGGCCTTCCCACTGCGTGAGCACACCCAACTTTCAGAAGATGTGATTGCTACTATTGTCGCTTTAAAGCTACAGGCTGTAGGTTTACGCGGGGCAGCGAAGTTGATGCCAAGTGAATTGTCAGGCGGTATGGCGAGACGCGCAGCCTTGGCCAGAGCAATCGCTCTTGACCCTGACTTAATTATGTATGATGAGCCCTTTGCAGGTCAGGACCCTATTTCAATGGGGGTTCTTGTTAAACTTATACGTGAACTGAACGACGCATTAAGTCTTACCAGCATAGTGGTAACCCATGATGTCACGGAAGTATTAACCATTGCCGATTACATTTATATTCTTGCTGATAAGCGGGTAATTGGTGAAGGAAGTGCACAACAAATTAGAGAAAGTGATAGCGAGTTAGTACAGCAGTTTCTGAAAGGAAAAGCTGATGGCCCTGTCCCATTTCATTATCCGGCATCTGATTTGAAAACGAGTTTTCTGGGGGCGGGTAAATGAGTTTCTTACAATCCGTCGGTGCGAACACCATAGGTAAAATTACGGCAATTGGCCGTGCTGCCATTATGCTATTTGGTGCGTTAATCGCCGTACCTCGTATTAAAAATATACCACTGATTATCAGGCAACTTTACGTGGTTGGTGTTCAATCACTGCTTATCATAATGGTGTCAGGACTTTTTATTGGCATGGTAATGGCGCTTCAAGGCTACACTATCTTGGTGGATTACGGTGCAGAAGGTAGCCTAGGTCCCATGGTAGCGCTCTCGTTATTAAGAGAGCTCGGGCCTGTTGTTACTGCACTCCTTTTTGCAGGGCGAGCGGGTTCAGCATTAACTGCTGAAATAGGACTAATGAAAGCGACCGAACAGTTAAGTAGCCTAGAAATGATGGCTGTCGATCCACTGCGCCGCATTGTTGCACCGCGCTTTTGGGCGGGTATGTTAGCTATGCCAATGCTTGCAATCATTTTTAGCGCAATTGGTATACTAGGCGGGCACTTAGTGGGCGTTGACTGGTTAGGCGTTGATGCAGGAAGTTATTGGTCAATTATGCAGTCCACAGTAGATTGGAACCAAGATGTAGTGAACGGTGTAATAAAAAGCCTCGTTTTTGCCTTGGTTGTGACCTGGATTGCCATATTTAAAGGGTACGATTCTATTCCAACATCGGAAGGGATCAGCAAAGCCACTACTGAAACAGTAGTGTATTCATCATTAGCAGTATTAGGGCTGGATTTCGTACTTACCGCCCTTATGTTTGGTATCGAGTAGGGGATCGGAATGAACAAGTATAAAACGGAAGTCATGGTTGGTGTGTTTGTCATGCTGACAATCGGCGCACTGTTGTTGTTGGCGCTAAAAGTGGCTAACCAAACGGTTGCAACAGAAGGCGATTCCTACACGCTATATGCAAAATTTGACAACATTGGTGGGCTCAAGCCGCGCTCTGCCGTCAAGGTTGGTGGCGTTACTGTAGGGCGAGTATCTTCAATTACCTTAGATCAGGAAGACTTCACGCCAGTTGTTGAGCTATCGATTCTTAAAGAATACAACGGTTTTCCAGAAACCAGTTCAGTATCCATTTTGACGTCAGGTCTTCTTGGAGAGCAATATGTTGGGTTCCAGCCTGGTTTCTCTTTCGATGGTGTGGCGAATTTACAAGATGGTGATTACCTCCAAGATACTAAGTCAGCATTGGTATTAGAGGATTTGATTGGCCAATTCTTATTTAACCGCGGTAGTGACGAAGACTAGTAGCGTAAATAAAAGCACAGATATAAAGATTTGATGAGGTTCGTTGAAACTAAACAGTGTATTAACGGGTCTGCATAAGTGAGATTGTTTTAGGAGAGTTACTTTGAAAAAGTTAATGGTAGCAATTGGCATATTGATGATGTCAGTAGTAGGGTCGGTTAGCGCACAGGAAGTGAATGAGCAGAACCCGTATGCACTCGTTCAAGACGTTGCAAATAGAACGTTTGAGCGTATTAAGGCAAACCAAGAAGCAATTAAAGCTGATCCAGAAATGCTGCGTACCATTATGGAAGAAGAGCTTGTACCGCATATTGATTATAAGTTTGCCGCGTTTATGGTTTTAGGTAAGCACTTTAAGTCAGTACCACAGGAAAAGATGGGTGAATACATCAGTGTTTTTCGCCAATACCTAATTACTACGTACGCTATAGCAATGGGGTATTACGACAATCAAACCGTTGTGTTTGAACCAGAGTCGCGCTTTGATGACAAGAAATCAGTAACAGTGCGCGCCGTAGTACAGGATCCAGATCGTCCAGAAATCAAAATTGCTTTCAAAGTACGCAAAGACAGCAAGACAAATGAATGGAAAGCGTATGACATGGTTGCAGAGGGCATTAGCCTACTAAATAGCAAGCGTAGTGAATTTGAATCTATCTTACGTCAAGATGGTATCGACTCAGTTATTGCACTTATGCGTGATAAGATTGGCCAGCCAGTAGAACTTAACCAAGGCGAAGCGGTTGAGATTTCAGGTGAAGCTGAGGGAGAGTCTGAGTGAGCCTTTTTGAGGTAAACGACAAAGGCAATATTGTTGTTCACGGTCACCTTGACCGTGACACGCTGTCCAAAAACTTTTGGGAATGCTTGAGTAGCAAAGAGCGGGAGCAATTAATCAATAGTGGTGCGTGTCGAATTGACCTCAGCGATGTAGAGCGCGCGGATAGTGCTGGCCTAGCATGGCTAATTAATGCGGTTAGGGACGCAGGTCAAAACGGTGTTAGCATGACCCTTCTCAAAATGCCTGAGAAGCTGCACAAGCTTGCAAAAATTAGCGACGCAGATAGCTTTTTGCCAGTAGAATAGAGCCCACATTAGCGAATATAAGAAGTAAGTTATGGAATTGTCTGAAATCGAAAAAATTTTGAAGGACGCTTTAGACCTTCACGAAGTTCACGTGAAAGGCGAGGGGTCGCATTATAATATTATCGCTGTAAGTGACGTGTTTAACGACATGAGCCGCGTTAAGCGCCAGCAAGCCGTATACGCACCACTTGCAGATAAAATAGCCGATGGCAGCATGCATGCAATTACGATTAAGACGTTTTCAGTTAAAGACTGGGAGCGTGAGCGCCAGTTCAATATCCCTCAATAATAGGCTGTATACGTGGATAAACTAGTTATAAAGAAGAGCCCGGCATTAGAAGGCACGGTGCGAATCTCCGGCGCGAAAAATGCTGCCCTTCCATTGTTGATGACAAGCCTGTTAACAGACTCTCCTTGTCGATACACAAACGTACCGCGTCTGCGCGATATAAATACCACGATGGCTTTGCTGAGAGAGCTGGGCGTGGAGGTTGCTCAACCAGCGCCGAATGACATCTTAATCGACGCAAGTACGCTAGAGAGTGTAACAGCATCTTATGATCTTGTTCGCACCATGCGAGCTTCTATTCTTGTGCTAGGTCCGCTACTAGCAAAACAAGGTAAGGCAAATGTGTCATTACCTGGCGGCTGTGCAATTGGCGCGCGACCTGTGAATCTGCATCTTACAGGCCTAGAAAAAATGGGCGCCAAGATTGAAGTTGATGAAGGTTATATTCGCGCTGAAGTTGATGGTAGGTTAAAAGGCGCACGCATATTCATGGATATGGTAAGCGTGGGAGCCACCGAGAATCTACTGATGGCTGCAGCGCTTGCTGATGGTACTACTGTACTAGAGAACGCAGCACGTGAGCCTGAAATTGTAGATTTGGCAAATTGCTTAATTCAAATGGGTGCGAAGATCAGCGGCGCTGGTAGTGATAAAATTACGGTTGAAGGTGTAGAAACACTGTCTGGCTGTGATTATGCTGTGTTACCTGACCGTATTGAGACGGGGACGTTCCTTGTTGCGGCTGCCGCAACGGGCGGTAAAATTCGATGTACCCATGCAGCGCCTGATACTCTTGATGCCGTGCTCGACAAGCTTGAGCAAGCCGGTGCAAAAATTACCACTGGTGATGACTGGATTGAGCTTGATATGCAAGGAAACAAGCCCAAGGCTGTGCGCGTAAAAACAGCGCCACACCCAGCGTTTCCCACTGACATGCAAGCTCAGTTTGTGACCCTTAATTGTGTTGCTGAGGGTACGGGTGTTATCACCGAAACTATTTTCGAAAATCGCTTTATGCATGTGCCTGAGTTGCAACGTATGGGCGCTGAAATTGCGCTAGAGGCAAACTCTGCGGTTTCAAAAGGAAGCTCAAAACTGAAAGGCGCGCCTGTAATGGCAACAGACCTGCGAGCATCTGCTAGTTTGGTGATTGCTGGACTTATTGCAGAAGGTGAAACCCACGTAAATCGAATCTATCATTTAGATAGAGGGTATGAAGCCATTGAAGAAAAGCTTGGTGCGCTAGGAGCTAATATTCAACGCGTAAAAGAATAAAAGCGTTCCAAAACAGCTTAATTTACGTTAATCCTTAGTGAATTAACGAGCAAATAGCCAACAAGTAAAAAGCGCCCATCGGGCGCTTTTTTTGTACTTGCTGACGTGCTGCGTACTATTGCCGTTACTGATTTGTTCTTAACTCGGCAACGGTAGCCTTTATTGACAATGAGCGTCCATCGCGACTTATTTCAATGTCTAGTTCTGTTCCAGGCGTGGTTTCTGCAATCATATCAAGGGTTTTCGATGCACTCTCAAGCTGCACACCATCAATCGCCACAATGATATCGCCGGGTTGAAGGCCCGCCACATCGGCCGGACTACCTTTGGCGACAGCCGTCACATCAATACCTGGCCTATTGCGATTCTCACTGCCTATAAAACCAAGTTGACCTCGAATAACACGCCCATTGCTAATAATTTCATCCATCACTCGCTTAGCGAGTTCGTAAGGTACAGCGAAGTTAATACCATCTACATTTCGAACGCGATTGCGCGAGTCACGTACTTGAAAATTCGCATTAGTGATACCGAGTAAAATACCGTTACTGTCAACCAAGGCGCCGCCTGAATTGCCTTGGTTAAGTACCGCATCTGTCTGAATAAAGTCGACGTAGTTAGACAGCCCATTACGACCAGCACGGCTGACGATACCCTGAGTAATGGTCTGGCCAAGATCAAAAGGGTTGCCTATAGCCATAACCACGTCGCCCACGTGAGTATCTGGCTCCGAAACCTGTGGAATAATATGTAGGTTATCAGCAGTGACTTTTAGCACCGCCAAATCGGTGAGTGGATCGGTACCCACAATTTGAGCTTCAAGCACACGTCCATCTTGAACCGCTACGTATATGCTATCAGCATCTTGAACGACATGGTGGCAAGTCAATATATAACCATTTTCGGTCATAATTACACCGGACCCCAAACTTGTTCGCTCACGAGGCTGGTTTCTAAACAAGCCAGTGTCGTTTTCGATACTGACACTGTATATATTCACCACCGCAGGCGCAGAGCGACTTAATGCACCAAAGTAACTTTCTCGATTTGCACTTACAGACGGTGTTGCAAACCAGCTGGTGGCCAGGCCGTTGCCTTGCCGCAAATCTGGTAAAAAGAGCAACAAAAGCACCGCTACAGTGATGCCAAGGAAGATTGATTTAAGTATGAAGTTTAAGGTTGAACGGCCAATCACAAATACACTTTCTTGTTGTTTGTCACATCTACTCGATTCGTACTTGTATGCTAGCAGTACGACACCACAATCGCGAAGTGCAACATTGTTAGTTTTTGTAGAGTATCTCTACACTATTGATAAGAGGATATCACTTTATTTAATAAACTACCGTAATGATGCACAAATTTTGTGGTAAGCATTTGCCGTTTACTGTGTATGGAATGGTATAAAAAAACAGCGCCACATTTTGGCGCTGTTTTTTTATCTTCGTTAACGGTTTCTGGTGGGAAACTATTGACGAATTACCAAGTAGAGTGTGGAATTTCCACGCTTCACGTTAAGTGCAATTACGCCTTTGGCTTCGTCTAACGCATTCCTAAATTCAGCAACACTTGATGTGCGTACTCGGTTAACACCGATGATCACATCGTTCTCTTGTAGACCTATTCGTGCTGCAGGGGCACCGCGTTCTACTTCAGACACGACTACACCAGTATTACCCGCATTATCTTCGCCATTTGTTAAGGTTGCACCTTCTAACGCAGGATGGATTTGTGCAGCGGTTACCGTTGTATCTGTTGCATCATCAAGGACAACATCAACGGTCATTTTCTTACCCTTGCGCATAACGGTCAGTTCTACTTCAGCGCCTGCGCCCATACTAGCAATTTTCGCGCGTAGCTCTTGGAAGCTATTTAACTGTCTACCGTTAATAGCGGTGATGATGTCACCTGCTTGAAGACCACCTTTCTCAGCAGCTGAGTCAGGCTGTACTTCACTCACAAACGCACCGATATTGACCTCGGCATTCATTGCTTCTGCAAGACCAGCATCAATGTCGTTGCCCAAAATACCTAAAAGACCGCGGCGAACTTCACCATATTCTGCGATTTGGTCGGCCAAGCTTTTCATCATGTTAGCAGGAATGGCAAAACCAATTCCCACGTTACCGCCGTTAGGACCAAATATGGCGGTGTTTATCCCAACCAATTCACCGCGTAGATTTACCAATGCACCACCAGAGTTTCCTCGGTTAATAGCGGCGTCAGTTTGAATAAAGTCTTCGTAACCGCCGATACTCAAACCAGAGCGGCCTAATGCGCTAACAATACCTGAGGTGACAGTTTGTGATAGACCAAAGGGGTTACCAATCGCCACCACAAAATCACCTACGCGTAACTTATCAGAGTCAGCAAGTGGCAATGCTTTTAAGTCATCAGGTTCGATTTTAAGCAAGGCAATGTCGCTCTGTTCGTCAGCACCAAGCTTTTTGGCCTTGAATTCACGGCCATCAGTAAGCTTAACAGTGATTTCGTCAGCGTTATCTACAACGTGATTATTAGTAACAACATAACCTTTGTCGGCGTCGATAATGACACCTGAGCCTAATCCTCTAAATGGGCGCTCTTGCACTTGCTCTTGAGGCGCACCAAAGAAATAGCGGAACATTTCAGGCACACGCTGTCTTGAGGTTTGGGTTCCTTCGACAGCGATACTGACTACAGCAGGCGTCGCTTCTTCTAGCATAGGGGCGAGAGAGGGGACTTCGTCCTTGCTGTCAGAGAAAAACGGTAACGCCGCCTGTGTGCTAGCAGTAAAGCCTAATGAACTAACAACAACGGCAGACGCCAATAGACAATGGCGGAAAGACATTTTCATGTTCGCTTACACTCCTTCATGTTATATGCGACATAGCATGGTTTCACTAAAAGAGTCTGAGGCCTGTGAAAAGTTCCCGATGTTACTGTTTTTCTGCGTTATTCTGCTCAGAACGTCCGACGAATAACCCTGAACCAGAATTTGCAAAGTCTTTCGGTTGCGTATCAGATACGCGTTTCACGCGAGCTTTATCAGACTTCTTAAGATTATTTCGTAAGTAAGTCGTTGCTTGTTCCCCGTAAAAAGGAACCTTGCTATCTTCTTCATCGCTGCCTTGCGCTAGCAACAGTTCATATTCTTCAATTTGTTGTTTAAGCACGTCGCACTGGTTTTCAATGCTTTCCAAGCTTTGACGGGTCTGATGAATATGGTGTTGCGCCTGCTGTGCAAGAATTTCTTTCACCTGCTTCTCAGTTTGTGCGGTGTTACCTGCACCTTGCTTTTGCTGAAAAAAGCGACCTACAAAAAAGCCAATAATTAGGCCAACTACTAATAAAGCAAGAGATACTAACAATTCCATTATATTCTCCGAATCAATCAACATCTGCAGCTGACCTAACTATTACGGCAAGAACGCTGCTTTCGACCACACTTTGAATATAGCAAGGTCGAACCCGAAAAGCGCATACATACTGACATTTATTGTAATGATAACAGTGTATGTCTATTTTCAAGGTGCGATTCTACCGTGATTTCCAGTAAAATTAAGGTCATAATTGAGAAATTCAAGCAGGTCGGTGCAGCAAGTACCGCTATTGACTTTTGTACGGAGTGGTTTCGGCGATGACGCCATGGGAAAAATATCAGCTAGATCTACAGTCGTCTGACTTTCATTATGATGCAGCGCAAGAAAATGCGGTTAAAGAGTTGCAGCGCTTGTTCGATGAGTTAACCCAGCCAGAAAAGAAAACGACATGGCGGGTGAAGTTAAAAGCGGCGTTCGGAAAGGGCCATGCTAAACCTGGTATTCAGGGTATCTATTTTTACGGCGGCGTGGGACGCGGAAAAACTTACCTTGTTGATACCTTTTACGATTGTCTGCCGTTTGAAAAGAAAATGCGCGTTCATTTTCACCGCTTTATGTATCGTATTCACGATGAACTTAAGCAGCTGAAAAATGCCCAAGATCCGTTGAAGCTGGTTGCTGCAAAGCTTGCGAAAGAGGCGAGAGTTATTTGTTTTGATGAGTTTTTCGTGTCTGATATTACCGATGCGATGATTTTAGGTACCTTGATGGAAGAGCTCTTCGGTCACGGTATTGTGCTTGTGGCCACGTCAAATATTGTACCAGATGACCTGTATAAGAATGGTTTACAACGCGCCCGGTTTTTACCTGCCATTGACCTGCTCAACCAAAACACGCGTGTTGTGAATGTCGACAGCGGTATTGATTATCGGCTTCGTACCCTCGAACAAGCAGAGATTTATCACTTCCCACTGGATGACAAAGCAACAGAAAACCTGCATTGCTATTTTGCTCAACTGGCACCGGAAGAAGGTACGTCAGGTGAAGAGATAGATGTGAATAACCGGAAGATCAAAACGCTGCGCAATGCCGATGGTGTGCTTATGATTGATTTTAGCGATCTTTGCGGCGGCCCGCGCAGTCAAAGTGATTATATAGAGCTTAGCCGCTGCTATCATTCTGTGCTGCTAGCCAATGTAAAAGAGATGGGGCAGCACAACGATGATGTAGCACGGCGCTTTATTGCAATGGTTGATGAGTTTTACGAGCGCAATGTAAAGCTGATTATTTCTGCAGAAGTTGCGTTGGAAAAGTTGTACACAGAAGGACTGTTGAATTTCGAATTTAGACGCTGTTTAAGCCGTTTAAAAGAGATGCAATCACACGATTACCTAGCAACGGAGCATTTGCCTTAAAAGTGCTATTTGAATTGGTTTATCAGCCTACAAGTGGCGCAATAGAGCAACAAAAGCGAATTGGGGCTGTATTGTTGGGTATAAAATAAGGTAGAATTTCGCCACTTTTTTCTGCGCTATCCCATGCGTTTGCATGACAAACGGGCTGTTCAATGCTTTCGTTCACTTGATAGTTCAGAGTATGAAATAAACTGAAATCAACCCCAACGCAGCATTCTGTATTGCGAGAAAGAGAATTTTAAGATGGGAAGAGCATTCGAAGTACGTAAAAACGCCATGGCAAAAACTGCCGGCCAAAAAACTAAAGTGTATTCTAAGTACGGTAAAGAAATTTACGTATGCGCGAAAAATGGTGGTACCGATCCAGACACTAACCTTTCACTTCGCCGCTTAATGGAAAAGGCGAAGAAAGACCAAGTTCCAAGCCACGTAATTGAAAAAGCGATTGATAAAGCTGCCGGTGGTGCGGGTGAAGATTTCCAGCCTATGCGCTACGAAGGTTTTGGACCGGGTAACTGTATGGTGATTGTTGACTGCTTGTCAGATAACGCAAACCGTACTATCACTGAAGTCCGTAACTGCTTTACAAAAACAAATGCCAAGCTAGGTGCCCAAGGTGCGGTATCGCACATGTTCGATCACCAAGCTGTATTTCAGTTTGAAGGCGATGACGAAGACGCTATTTTAGAAGTTTTGATGGAAGCTGATGTCGATGTTACTGACGTTGAAGTTGAAGATGGTAAAGTGACGGTTTACGCGCCGCACACTGAATTCTATCAAGTGAAAACGGCATTAACTGAGGCTTATCCAGACATTAGCTTTATTGCAGAAGAAATGAGTTGGATGCCACAAACTGAAACAGAGATCAGTGAAGAAGACATGCCAATGTTCGAAAAGTTTATGGATATGTTGAACGACTGCGATGATGTTCAGGACGTATATCACAACGCAATTACACCTAATTAATTAGGCAATAAGCGTTTAAAAAAGCCCTCTTCTAGAGGGCTTTTTCGTTGTTAATATTCAATTATTGAACTGTTGGTGCGTAGGTAAAGGTTACTGGTACTGTTATTGTTGTTGTACCAGAAACGGTAACTGTAATCGTAGTACCAACGCACACATCGCCATCAAGTGGGTCGTCGCCTTCACATGAGGGTTGAGGTGTTGGGCCAGGAGGCGTTACAGGAGCATTTGCTGAGTTATTATTAACGATGCCTGCAACAACACCGGCAGCCACTAGGCCCGTAGCGATATAACTACCATTAATAGCGCCACTACCATTAGTATCTGCACCTCCTGTGCCTTCTTGTGCATTTACTCCAGCGACCAAGGTCGCGCCCGCCATCAACGTAAACATAAACTTTTTCATATCAATCCTTTAAAGATGCAAACTTGCAACATCATGCTAGTCCAAAATTTATGCTTTGGCTATATTTTGTTCAGTATTTTAGTTAAATTTCTTGTGACGCTTTTTCGATGCTTTTTCTTAACCAAAGCTACAGATTGATAGTTTGGTATTTGATGGGAGCTAACTTTTTTAAAATCTGATTTTCCTGTTGGTAAGTGAGTCCAACATCTCTCATAGCGCCTTGTACAATTTCAACAAGAATATAGAACTCCCGTTCTTTTATATCTAAGTCCTTATGTGACTCCAACATACTTTCTCCGTCGTATTCACAAGGTCCACCAATGAGTTCGCACGTTTGTGCTACTAATTGCTCACGCAAATGCTGCTTCGGAACGCCTTTGAAATAGTGGCCAATCTCAGGGTGGGTATAAATACGGGTTATCGATACCCCAAAAATGGTGTTAAGGGTTTGATGGCCACCAATCTCATCGTACAGACTTTGACGAGACGTTGATGCACACCCTAAGATTGCTACTAGAAGCAAGGCGCTAAGTACATAAGTTCGAAAAGTCATTGTCTTTACCTCCCTATTAAAAGTTGGCATTGAAGGTAAGATAAAAACCACTTGAACTTTGTTGCAGCGGCAAGTTTCCCATATCGACATAAGCAGCGGTTAGTGACATGGATTTATTGGGGAAGTAAGCAACAAAGATATCGCTAATCGTATCTTCTTCCCCGAGCCCACCAAGGCGGTTGGATTGAGTGCGAAATTCAGCGCCTATTGCAGTGGTCGGGCTTATAAGAAGTGCAAGCGAGCCTTCCCATTCCAAAGTTGCGTCGTCATCAGTTGGCGAGCCAAAACCTAATAGGCCGAGTGTATTTGCTTTGGTGTATCGAGCGGTTACATTAGTTAGCAAGTTGTAGCCATTTACTGCACCTAACCAAAGCTTGGTGGCCGTGATATATACGTCCGTACCGCTGTCATCTTTGGCGCCGAGTAGTTGAGGTACGCCAATATTAGGTAGCGGTACGCTACCATCTGGCAGGCTTAACGAACTGTCAAAATCGTTATTTTTCTTATACTGTGCACCGGCAGAAACTTGCGGTATCCAAGAGTCTTGAGTAAAGACACCGTCACCAAATAGTTTCACTTTAACGGCTAAAATGTCTTGCTCAATGGTGGCTGAATTAGCGTTGGTAATTGCGCCGTCAGTAAGTAATGCAAATACATTGCTGGTTAACCCTGATGCTATTTCTAATTTCTGTCGCTGAAGACTTACTTCAACCCGATCATAGAAACTAATACTCCCTCCCGCAGTGGTAAGCGAATAGTCGTTTAAACTTAAGTATTGCAAATTTGCATTGTAAGAGATTTCTTCTTTGCTCGCGTACCCGCCAATAAAAGCCCAAGGCGTGATACCACCACCTGCAACGCCCTCTATCGAAGTAATACCACCTGAAGCAATAAGCCGCGAGCCCGTATCAGCATTCACTGTTAGGGCACTTAGTGCAGCGAGCGCTAAAACGTATTTCTTCATATTCGCCATTCCTTTTATATTTGTTTTTCTGGTGGGTAGAACGTGTGTCTACTGTACGTTGTTATGTACGCTATGACTACCCGCAATGATTCCCCATTATGATCACTATAGTCATAAGAGTGATATTTGGCTGTTACGGGTTAGTGTTAGTTGGTTGTGCACACAAGCGATCTAAGCCAGCGCTGTAAGTTTTCAAAACGCTCAGTTTGAGCAAAGTTTGCAGAGCATACTAGCCAGTAACTCGCGTCAATTGAAACCGCTTTTCCAATAGGCTTTAGAAAGCCACGGTTAATATCATCTTCGATGAGCAGTGTGCGGCCTAGTCCTACACCTAAGCCACTAATGACACTTTGTAGCAACAAGTCCGCTCGGTCGAATTCGTAGGAAATACCGAAGTGGTCAATCGATAGCTTCGCTTTTTTAATGTAGGTTTCCCAGTTGTACTGCGTTTTGTCATGCTCTCCCTTTCGGTCTGCAAGGAACACAGTATTGCTGTTTAATAACAGCGTTGAACTTTCTTCCTGTGACTGGAGGATAGAAGAGGCGTAGTGAGGACTTACTACAGGTTGTAAGGCACACTTTGAAATACGCATCGCATAATGACCAGGAAAGGGACCTACACCAAACCGTATTGCTGCATCAATGCCACTTTGCTCAAACTCAACAAGCTCATCATCAACATTAAGTGCAACGCTGATACCGTATTGCTTTGCACTCGGTAGTGTTTTAATAAGCCACTTCATTGCTAGAGAGGAAGAAACAGAAAGTTGAATTTGTTCAGTTTTATTTATTCTTTCTAACTGTGCTAAAGCCTGCGTCCACAGATCAACAGACGATGTTGCTGCTTCACATAAAATGCGCCCGGCATCAGTAAGGGCTAATTGCCGAGTTGTGCGACTAAACAAGGCAAAGCCAATCGACGCTTCAATTGATTTTACTCTGTGGCTTACCGCTGACTGGTCAATACCAAGCTTTTCGGCTGCTTTAGTAAAACTTCTCTCGCTATGAATTGCTGCGAGCAAAGGAGCGCTTTGTACCAGTTTGGCCAAATCGACATGAGTTCTATTCATGAGTTTTTCACATGTTTATATGAGTGTTTAGTTAACATAAATAAGCATATTCTTTGTAACGACTTTAATCTATTGTGAAAGGTGAAAATAATGAAAATTTCTCATTTTAAGGCGCAGGGAAATACAATCTCTGCACACATTGTTAGTGGTTTTACTCACAACGGAATAGGAGGAAATCCTGCTGGCGTGGTGCTTGATGCAGACGCGCTAAGCGAAGCGCAAATGCTAAAAGTTGCAGCGCAATTAGGCCTATCTGAAACCGCTTTTGTTTCTAATTCGACAAGTGATGGCTTTAAGTTAGACTTCTTTACCCCCGTGCGTCGGATTGCTCATTGTGGACACGCCACGGTAGCGGCCTTTGCTTACATGGCTGAGAAGGGGATAGTACAAGAGGGCATGACATCGAAAGAGACGGTTGATGGCTCAAGAGCTATTTCAATTAAAGGTACAATGGCGTTTATGGAGCAACTAAGCCCAAGGTATACTGCCCCCTCAGACTGGCCGAAACAAGGGGTTACGCTAGATAGCGTTCTTGACTCAGTTGGACTTTCGACAAAAGACTTGGACGTGACAGTAAGCCCAATACTGGTTAACACCGGTAATAGCTTTATCGTTATTGGTGTAAAAGAAGGAACGAGGTTACAACAACTCGAGCCCAACTTTGATGCAATAGAGACTATCAGTAATAAACTGGATCTTGTTGGTTACTACCTTTTTACCACCAATCCCGGTGCTACAGATAAAGATGCGACAACCAGAATGTTTGCGCCGCGCTATGGCATAAAAGAAGAATCTGCAACCGGCATGGCAGCAGGGCCTTTAGCGTGTGTATTGCATGATATTGTAGGTATAAAGAAGCAAACATTTCAGATAGAGCAGGGCAAATTCATGGCACCGCCATCGCCGAGTTTGATTAGTGTGGACCTTACTACCTCAAACGGTAAAATTACGGGGCTAATGGCCGGCGGGAAAGGCAAGGTTCAGCAAGACATTGAGATAGAACTTTGATTTATCATCGGTTGGCATTCTGCTGGTCGAGGGAATGCCAATCGCGCGCAACGTCGGCTAATCGCCCTTGCAGTCTAGGTACCATGAAATCAATAAAACTGCGTTGTTTAATAGGCAGTGGATCATGCCTGATAAAGAGTAAGTTAACCGGCAACGCAGGTGGATTATATTCGTTAAGAATGCGTACCAACTCGTTATTCATCAAGTAGGGTAAGGCTTGGTAGGAAAGAACGCGCGCAATACCAAGACTTTCTCGGGCGCTGAGTACTGCAATATCAGTGGAATTTGCTTTCATCCGTGACATAACTGGCACGTCAATATCTTTGCCATGCTCACTGAATCGCCATCGCGTTGTTGAATCGAGCCCCTCAAAGGTAATTACACTGTGATGACTTAAAGCTTGTGGCGATTTAGGCATACCATTTTGTTCTATATACTCTGGTGAAGCACATAAAATCTTATGTACCTCTCCTACTTTTTTCGCAACAAGATCGCTATTGGGGAGGTCGCCAACTCGAATCGCAATATCGACAAGGTCTTCATAAAGATGCATGTTCTGATCGGTCAATATTAATCTCACCGATACATCAGGAAAGGCGTTCATATACTCAGCTAACAAAGGAAATACATGCATCCTTCCCATTATAATGGGGGCGGTAATCGTTAAATTACCCTTGGGCTCTTTGAATTCCCCTTTCACTTCTTGTTCCATCTCACTTAATGAGTCGAGTAACTTTTTTGCACAGGAGAGATAGTTTCGGCCTGCTTCGGTGAGCGAGAGCGTGCGCGTTGTCCTTAAAATCAATTGAACACCCAAGTATTCTTCAAGATCTTTCACTTGGCGACTAATGGTGGTTTGGGGCTTGTTGAGCTTTCTGGCGGCGGCCGAAAAACTACCGCTCTCAAACACTGCTACAAACACCTGCATTGCCGTTAGTCTGTCCAACGTTACTCTCCATTTACTGATCGGTGTTGCCTATATTGAGTCTATCCTATCTATAGTTTTAGGGAAGACCGATGAGCAACATTGCGTATTCTCGGACAAGTATTTTGTACGCATTGTTTCATTCTAAAATAAACTTATCGCTATGCTTGTCGCTATTGTGCAATAGACCAAGTGAATGCCTTCGCTTTGGTTTCATTATTTTTTGAGTGCTTAATCCAATGGAAAACATCGCTACAATTCTTCGCAAAATCTCTATTAAAGCCGATGTGTTTTTCAGTGGTAAGTTGTGCGGCATCCAATCTTTTGAAGGAGATAATAACGGGCATCTTCACTTGCTGAAAAGCGGAAAGCTAACCTTAGTGTTAGACAATAACCGAAAAATTATTGTCGACGAACCTTCGGTTATTTTCATGCCAGGCCCCACAACTCACAGGATAATCTCTGACAACGTTGACGCACCACAGTTGGTATGTGCCAACGTTATTATTGAATCGATTGATAAAAAACTATTGCTCGATGCAGTACCTGATATTTTGGTGCTGCCGCTGTCTTTGCATGACGATATTGGTCGCACTGCTTCTTGGTTATTTGAAGAAGCGTTTAACCAGTCTGTGGCTAGGCTGGCCATGATCGACAAACTTAGTGAAATGTTCTTATTACAAGTGTTGCGCTACGTACTGGACAACCAAATGGTACAAGGTGGTGTACTTGCCGCATTAACACACCCTCAATTATCAAAAGTTATTGCCTCAATTCACGGTGCGCCTGAACAAAGTTGGACAGTTGATTCTTTGGCTGATGTTGCCGCGATGTCTCGTTCAAAATTTGCCACTTTATTTCGTGAAACGGTAGGCACTACACCTAACGACTATATTACAGATGTGCGAATAGCACTGGCCAAGGAGATGTTAAAAGATAATGTGCCGGTAAGTATTGTGGCCAATAAAGTGGGGTATGAGCATGCCTCTGCACTGGCAAGAGTTTTTAGAAAACGCTTGGGGTTATCGCCTAAAGAATGGTTGAAAAATGCGTGATATTTAAACGAATTGTCACTTTCGCAGTACGCTTGGTTTCATTTTGTTGATACGAAAAAAGTAATATTTGTTGGTAGCACGCAGTTAGTCAAATACCACGTTTAGGAGATTACTTATGAAGTCACTCACTGCCAATTCATATCAATTGTTCGAGAATTTATCGACGCTTTTATCAACGCCACAGTCATTAGTTAGTCTACTAGGAAGACTGTATGTAGCTTGGGTTTTCTGGGCTTCAGGCCTTACCAAAATTGCTGACTTTGAATCAACATTATTCTTGTTTGAATACGAATACCAAGTGCCTCTACTGCCTTTTACCCTTGCCGCTTATCTGGCGACGTTTGGTGAAATTGTTTTTCCAATTTTACTGTCACTTGGTGTTGCGAGTCGTTTTAGTGCACTAGCGCTAAGTGTTGTTAACGTAGTTGCGGTGATGAGTTTAGAAGATATGCCGCCAGCAGCACTTAATGAGCACATTATCTGGGGCGTAATTTTGCTGCACATCGTGTTTTGGGGAGCAGGCAAGTTGTCTGTGGATTTTCTTGTTAAGAAAAAAGCCAGTCGTTTTGACTAAGCGCGACTGATTGTTTTTAGGCCGTTCCCTTTTTAAGCGCAGCGCAAGCTGCGCTTTTTTTATTAATGGAGAAGACAATGCAAATTCGTAGCGTAGTTTGGTTAGGGATACTTCTTTTTGTGACAAGCATCAGTGCGTTGGCAGATGGGCAAACGCGCCTGCTGGGCGAGAAATTTATTTTTACTTCAGAGTATTTGAAAGGAGAGCGTGTTATTGACATCTACATTCCACAAGACATAGATGTATCACCCATCGCTTTGCCAACGGTTTATGTTCTCGACAGCAACGTATTGTTTGATGTTGTGGTTTCTACGTTGAAACTGCGCTGGGAAAGAGGTTTAGCCCCCAAAGCCGTTATAGTGGGAGTAAGAGCGCGGGATGCTCATGAACGATTCGGTTTTGCAGTGCCACTAAAACGTTTGTTCGGGGATGCTGTTGTGTTTTCACAAAGCAAACCCGAAGTCTTCGACAACTTTATGCGCAAAGAGCTCATTCCCTATATTGAAAACCTCACTAACGTGAATGACTATCGCGCGATTATTGGTCTTTCGCCTACATCGACCAATGTCATTTATGACTATTTGAACGAATCACCGCTTTTTTCTGCACATATAGCTATGGCAGCAGATTTTTTAGCAACGTCCTCATTCAACCATAGTGAGACGTCACTTAAAAAGCTTCTAGTCAGAAAAGCGAAACAAAGCGAAGGACGATTTCTCTATCTAAGCCTGGCTTCTGAAGACCGAGACAATGAGCCGGAAAGAGCCGTCCCTTTCGTTGAGCTTCAAAAAGACAAATCGTTACGTCAGTTTGGCCTCCATGCCATTATCCATGATGAAACCGAACACTATGAACACGCGTCTGTTGCAATTATTCAAGCCATGTCTACGCTCTTTCCTATGTCGCTATGGCGGCCGAATTACCCTCTACTGCGCGAGAAACCAGAAATGTCGCTAACCTTTTTAACGCAATTTCATCAAGCTCTTGAACAAAAATACAAATTCAACATACGCCCGTTTACTCATGGTTATTGGACCCAAAACAGCGTAATCGGACATATCGAATATCTTGTGAACGCACAGCATTGGCATCAAGCGGTGTCGGTTTCTCAATGGTTAAGTGAGAAAATACCGCAGGTGCCGAAAGCCTACTATCTCGAGGCTTTAGCACTTCAACAGTTAGGTAAGTACAAACAGGCACTGCAAGCGGTAAATACCGGTCTATCGCTGAAAGCCACGCTCACAGATGAAGATAGGGCAAAGCTAAAGCAGTTGAAAGCATCGCTCACCGACGCGGCACAGCTACCTTAAGGATTGATGCGAGTTTTGCTGCCGTATAGAAATACACAAAACGGAACGCAATAACTCAATACGGCTTTGACCGTGTTAATCGGTGTTGCGCCAATTAAGGCTTCGTACTGATTAATGATTAACAAGATTGTACCCACCACCATTGCGGTTTTCGCGGCGCGAAGCAACAATGGTGTATTGTCTCTTATGTGTGAAAACACGCTAGCCACCTTCTTTAATACTTCTTAGGTAATCAGTAAACCCTACGGGTAATGTATGACCGCGGTATAACAATTCACCCTCGGTAGAGACAATAGCAATAACGGGTGTCCCTATGACCTGATAAGCATTGCTTATCTCGTGTGATTGATCAAAAACAATGGGAAACGCGATGTCATATTTGCTCATATATCGGACTATGTCTGCTTCTTCATCTTCTATCCCCACATTGACACCAATAACATTGATAGCGTCATAAAACTCAGTGTGAATGGTAACTAATGAAGGTGTCGCTTTTTTACAGTATGGGCACCACGTCGCCCAAAAATAGAGTAAAGTCGGTTTCTCTAGCCACTTGTCCTTAAGCTCGAACTGCTCGCCATTGATGGTTGAGACGGTGAAGTTGGGAGCGCGGAGTTCTGCCTCTGCATAAGTGCTTAATGGGTATGAGGCGGCAATAAGTAAAAAAATTAAGGCAACACTTTTTAAATTAAACATGTTGGGTTCTCAATACTATGATATTAATGAAACAAGCCAATGTTTTTGAATAGCTTCTTGAAGCCAACTGGGCATGTCGAATGAAGGGTACTTGTCGAGCAAATATTCAAGAGAGTGACTTTTTTGAATGTCATGCAGCCATAAGTAAGTCGCCTCTGACGTACGTTCTACTTTCATTAACCCCATTTCATCTTGATAAATAACAAAATAATAGAAACCTTGCGGAGCAAGCAACGTGTCCAGCTGAGGCTCATAGGTTGTGTCAGTATGCATTCGCCTAAAGCTGTCTAACGCATATGGGCTTTGAATGATAGAAACACCGTCTTGCAGCTCGATAAATACCTTGCCCAAATCGTCTTTTGCTAACGCACTGAAGCTGTCGCGGTCAAATGGTCGCTGCGTTTTTCTAAAGCCAGTATGAATTTTCCACTCTACATCAATGACATCTGTTAGATAAGGGTGGGCGTCACTAAGCTCGCTATTTGCAACAAGCAAAGAGAGTGAAGAACCCCACTGTGCCCAATCTCCATGGCGTGGCTTTTCCTGCGCGAGTAGTCGTATAGCGAGTGTCAATGTGACTTGCTCACCCACCATCGATTCAAAAATAGGATAGCTTATCGATAACGCTCTATGAGCAGTATGAATGAGGTTACTACGATAAATCCGTTTCGCCTTATCGCTGAGTAACACGGTATCTTCATTCGTAAAAATTGAGTCAATCAGTGCATTTTGGTATTGCAGTGGAGTGAGGTCGCTATTTTTCATCGTCCTTTAACTCGCTCAGTGTTGAATGGAACTTTCGCGCTTTTTTTGCTTCAGCATTGAGTTCCTGCCACGACGGTAAATCGTTGTCCCACTCTATAAGGGTTGAAGCGTTGGTAAATAAAGTGGTTGCGTGTCGGTACAGCATCCAACCTTCTTCATCTACAGGTTGGCTGTGATCATCAACAATAAGCTCGCCTGCTGGTGGTTTACTGCTGCCGGCTAAGTGAATTTCTTCTACTGCATCTGACACAATAGAAGACAACCATCTTGTTGCTGCGGGTATCACGTCTTTTGAAGTACGTGCGAAGTTTCTTTGGTTTACCACTATATTGTTAATATCAACCAACAAACCACATTGTGTTCTTGATACGAGTTCAGATAAAAAGTCGCATTCATACATAGGATCGTAAGCGTGATCTAAGTAGCTGACAATGTTCTCAACCAGCAATTTTCTACCGAGTGTTTGTTGGACGTGATCAACATTATTCACCAGTATATCTAAATGGGCCCTATCGAAGGTGAGCGGAAGCAAATCACCGGAATGCACAGGTTGGTTGTTTATCGTGCCCCAGCTGAAGCTAGCATGATCTGAAATATGAATTGGGTTTACTCGCTCCACGAGTTGCTTAAAAGGTCGTAGATAGGAAACAGGCACACCACTTGCTGAGCCCAACCCCATAGCGGTACCGTGAATACTCATTAGATATTGCGTGCTTACAGCCTCGAGATAATCAATAAGTTTTCCACCCTCAGCGAAAAAGTTCTCTGCATGTATTTCAATAAAGTCGGTGGAGTCTACTTTGTCATTCAACGCGTCGGAATAATGCTGATGACGCAAGCCAACACCAAAATTGGGTAGAGTATTTGATGTAGTTTGCGCTTCATCTTTGTTTGACATAAGTAGTCTCCACCGCCTTTAAACTTGTGCTTATTGCTCTTTGTTTTGCTGGTAGCGACGTTTCGCTTCCGCTTTGAGCATGCCACCTAATGATTCGCATGTACCTTTTGCAACCAACTTCCATTCGCCTGGATCATTGTCGACAGTTGACTGGCCTGCACATGAGTGTGTGCCAGCTAAGTTTCCACAGTCATTTTGGCCTGCTGCTGAAATGCCGTAACATTTTTCTTTTGCAGCAGCTTGCACTGGCGCGGTAATTGACGTTGTAAGCACTACGGCAAGCGCCGCAGCGGCTAGTTTAGTCTTGTTATCCATTGATTTTTCCTTATTTTTTCAAAAGCTGAATGTGTGAATCTAGCCATTGAGTTAAGTCGTTATACGCCTGCAGGCCAATTCGTTCATCTAATCGTTTATCGCTGTGCATTAGCACTAATGCGGGAATGGCTCTTAGCCCAAGCTCCCTCATCATTTCAAACTTTTCATCAGCATCAATTTTCACTACGCGAACTTTCGCTTTGTAGGCTTCTGTTAACATTGACATCGATGGACCAAGTTGTTTGCAAGGTGCACACCACTGAGCAGTGAAATAAAGCAGAACCAATTCAGGCTCTGCGATAGTAGTGCCTGCATGTGAATCATCAGGTACTAAATTCATGTTGGCTTAGTCCTCAGCGTTCGCTTCAGCAACAGTAAGGGTTTCGATACCATCCCATACGCGGTAAGCCGTTTTTAGGTTACCTGGGATGTCTTCCATCCATTTCTTCTGTACTTGTTTGTTAAGGTTTAAGTAAAGCTTGTCACCTTTGATTAAAAAGGCGCTTGGATCTACGTCTAGCTTTTTGTTTAGCGCAACACCCATTGCACAGTAGCCACCGAATTGAGGTGCATACTTATCGGTGTTTGATTTGAAAAGGTCGCGGTTTTTAGCACTAGAAAAGCGGTAGATAGCGCCGTCGTGCGTTGCAGTGTACTGCGCAGAACCTTCTACTGCTTTGTTGCTAACAAAGTAAGCTACAGGGTCGTAACCGTGGATTGCCACGTCATTCTGTTCAACGTTAACCGCAGAGGCGAATGTGAAGCTACTGAAGATAAGTGCGCTTGCTGCACCAATTAACTTAAGCGTTTTAGATACTTTCATTTTCGTTTCCTTAATATACCAGTCAAATTTAGAGAGAAGAGACGACCTCAATCTCTGAAATATATTTAAGCAAATGCAAAACGCGCGAATGAAACCGATCATCTAGAAAGATCGACAAATTGTTCAAAGTTGAAAATAAAAAAATGAGACTGCTGGATAAAAGCGTGTTGTAAATAAGTACAAGGCGCGGGGTTAGAAGAGAGACTAAAGACAAAGAGTAGTAAGACAGAAAGTAGCAACGCAGAAAGTATCATACGCAAAGAAATGATTGAATTGTTGATGCTAAAGCTGACGTGAAATTTAAATTGGCGGCTTAAATGCTTAAGCTATTGAGTCGTAAGTTTGCTTTTTGTTCTGGCTAATGTGGTTTCGATATCGCTCACTTCTTGCTTTAAAATGATTGATATCTGGTTTGTGCACAATTCTTGGTAACTAGAAAGGTACAACAAAATAAACTCTTTCTGACTAATTATATGCTTCTGCTTTTTTAGTGTAATTACCACTGTGCTGTCGTTATTTTCGGTATATATCTTTTTACAAAGGCCCGCGAATAATGATAGCGATATCTTTTCCATCAATGCGCCATTAAAAATTCGGTTCGCAATTCTGTACCAAAAAATACTTGGCTTGTTTTTTAATATAAAAGCCGTGGCGTCATGTAAATCTTTTAATTCCATCATACGAAATTCTTGTCGAACAATATTAATCACTTTATAAGCAAATGGTTTACTGTGTGTGGCATTTCGTACTAAAAATAAAACTGATCGTCTCAAGGTCGAGCTGCCATTAATAACTGGCTGTCGCACAAGCGACACTCAGCGTGTTTTTATTTTCAAAAAATGACAGAAACTGATTCAGCTTTTACCCGTCTTATCATTGAAAACCAAACTGATTACTATAGCGCTCAGTTTACAAAACCCTTAAATGACATTGAGAGGAGTTAGCCATGTCTCATCCGATTATCGAAGATCTCAACAAGCGTTATACGGTCAAAAAGTATGACAGTAACAAGCGCATTGATGCTCAAGACCTCAATGTAATCCTTGAGGCAATGAGATTATCTGCGTCTTCTATCAACTCTCAACCGTGGAAGTTCGTGGTTGTTGAGAGTGAACAGGCGAAGCAGCGCTTGCATGATACCTTTGCTAACAAGCATCAATTCAATCAGCATCATGCAAAAGAAGCATCACATATTATTTTGTTTGCATACGATCCTACATTCACTAAAGAAAAGTTTGTAAAACGTGTAGATGCTGAAGTGTCATCGGGCCACTTGCCTGAATCTATGCGTGAAAATTTCATGGGAGCTTATGCTTTTGCTGAAATGAATACAGATGACAACGGCAACAATGCCCAGTGGACAAAAGCGCAAGTCTATCTGGCTTTGGGTAATGTACTTCACACCGTAGCTCGGTTAGGTATTGCCTCTACGCCAATGGAAGGAGTAGACCCTGACCTTATCGGCGAGCTGTTTAAAGACGAACTAGATGGTCACGTTTGTGAAGTCGCCCTCGCCATGGGTTACCCAGATACAGAAGAAGACTGGAATTATGGCTTGCCAAAAGCCCGATTAGCAAAAGAAGATGTGATTGCCGTCGTATAATTAGGCTTTCGCTTTATGGTAATTATATAAAGCCCTAGACAACTAGGGCTTTTTTAGGCGGTAAAGAAATTTGTTATGCTTTACCTTGAGTAATGTCTTTTATTCCCCACATTTAATGCGTAGTATCAATCGCACTCAATAAAAAATTTATAGAGTAGTTGCTCTGACACCAAATGCTTCACGTCCAATGTCTTATCACTACATGCCGCTTGTATTGGCATGGGTGTTGTCGTGCCTAGTATTTAGCGCTGGTTTTCAAAGTAAAAGTATTGCTGAGGATGTGGGGTTTACTACTCAATCACCGCTTGCTCAGTTTAACCACTCTGGCAATAACTATTCGTTACGCTTTAATGGCTTAAGGCTTATCGCTACAGCCCAAACGCTTGATAGTACTGATGATGTAGATGCTTTACCTTCCTACATGTTTATCAATGTGCCGTCGCGTATTGTTGAAGTGCCTTTCGCGGGAATACCGCATAACAAAGGCAAACAGTCTTATAACTACCCTCGCCCAAGGGGCCCACCTCACTTTCTAGATTTTCATAACGCGTAAACGGTACTTCACGGGTACCACCATCGGCGATAGTGCAAATACTCGCAGTGTCGTCGTGCCGTATATTAAATTTAGGAAGACTTCCAATGACACGATCACCTATTCGTGGTGTTGTGTATGTGCTTATTGTCATACTTGGCTTACTTAGCGCATTACCCAACCTATTACCACATTCAATAAACCAACAATTACCAAAGTGGTACACCTCACATACATTATCTTTGGGCTTAGATTTGCAAGGTGGCTCTCATTTGCTGCTAGAGGCTAATGCCGATGCACTTGTCAAAAAGCAACTCGATAGCTTCTCAAGCGATTTATTTAGTGCGTTAAGAGACGCCAATATTCGTTATTCAAAGCAGTCTAGCAATCAATCAAACAGTATCCGTTTCACCCTTCGTAATAGTGAAGATGCGCGAAAGGTCAAAGAAACTGCATTTCAGGTATCTGCACAACCATCTGGCTATGGGGCGTTAGACGTTAACATCGACAATGCTAACGTTCGTCTTGCACTAAGTGAGTTGTATACCCAGCAGTTACTTAAAGATGCGCTTAATCGAAGTGTAGAGGTGGTGAGAAAACGATTAAATGAAACAGGACTTACAGAGCCAAGCGTAACGTTACAAGGCAGTGATGCCATACTTGTGCAAATGCCTGGGGTGTCGGATCCCACTCAGGTCAAAAAACTATTGGGTACCACTGCACAAATGACGTTTCACTGGCAAGCAAATAGTCAGTCCACAGCATCAATGACAAAACAAGATGAGTCGGGCAATACTTATCGTCTAGAGCAGCGCGTTGCTCTAGAAGGTGAGCATATCACTGATGCTGCCGGGGTGCTCAGTAGTGAAACAGGCCAACCTGTAGTTACGTTTAAGTTAGATAGTACAGGGGCGAAACAGTTCGCTAGCATGACGCGGGAAAATATAGGTCGAGTGCTTGCTATTGTGCTAGATGACAAGGTGGTGACAGCCCCCGTTATCAATAGTGTGATTCCAGGGGGACGTGGTGAAATTACAGGTAATTTTACGTTACCCGAGGCGCACAATGTTGCCCTTATGTTGAGAACGGGCGCGCTACCAGTACCACTTGATATTGTAGAAGAGCGCACAGTAGGTCCCGATTTGGGCAGTGACGCTATTCAAACTGGCGTAGAAAGTGGTGTGGCCGGTGCATTATTAGTGCTCGCGTTCATGGTGGCGATTTATGGACGATGGGGAGCTATTGCGAGTTTTGCGCTCTGTATCAACATGGGCTTAGTATTTGGCGCTCTCACCTTATTTGGAGCCACGCTGACGCTACCTGGTATTGCGGGAATTATTCTAACAATGGGAATGGCTGTGGATGCCAATATCCTCATAAATGAGCGCATTCGCGAAGAGAGCCGAAAAGGGCGCCCTGCTACTAGTGCTATCAATGTGGGGTTTGATAAAGCCTTTGCCACTATTGTGGACTCAAATTTTACTACCCTTATTGCAGTAAGTTTACTTTTTATGTTTGGTAGCGGGCCAATAAAAGGTTTTGCCATCACCATTGCGCTAGGTTTGATTTCTTCCGTATTTACCGCAGTGGCATTAACAAAAATGTTGATGCTCTGGGTTGTGAAGTACCGAAAAGGTAAGCCGGCCACACGAACGCCTTTAACGTTTTCATCACCATTGCTACGAATGAGTGACAGTTTAAAAGGCATTAACTTCTTATCGAAACGCAAAATAGCGCTGACACTCTCTGTTGTGCTAACGATGGCGTCGATAGGCCTTTTTGCGAAACCGGGGCTTCACTATGGCGTTGACTTTACGGGCGGTACCATGATTGAGCTAACAGCCCCTAATTTGTCAACTGACGAACTGCGCAATGCAATAAGAAGCAGCGGTTTTGAACAGGTGGCTATCCAAGAGTATGGCAGCGAACATCATTATTTATTGCGCGCACCGCTAGCAGAGGCGCAGAGTAACGCGAAAGTTGATGGTAGCAAGGTATCTTATACTGACTCACTTAAAGCAGAGATACAAAACGCTGACAGTCACGTTTCGTTCGATAAGGTAGATGTTGTGGGTCCGAAAGTAAGTGGTGGGTTTGCTGAGCTATCCATTTTGGCACTGCTAATAGCGGGAGCGGGAATGTTGGTCTACTTGTGGGCGCGATTTGAGGCGCACTTTGCAACTGCGGCACTGTTAACGGTTTTGCTCGACCTTACTAAAACGGTTGGATTTTTCGCGCTTACAGGCATCGAGTTTAATTTAACCGCCGTTGCTGCCCTTTTAGCACTCATTGGTTATTCAATTAATGACAAAGTGGTTGTACTTGACCGCATACGTGAATTGCTGCGTATAGATCCTACAAAGCCACTGGCAGACACCATCAATGACGCAGTAAACAGTACGCTAAGTAGAACTGTTTTTACATCCGTCACTACGCTACTTGCGCTTTTACCTATGGCACTTTTTGGTGGCGATGCAGTCGAAAGTTTTGCCGTACCCATGGTTTTTGCCGTGGTCATTGGCACCTCTTCAACATTGTTTATCACGTCAGCTTTGCTGTATATGTTAGGAGTGCGTCGCGAGCAACAAGGAAAAGCACAGCTAAAACCTACGTCTGAAGAGATTCAAGCGTCACTGGCGCACATACCATAAGTTAAACAAAGGTCCCCAAAATGTTTGCAGTAGATCATATTTTATTACTTAGTGCGGTACTTGCCATTATTGGCGTGCTGGCAAGTAAGCTGTCTCCGCGTTTTGGGGTACCTGTTCTGGTGCTTTTTTTAGGCGTTGGCATGCTTGCTGGAGAAGACGGCATCGGGCGAATATTCTTTGACAATGCTGATGCTGCTCATGCTATCGGTACATTTGCACTAATTCTTATTTTGTTTGACGGTGGATTACAGACGTCTAAAAAGTCGATTGTACAAGCATGGAAGCCTGCTGCATTGTTGGCCACGCTTGGCGTAGTGGGCACTGCGGTCATCACAGGGATTACGGCAATGTACGTGCTTGAATTGCCCCTGTACAAAGGGTTGTTAATTGGCGCCATAGTGGGGTCGACGGACGCCGCTGCGGTATTCTCGGTGTTGCGCAATGCTGGTATTCGCATACCTGAAAAAGTGAAGTCTACCTTGGAACTTGAGAGTGCGTCTAACGATCCAATGGCTATATTTCTTACCATAGGACTCATTTCTCTAATACAAAACACCAATACAACGCCAAGCGACTTACTGGTGTTATTTGTAAGTCAAATGGGAGTAGGGGCTGTGGTGGGTTTTGCCATAGGAGGATTGGCAGTATGGCTATTTCGGCGAATTACACTTATGGCAATTGGCCTGTATCCCGTTTTTGTAATGCTATTCGGCGTATTAGCGTTCGGTTTGGCGGCTAACTTAAACGGAAGCGGCTTTTTGGCAACCTTTATAACCGGCGTTATTGTTGGAAATAGTCGATTTGCTTATCAACGCAACACCTTTGTGTTTTTAGATGGGTTGGCATGGCTTGGACAGATAGCGATGTTTGTTATTCTAGGGCTATTAGTTACACCTACAGAGCTTTTTGTTAACTGGAAAGAAGGGCTACTAATAGCGATTGTATTGATTTTTATCGCAAGGCCATTGGTTGTAATGCCGTTACTACTACTTACTCGATTTTCTTTCAAAGCGTCGCTTTTAATTTCATGGGTTGGGCTAAGAGGCTCAGTACCCATTATCCTTTCAATTTTCCCTCTCATCTTCAATATGGATTATGCGGAACTCATCTTTAACGTTGTGTTCTTCATTGTACTAATATCGGCGCTACTGCAAGGTTCTACATTGCCCCTTGCAGCCCGAAAGCTTGGTTTGGTGTTAGCCCATAAGACCGAGTCTTCCAAAACACTAGAAATTGTCAAAATTGCGAAGAATAAACGCGAGTTAATTGAAATTGAGCTTGGCGTTCAATCAACGGCATTGGGCAAGTGTATAAGCGAACTAGCGCTACCATCAGATACCGTTGTTGCCATGATCGCTAGAAATGAAAAAACGCTAGTGCCAAAAGGCAAAACCCAATTAAAAGAGGGGGATCATGTGTTTATCATTACTAAATTAACCGATAAAAGTGCAGTCGAATCGTGTTTTTTCACTAAGCAAGAATAGCGCCCTTGTTAAAGCGTGAACACAACGCAGTGTTTTTTGATTGTCGCTATTAATAAGTACTTCATGTAGAATGCGCCGCGGAGTTGGCCAGGCAACCGTCGCTTTCGTAAGAAAGGGGAGGAAAGTCCGGGCTCCAAAGGGCAGGGTGCCAGATAACGTCTGGGCGGCGTGAGCCGACGACAAGTGCAGCAGAGAGAAGACCGCCTAAGCATGTTCGCATGCCGGTAAGGCTGAAAGGGTGCGGTAAGAGCGCACCGCACCTCTGGTAACAGAGTGTGGCGAGGTAAACTCCACCCGGAGCAAGACCAAATAGGATCCCTTAACGTGTGGCCCGCATGGGGATCGGGTAGGTTGCTTGAATCAGTGAGTGATTGCTGATCTAGAGGAATGGTTGCCCACGACAGAACCCGGCTTATCGGCCAACTCCACTCTTTTCTATAGCCAAAACTCGGGCTTTTTTTTAATCCTATACGACTCAAAACCGTCTAATCTGCAAATAAAAGCGCCTAGCTACTTCAATACATTATCATGTATATCTGTACTATTTATGTATTCAACTGAAATGACGTAGAGATGTAGATATGATTGTTCAAGCGAGTACAAAGGGGGTATTGGCTGTCGTGGTTGCCAGTTTTCTTTGGGGGACTACCGGGACGGCAGCGCAATACGCACCAACGATAAGCCCGTTTGCCATTGGCGCATTTGCTATGGGGGGGGTGGTGTACTCTTATGCTTAACTGCATGGAAAACACTGAAGAAAGACAGCGCTGTCTTGCGCGCTAACCCTCTGGTAGTAATTGCAGGAAGCTGCTGTGTTGCCTTATATCCTCTGGCGTTTTATGCCTCAATGCGACTCTCAGGCGTGGCAATTGGCACGGTTGTTTCTATTGCCACTGCCCCTCTCTTTGCCGCTGTTTTCGAATACCTATTCGGCAAAAAAAAGGTGTCTTTTAAATGGGTGGTCAGCTTCGTTTTAGGCGCGGTGGGAATTGTTTTGCTAAGCACAGGAAAATCGTCAAGTGTGGTGATGCTACCAGAGACAGAATACAAACAACATGCGGGGATAGTACTGGGGCTGGTAGCGGGAGTAACTTATGCCGGGTACTCGTGGGCAGCCAAGCAACTCATTAATGCTGGAGGGCACTCTAAATCTGCTATGGCGAGCCTTTTTGGCTGTGCCGCTATACTGCTATTGCCTTCTTTGTACTTCACGGGTGAGCGCTTATTTGCCACGCCAATCAACACTACTGCCGCGCTTTACATGGCGGTCGTACCCATGTTTTTGGGGTATGTACTGTTTGGCTTCGGGTTGCGTTTCATCGAAGTCAGTCAAGCTACATTAATTACGCTCATTGAACCTGTTGTTGCAACGTTATTCGCGATTTTTCTTATTGGCGAAACCTTCTCTGTGCTTGGGTGGCTGGGAATGGCAATGGTGTGCCTGTGCCTGGTCATACAAACAATCAGGTTTCCGCAGCGCTTCAGCCTTAGTAGTACAGTTGCAAACTAAAGGCCGCTATATTGAAAAGTCAGCGTATTTATCAAGTATGGCTTGTATTTGGCCTGTTTCCTGTAAATAGTCTATCGCGTTATTAATGCGGCTTAGTTTGTCTTTATGACGGTTATGAACTCTCAACGCTAACGAACCTTGGGTATGTATTGGGCCCAACGCAATCTTAACTTTGTGTTTAGCCGACCAATAGCGAGCCGCCGCTTCTTCCATAATGATCACATCTATACGCTTTTTGCCTAAGGCTTGCATTAATGTGCTTTCAGAGTGGAAATCGAGGCGGTCGAAGCGTTTGTCATTGAAATAGACGTAGCCTGATATCGTGCCAACAGGGTTGCCATAAATACGTTCAATATCGGCATACAGGTGCTGCTTTTCTGGCAAGGTAATAAAGTACTCTGTGACGGTGAGTATGGAGTGAGAGAACGTAAAGTCGCCTTGCGGCTCTCCCTCAGGCAACCATCCAGGGCTAAAGAAGTCGAAATCTAGTTTGCCAGTATTAAACGCCACCATAGCGCGTTTAGTCGACAACATCACTTTTTCAGTTTTAATGCCAGCGCGTTCCATAATTAGCGGCAAGATTTCAACTAATATGCCTTTTCTTGAAGCATCTACTGCGTTCTCATAAGGAACGGAACTACCTGATGTACCCAAATTATACTTCAGCACAGTTTCTACACCGACTGCGGTGAATGTAGCAAAGTAAAACGCCAATGCAACTAGAACGGCCTTTAAATACATAATGTTATGTTACGCCCGTGTCTTCTGTTTTATGCCCTGAAACAGATTCGCTTGCCCAATACTCTACTTTTTCTACAAGATCGCCTGCCTCAAAGGGTTTGCTAAGGTAATCATTCATGCCTGCTGCTTCACAGCGCTCCTTATCCCCTTTCATTGCGTTTGCCGTTAACGCTATAATTGGAACGTGTTTGTAACGCTCTCCTGCTTCACCTTGTCTTATACGTTGGGTGGCTTCGAAACCGTCCATTTCCGGCATTTGGCAGTCCATTAATATAACGTCGAATGTGGGTTTCATTTTTATAAGTGCTTCTAAGGCCTCGCGACCTGATTTTGCGCTTAACGTTGTGTGGTGATTTAGATGTTGCTTAACAATAATCTGGTTAATGTCATTATCTTCCACAATAAGTATTTTGCGCTTCAGGGCTTTGTCAGATGTGGCTGTAGTCTTGGTGCGTGCAGGTACAATGGCTTCTTCAGTTGCCTCTTCTAGCACTACGCAAAAGCTGAAGTTACTGCCTTTACCTTTTTCACTATGCACATCAATATTGCCGCCCATGAGTTCGCATAACTGCCTGCTGATTGATAGACCAAGGCCTGTGCCACCAAATTTTCGTGTTGTAGAGAGATCTTCTTGGGTAAAAACGTCAAAAATAGTTTGTTGTTTTTCTCTTGCAATACCAATGCCCGTGTCGCTTACGCTACACAAGAAAGACAGTTTGCCGTCAGGTCGAGACTCTAGGTTAGCCGTCACTGAGATATTGCCGTTTTCAGTAAATTTAACCGCATTACCAATTAAGTTAGTTAATACTTGTCTTAGCCTTACTTCATCGCCTAAGACCATGTGATGATTCAGTAGGTTAAATTGAAAATGTAGGTCTAACCCCTTTTCTTGACACAAAATGGCATACTGGCTGTGAATACTTTCAAGCGACGCCTCTATATCAAAAGGGGAGTGTTCAATCTGAAGTTGACCTGCCTCTATTTTCGAGAAATCCAGTATGTCGTTGACGATATGCAATAAGCTTTGAATACTAAAATTAGCCAGCGACAGGTAATGTTGTTGTTCACTGTTTAGCTCTGATGATTCAAGTAACTGCAGGACCCCGGAAATGCCGTGAATTGGCGTTCTAATTTCATGACTCATACTTGCAAGAAAGCTTGATTTTAAACGTACCGATTCTTCCGCTTTTTCTCTTGCTTCTTGCAGGTACTGTTCAGTCTGACGCTGTTGCGTTACGTCCTGCTGGAAACCAATATAATGGGTCACTTCTCCATTTATGGTTACTGGCGTCAGGTTGAGCCTATTGTAAAACGCTTCTCCATTTTTCTTATAATTCAACAAAGTAATTTCTATGGGCTCTCTTTTTGCGATTGCTTGACGGACAGTGTCAATATTGAGGGCATCAGTATCTTGTCCCTGCATTGATCGGCAGTTATAGCCTATGATTTCGTCTTTGTTGTAACCCGTTAACTCCTCAAATGCGCTATTGACGTAAATGACGGGTTGGCCGGGCTGACGAATGTCAGAGATGATTATTGATACCGTTGCTTCATCAATGGCGTGGCTAAGAATTTGAACATTACTTTCAAGAGAGCGTTGCTTGGTTTCGTCTCCTCCTACGTAAATTGTCCCCCTGTTTATACCATTAACATCAACTAATGATGTTTTGGTCCATCTCACAAATAGCTGTTCATTACTTTCAGATAAATGTGTTAATTCAATGGCCTGCGAAGAACTCAAGGCGAGGTCGATGCGCTCTAAGAGCTCGGGCTTAGTTTCCCGCTGGCCGTCACAAAAGCTATCAAAGCGCTTGTTCGATAGCATGATCTGCCCTTCTTGATCGATAACAACAAGCATGTCGCCCATCGATTCGAGTACATTGGAGAATTGTTCATTAGATAATGATACTTCGGAAAGATCCCAGATTAGCTTATCAAAAGCTTCCCGTATGTCTGCAAGCTCCTGTGCCTCTACAGTGGTTTGACTTTGGAGTTCAACATTGCTGTGCTTCAATCTGCCTTTGATGTCACGATACAGTGCCGAGAGGGTGGACTCAGCCAACGCACCGGTGACTTTTAGCATATGAATAATAATGAAAACGAAGCCGACGATCGTTGAAAGTAACACAACGCTGATGCCAGTGACTTCTTTGTAGACCGTGATCGCAGGTTTAACACTGTACAGTGTTAAATCACGCCATTTAGCTTGCTTTAATGAATAGCCATTTGAACTAAATTCACTAAGCAAAGAGTCCGGTTTTATTACAGTAGGCTGGCTACTAAATAACACCTTACCGTCGCTATCGCTGACCAACTGATTAGTCAACCGAGGGTAAGGCGCCAATAACGATTGTAAACTATCGACATACATAACCAGTGCGCCTTCAGCGACACCGCCAAGCAATACAGGCACACTAATCAATACGCCATATTGAGAAATAGAAGAATAAGGTAGTGACGAGCCGAGTGTTTGCTGACGCCACGCAGTGTCTAATGTGCTCGGTAACACTGCATCCCAGTTCTTATCAATAATTTTATTACCCGCAAAATCGTACAACGCAAATTCGACGGTTTTCGCTTGGGTTAGGTTCAGCGAGCGAAAAAACATTGGCAAGTAATTGTCACGCTGCTGTAAATCAACAAATGCGTTGATGATAATGTCATTGGCGGCCAAATCAGCTAGCTGACGAGTGGTGTCATTGACAATGAAAGTAAGGTCTTGCTCTAGTCCATCGACTGATTCTTGCTGCAATTGCTCTGCTTGAGTAACCACATAATGGAACGAGATGGCAAACAACACCAAAGAAGCAAATAACACTAGGGCAATCAGCCGTGGGAGCATGCTCGAGAGAAGGAGTGTCCTTAACCTCGGTCGCTGTTGCTGCATGTATTAATCCATTGTTTCTAGATGGCCCTGTTCGTTGAATTTCGTCATGAAATAGTCATCTGACCAAAGCGCATCATGTTTTTCTGAAGTAAATGGCGGGGTGTAAACCTTTACCGCGCCTTCTACGTTTTCAAGAGACTCAAGTGCCTCTCGCAGTTTGTCTACTCTTATACTAGCAGCTTTCTCAGCCGCAGCAGCAATTAAATGCGTTAGGTCAAAAGCGTGGGCAAGCCCAGTTACACCGTTAATAGTCGTCTTATCAACTATGCCGTATTTCTTATAATAGGCATCGAGAAGCTGTTTGGCTTTTTCCGTTTTAGGCTTACTGAAATGAAATGTTTGAAGCACTGAAATATCAAAACTTCCTATAGGTGTATTAAGCTTCTCAGCAAGCTGCCCAGAAGCAATACCCCAATGTGATATTACGGGCATAGAGGCAATGCCTTGCTGCGCCATTTCATCTAGCACTACGACGCCTTCAGGTACATTGGTTACCAATAAAATCGCTTGGGCCTCACTATTTTTTATGGCAGAAATATCTTCGGCAAAGCTTTTTTGTTGCCAATTAATCCAATGAATTGACGTTATTGCAATGCCTTGCTGTGCAGCAGCTTTCTTAAGCGATGCTAAATTAGAGCGCCCCCAACCCGTTCGCTCTAAAACCAAAGCAACGTGCTTTATGCTTTTTTGCTTCGCGTGCTCAATAAGTACTGAGGCCGCCTCAGAATCTCTTACCGATACGCGAAAAATATTGTTAGGGCTATAACCGTTGTCAATAATAGGTGTACCGGCTGCCCATGGAACCAACATCAGCACATTATTTTTGTGTATTGCTTCTACTTCAGCAAGAACCACAGGTGTGTGCACGCCGCCAATAACTGCAAGCAAATTAGGGTCTTTGCTTACTGTTTCAATATTGTGTAAGCCTCTAGCTGGATTACCTCGGTGATCTTTGGTGACAACGGTCAAATGTCTTCCCAAGACACCGCCACGGGCGTTTATTTCATCAACCGCTAATTCCACGCCACGCTTAATCGCAATACCACCCTCAACGGCAACGGCAGTGAAATCTGCATCGATAGCAATTACTAACGGCTCTGATTGCGATTTCGCGTGAGGGGAAGCCGCTACAATAAAAAATGTAAGTAAGAAAATGATAAGTGACGTAGAGCGCATAATATTGCTATCCAAAAAACCTTCCCCAAGTGTATAGCATTGCTTTGTGCGTGTTTAATAAGTTACATCATCCTTTAGTATAGACTTAGCCTAAAGTTTTGGATGTTTATTCATACAATTAACGGTTTTTTAAAGAGCTGTTAAAGGTTTTGACGTATTAGGTGTAAAAAGTGGCATGATTCTACCATTCGCTTATATCTTTGTTGTGTGAAGAAGGTCATTCTTTATTACCCATTGTCATGACCATCATGCGATATGAAATGTGCAAGAATAAGCTGTTTACATACACTAAGTATTACGTTCAAAGCTGTTGAGAATCGTGGGTGGCTCACAGCAATGGGTATCACTGGGAGAAGGTGTGGGAAAAAAGAGTCTGCCGTCAATTGTCGATGTTGAAGCAAGCGGTTTTGGCGCAGTGAGTTATCCAATTGAGATTGGCATTGTGCGCTATGATGGTGCAAAGTGGTGTAAGTTAATCCGTCCTTTTGACTCATGGGTTCATTGGGATAAAGAGGCTGAAGCCTTACACGGCATCTCACAGGCGATGTTACTTACCAAAGGCGTGGACCCAGTCAAAGTCTGTCACGAGTTAAATCACTTCTTGGGAAATACGATGGTGTACAGTGACGGCTGGGTAGTAGACAACCCATGGTTGATAAAGCTCTTCTCGGCGGCGCAAGTAGAAATGACGTTCTCGTGCCGCGCACTGGAGTATATACTCAGCCAAACGCAAATGGAAAAGTGGCATGAAGTAAAATCTGAACTTGCTCAAAAACTCGATACTAGACGACACAGGGCAAGCGCAGATGCGTTTCTTATCCAGCAGACCTATGCTGAAACACTTGAATATTCAAACGGTTAGCCACAATGCCGTTTTAAAAAAGGTAGTGCACGCCAAGTGATAAGGCCATGTTCTCTTCTTCGCCCACTTGTCTGTGTTCTATTTCTACCGCCATATTTAGCCCCTGATTGTGACCCAATAGCCATCCTAATCGCGTAAATGTGCCTACATCATTGGGCAAATAGAGCCATTCCGCATAATGCTGAAAGGCTGTGTTATTGGTTTTGTAAGTGGCGTATACCGATTGGGGGAGATGGGTATCAAAACGCCTGCTTGCGCTAAGGGTACTTTGCGAACCTGTAGGGTAGGTGAAGCTATTGTCATAGTAATGTGCCTCAGTGGTAGAGCGGACCCGATATTGGGTCTGAAGCTGCCACTTGGCTACTTTTTCACTTTTAAAATAAATAGGACTGTAAGACGCATTAGACACGTCTGCGACTGCGTTTGAAGAGTACAGATTCGACAACAATAATGACAAACATGTGAAGCTTATAGCTGCTTTCATGGCATGCGACCCAAGTTGTTTAGTGAGTGCTTGTTTATGTGTCCAGCGTTATTTCTGACCACCCTGTCGGAACCATTTTTGTAATTGATGCTAGAGCCACCGCGCCACAACTTATCGCAATGTACTATCACATTGTATAAGCATAGCTGTAAAAAATAGATCATAAAAATAAACTTGATGAATTTTTCATTCGTGAACTAGTTTTAAAGATACAGGGTTATTTTTATCGTTTTAAATAAGCCCGCCATCATTGAACGGAGGTCTTTTGAAATGCAAACGGAATGGGAATTCGAAAGAAAGTTTATGGTCACTTTTGTACCAGAGGGACTATTGGATACACGAACTCCTGTTAACATACGCCAAGGCTACCTATCATGTGAGTTCGACAAACAAATATGTTTGCGAGATGAAGGTGGTAAATTCAGTATGGCGGTGACGCAGGGTATTGGATTAAAGCACAGGGAAACTCGTATTGAACTGTCGGCGTCTCAATTTAATGATTTATGGCCACTCACTCAAAAAATGCGAGTAGAAAAGCAGCGCTATCGCATAGATTTCTACGGTGCGCAATTGGTGATAGACGTATTCACGGGAACGCTTGCGCCACTTAAGTTGGTTGAAGTCGAGTTTGATAGTGAAATCAGCAGTCGTCAGTTTTTACCTCCTGATTTTGCAGATATAGAAGTTACGCACCGCAAGGAGTTTCAGAACATTGCGCTAGCGCGCTTTGGTCTACCAGACAGAATCATTTCCCCCAGTTTTAATGAAAGCTATCGACTGTCTGTATGAGCCTTTGCAAAATTAAGTGATAAAAGTTTATCTGTAAAACAAAGCCATTAAAAAAGCAGCCAGTTGGCTGCTTTTCTCTTTAAACGACAACAAATTACAGTGACGCTTTCAATGCTTCTGCTTTGTCTGTTGCTTCCCACGGGAACTCGTCGCGACCAAAGTGGCCGTACGCTGCAGTAGGACGGTAAATAGGGCGCTCAAGATCAAGCATTTGAATTAGGCCGTAAGGACGTAAGTCAAAATGTTCGCGTACTAACGCAACGAGTGTTTTCTCGTCCACAACACCAGTGCCAAAAGTATCAATGCTGATAGATGTTGGCTCTGCTACGCCAATAGCGTAAGACACTTGAATTTCACAACGCTTAGCAAGACCTGCTGCAACAATATTCTTAGCAACATAACGGCCTGCGTATGCAGCGCTGCGGTCAACTTTTGAAGGATCTTTACCAGAGAACGCACCACCGCCGTGACGAGCCATGCCGCCGTAGGTATCAACGATGATTTTACGACCTGTTAGACCACAGTCGCCCATCGGGCCGCCGATAACAAAGCGACCAGTAGGGTTAATGTGAAAACGAGTATTGGCATCAATCCATTCGCTTGGCAAAACAGGCTTGATGATTTCTTCCATTACCGCTTCACGAACCTGTTCGGTTGTGACTGAGTCGCAGTGTTGGGTTGAAAGCACTACCGCATCAATACCAACAGGTTTGTCGTTTTCATATTTAAACGTAATTTGGCTTTTCGCATCTGGACGCAAAAAGTCGAGTTTGCCAGATTTGCGTACTTCGGCCTGTTTTTGAACAAGACGGTGAGAATATGTGATTGGTGCCGGCATTAATACGTCAGTTTCGTCACTGGCGTAACCGAACATTAGGCCTTGGTCGCCAGCGCCTTGTTCTTCCAAACTCTCGCGGTCAACACCTTGATTAATATCAGGTGACTGTTTACCAATAGCATTCAATACAGCACACGAGTCTGCATCAAAACCCATATCTGAATGCGTGTAACCAATTTCTTTTACTGTGTTACGGGTAAGCTCTTCAATATCTACCCATGCTGAGGTGGTCACTTCACCACCTACTAAAACCATACCGGTTTTTACATACGTTTCGCAGGCCACCCGAGCGCGCGGATCTTGTTCTAAAATAGCGTCAAGAACGGCATCTGAGATCTGATCAGCAATCTTGTCCGGATGTCCTTCAGACACTGACTCGGATGTGAATAAATGCGTGGCCATAAATGCTCCGTAAGCGTTAAATTATCAAAATAGTCGTATATTGTACTAAAACAAGTTATAAATACCAGTCTTTACTTCTAGACGTCTAAAAGTCTCTTCGTTACGAATTGTTGACATAACCCGATCACTTTTGGGGTTATTTCGATAAACTACAAAGAGATTGCAGTGTTTAAGGTAATCGGCAGTGTCCAGCGCTTTATAAGCCAAATAGATGTTTTTGGATTTACTTTCGACAATGGCAATGAAAATCCATTGAACTGAAAGGTGGCATGGGTAAGAATACCCCCACATTCAAAAGTGCCTAGAAGTAGAGCAATAGCAGATAATTGGTGTGCCTTGGTGCTCTAACCAACTTACTACTGCGGTACTTAAAGATACAAAATAAATCAGGAGACAACATGCCCTCTCGTCGTGAACTCGCCAATGCTATCCGTGCATTAAGCATGGATGCCGTTCAACAAGCTAAATCTGGTCACCCAGGCGCCCCAATGGGGATGGCTGATATTGCGCAGGTACTATGGGGTGATTTCTTATCACATAACCCTGCAAACCCGTCATGGGCAAATCGCGACCGCTTTGTTCTTTCAAACGGCCACGGCTCGATGCTGTTGTACTCTTTACTTCATTTGTCAGGTTACGAACTGCCAATTGAAGAGTTGAAAAACTTCCGTCAGCTACACTCAAAAACACCAGGTCACCCAGAATACGGTTATGCGCCAGGTGTTGAAACGACCACAGGCCCGTTGGGTCAAGGTATCAGCAACGCAGTAGGTATGGCGCTTGCTGAAAAAGTGCTTGCCGCACAATTTAACCGTGACGGTCACGACATTGTTGATCACTACACTTACGCATTTATGGGCGACGGCTGCCTAATGGAAGGTATTTCACACGAAACCTGTTCATTGGCTGGCACACTAGGCCTTGGCAAACTCATCGCGTTTTGGGATGACAATGGCATTTCAATTGATGGTGAAGTAGAAGGCTGGTTCACTGACGATACACCAGCACGCTTTAAGAGCTACGGTTGGGAAGTGATTGAAGGTGTTGACGGTCACGATGCGGAGCAAGTTAAAGCGGCTATTGAAAAGGCGCAAGCGAATACTGCTCAGCCTACGCTAATTTGTTGTAAGACCACCATTGGTTTCGGTTCGCCTAACAAAGAAGGTACCGAGTCTTGTCACGGTGCACCACTAGGTGAAGATGAAATTGTTGCTACTCGTGAAAAGCTTGGCTGGAGCCACGGTGCGTTCGAAATCCCAGACGATATCTATGCAGGTTGGGATGGTAAAGACAAAGGTTCAAAAGCAGAAAGCGCATGGAACGATGCCTTCGCTGCCTATGAAGCTGCCTATCCAGAACTTGCTGCAGAATTCAAACGCCGTGTTAATGGCGAACTGCCAGCTGACTTCAGCGACAAAGCAGACGCTATCATCGCTGAACTTCAAGCTAATCCTCAAAACATTGCTTCACGTAAAGCGTCGCAAAATGCATTAAACGCGTTTGGTCCGTTACTTCCTGAGCTATTAGGCGGCTCTGCCGACCTTGCTGGTTCTAACCTAACCATTTGGGAAGGTAGCAAGGGTGTTGAAGCAAACGATGCATCAGGTAACTATATTTACTACGGCGTACGCGAATTTGGTATGTCTGCCATGATGAACGGTATTGCTCTTCACGGCGGTTTTAAAGCATACGGTGCAACCTTCCTAATGTTTATGGAATATGCGCGTAACGCGGTACGTATGGCAGCACTAATGAAGCAGCCTGCTATTTTCGTTTACACTCACGACTCAATTGGTTTGGGTGAAGATGGCCCAACGCACCAGCCGGTAGAGCAGGTAGTTGCACTACGAGCTACGCCTAATCTTGATAACTGGCGTCCGTGTGACCAAGTTGAATCGGCGGTGTCGTGGAAGTCAGCGATTGAGCGTACAGACGGCCCAACAACGCTAATTTTTACGCGTCAAGGCCTTGCACAGCAAGAAAGAACAGCACAACAAGTTGCTGATATTGCGAAAGGCGGCTACGTGCTTAAAGACTGTGAAGGTACGCCAGAACTTATTCTTATTGGTACGGGTTCAGAGGTTCAGCTTGCAGTGGAAGCAGCTGCTAAACTTACCGAGCAAGGTAAAGCGGTACGCGTAGTGTCTATGCCATCTACTGACGTATTTGACCGTCAGTCTGCTGACTACCGTGAAAGCGTATTGCCATCAAGTGTTGTTAAACGCGTTGCGGTAGAAGCGTTGTCGAAAGACAGCTGGTACAAGTATGTTGGCTTTAATGGCGCGATTGTAGGTATGGACACCTTTGGTGAGTCTGCACCTGCAGGTGATTTGTTCAAGCACTTCAACATTACCACTGACGCTGTAGTAGAGGCTGCACTGTCTCTGTAAGAGGTAAACAAATAAGCCTATGGTAAATATTGCCATTAATGGGTTTGGTCGTATTGGTCGCAATGTATTGCGTGCACTTTATGAAAGTGGGCGCAATAACGAATTTAATGTTGTGGCCATTAACGACATTGCCAAGCCAGAAGGCATTGCACATTTACTTAAATACGATACCGCCCACGGGCGGTTCCGTTTTGATGTGGCCTTAGAAAATAACACGCTTAACGTCGCTGGTGACGATATTACGTTGCTGGCTATCAGTGACATTACCGATCTGCCATGGAAAGAACTTGGCGTCGATATTGTGTTGGAATGCACAGGTAAGTTTGACGATAGGGCATCAGGGCAAGCTCATCTAGATGCAGGTGCTGGTAAGGTGTTGTTCTCCTCTCCGGGTTCCCCCGATTTAGACAATACCGTCATCTTCGGTACAAACGAAGACACATTGACCAGTGAACAAAAATTAGTCTCCAATGGTTCCTGTACCACTAATTGCATTGTGCCCGTCATCCAAGCACTTGATGCAGCCTTTGGCGTTGAGAGTGGTACGATCACTACTATTCATGCTTCTATGCATGACCAGCAAGTTATCGATGCATACCATGAAGATTTACGCCGAACTCGCGCTGCGAGTCAGTCAATTATTCCGGTTGATACACGCCTTGCTGCGGGTATAGAGCGCATTCTGCCTAAGTTTGCCGGTAAATTCGAAGCTATTGCCGTGCGCGTCCCAACCATCAATGTAACGGCCATGGACTTGAGCGTTACATTAAGTAGTAAGGTTACGATTGAAGACGTAAATCGCGCATTAAGGCAAGCAAAAGACGGTCGTTTACACGGTATTTTGGACTACACTGAAGAACCGTTGGTATCAGTAGATTTTAATCATGACCCGCACTCGTGTATCGTAGATGGTACACAGACAAGGGTCAGTCACAAGCAACTGGTTAAAACACTGGTGTGGTGTGACAACGAATGGGGTTTTGCAAACCGTATGCTCGACACAGCTAAAGTAATGTTCGACGCAAAATAAGCATTGATGCTGCCACGGGTTGGTAGCACCAGCCCGCGCAGCTTTCACAGTTAATTAGAGTGTGTACACCACGAGGGCATGAATAGTCTCATGCACCATAATGGTTCGCACGCTCACCTAAATTTTAAATTAACAAGGAAAGACAATGGCAATTCCAAGCATGAACGACATGGCACTTAACGGTCAACGCGTTCTTATTAGACAAGATCTAAACGTACCGGTAAAAGACGGTAAAGTGACTTCTGATGCGCGTATCAAAGCATCGATTCCTACTATTAAAGCGGCGTTAGAAGCGGGCGCGGCAGTAATGGTGATGTCTCACCTAGGGCGCCCAACCGAAGGCGAACCCGCCGACGAATTCTCTCTTCAACCCGTAGTGGATTACCTGAACGACGCGTTAGATGTACCTGTAAAGCTTGTGAAAGACTACCTTGATGGCGTACAGCTAAACGATGGTGAGTTAGTTATTCTTGAAAACGTGCGTTTTAACAAAGGTGAAAAGAAAGACGACGAAACCCTAGCAAAGCAGTATGCAGCCCTTTGCGATATCTTCGTTATGGACGCATTCGGTACGGCGCACCGTGCGCAGGCGTCGACTCACGGCGTAGCAAAGTTTGCACCGAAAGCGTGTGCTGGCCCGCTACTTGCTGCAGAATTAGATGCATTAGGTAAAGCGCTAGATAACCCTAAGCGTCCTATGGTAGCAATTGTAGGTGGTTCTAAGGTATCGACTAAACTAACTGTACTTAAATCACTTGCTGAAAAAGTTGACCAGTTGATTGTAGGTGGTGGTATTGCTAATACCTTCATTGCAGCGCAAGGCCACAATGTCGGTAAATCACTCGTTGAAATGGACTTGGTTGAACAGGCCAAGCAATTGATGAGCGAAGCGCAAGCAAATGGCGGCAATATTCCTGTACCGACGGATGTTGTAGTGGGTAAGGCATTTGATGAAAATACAGAAGCTACGCTTAAAGTAGTATCTGACGTTGCTGACGACGACATGATTTTCGACATCGGCCCAGACTCATCAAAAGCGCTCGAAGACATCATCAAAAATGCTGGAACCATTGTATGGAATGGTCCAGTAGGTGTATTTGAATTTGAACAGTTTAGCGCAGGAACTAAGGCATTATCTGAGGCGATTGCCGCGAGCGATGCTTTCTCTATCGCTGGTGGTGGTGATACACTTGCCGCAGTAGATAAGTACGAAATTGCAGACAAAGTGTCTTATATTTCAACCGGTGGTGGTGCGTTCCTTGAGTTTCTTGAAGGGAAGACGTTACCCGCTGTCGCGGTACTTGAAGAAAAAAACAAATAGATTAAGCGCGAATAATAATAAAAATGGCTTAATTTGGCGGTATAACCATTATTTACATGCATAGCAGGTAAAGTTATCGCCATAAAAACAAAATGAGCTGCGCTTTTAACAGCAATCATAAGCGCAGCCTTTAAATCGGTAACGATTTTACTGACGATACAGTGACGTACGTCGGCACATAATTATAAACCCTACACCTGCCCATAGTGGCAGATACAATACGAAAGGAGTGTTGCAATGGCATCACAAGCTCAGCAGGCAATGCTGGATAAATTAAAGACGCAAACCGGTTTTATTGCAGCGTTAGATCAAAGCGGTGGCAGTACACCAAAAGCACTACGTCTTTACGGCATCGAAGAATCTGAATACAGCTCAGATGAAGAGATGTTTAACCTTGTTCACGAAATGCGTACTCGCATTATCACCAGCACCCCTTTTAGCGGCGAACGCGTACTTGGCGCTATCTTGTTTGAAAATACCCTCGACAGAGAAATTGAAGGCATGTCTACTGCACATTACTTATGGCAGAAAAAGCGTGTGATTCCGTTTTTGAAAGTGGATAAAGGGTTAGCAGAAGAGAGTAACGGCGTACAGGTTATGAAACCAATGCCTGGCTTAGATGCATTGTTGGCAAAAGCAGTAGCGCAGGATGTATTTGGTACTAAAATGCGCAGCGTTGTAAAACTTGCTAACCATCAAGGCATTAAAGACGTTGTAGCACAGCAATTTGAAGTAGGTAAACAAATTCTAGCTGCTGGATTGGTGCCCATTATCGAACCAGAAGTCGATATTCACAGCCCACAAAAAGCAGAAGCAGAAGCATTGCTTAAACTTGAAATCCTTACGCAGCTTAACCTTTTGAACGAAGGCCAAGAGGTTATGTTGAAACTGACGCTGCCAACAGAAGCGAACTTCTACAAAGAGCTTGTAGATCACCCTCGAGTGCTTAAAGTAGTTGCACTTTCTGGCGGATATAGCCGAGAAGAAGCAAACGCTAAATTGTCTGAAAACCAAGGTATGATCGCGAGCTTTTCTCGTGCGCTTACACAAGGTGTTTCAGCACAACAGACACAGGAAGAGTTTGAAGCCACATTAGATGACGCGATTGAAGGTATTTACCAAGCGTCCAAGTCTTAACACTTATAGTGGTCGCTAAAGGGAAGAGAAACACTCTTCTCTTTAGCTTATAGTTAGGCTTTTAGCGGCGCAGTCACTGAGCAGTAAAATTAAATTGTTCAAAAAAGCCGATAGCCTCTTCTTTATCAAACCTAATCTCCCTCTCTTCTATAGCGCAAAGCGCGTCCTTCACATTGTCAAAAAAGGCGAAAGGAACTTCAGCTAATTCGTAACACATGCTTATTTGCTGCTTAATGGTAAGCATAATATCGGTATCAAGGATCACCACAGCCAAAAACGATAGGCCGCGACGTTTTCTTATGCGAGTTTGTTTTACAAAGATGTCGAAAGTAGATGGTGGCATAATACTTTCACCGTATAAGCAGCTTAGTTGTGCCCAAGGTGTACTTTCATCAATTTGAGATATGTTAGCGGCCATTCGAACGACGCCGTTTCGCATGGTTTCGTCGTTCCATGGACCTCTTCCAGAGAAAAGTAACAGTTGGCGTGTGACACAAGTTTCGAACTCACCATGTTGATTGTTCATTCAGCTTACTTCGCTTTCTGATCATACTAAAACGTTAGCATGTGCAATCAACTGCGCAACTATCCATTGGGCTAATAAACCTTCTATCGTCTTTCTCTGTAAGCTCACCGCTTATTGCTAACCTCATTAATTTATTCGTTAATATATGTACTGATACAACAAGTCTTGAACAATAATAAAAAGTAGGGTTTTTATGAGCTCGATAGTAAATAAACACACTGAGACACATCGAAATTTGTCTTCAGTTTTGGCCAACTATATTGCGGGCATCGCACTTAGTACATGCGCATTATCCACAACACTGGCTTTTGCCAACGATGATGCAATACGTGTAGAAGAAAGTAATATGGTAACAACGCATTACTTCCAATCTGAGGATATTTTCAATCTTGAGTACGTAAGTGAGGCGCGCGTATCACCTAATGGTGAGCAGGTGGTTTATGTCCGTCGTTCTAATGACATAATGACAGATAGTACGCGCTCAAACCTGTGGCTAGCCTCCGTTGACGGGAAATATCATCGTCCGCTTTTGTCTTCGAAAAAAAGCTACTACTCGCCGCGGTGGTCACCAGATGGTTCACGCTTAGCCTACCTATCAAATGAAGAAGGGAAACCGCAGCTTTATATTCGCTGGATGGATACCGGGCAAACCGCTTTGGTTACCAATGTTACCTCTTCACTTGGCAATATTACCTGGTCGCCAGACGGTAAACATATTGCGTTTACAATGAGTGTGGATGCTAAGGAAAAGCCGTTAAGCGTTAATATGCCGAAAAAGCCCAAAGGCGCAAAGTGGTCTCCGTCGTTTGAGTATATTACCAAAGCGCGCTATCAAGCCGACGGACGGGGTGTATTAGAACCTGCGTATACGCACATTTTTGTTGTACCTGCTGACGGTGGTACCGCGCGACAGTTAACTTCTGGAAACTATCATCACAGTGGGAGCTTAAGTTTCTCACCTGACTCAAGCACCATTTACTTTTCTGCTAACCGTAGCGACAACTGGGAATATGAGCCAGTTGAAGCAGACATTTATACGGTGAATATGCGTGGTGATATTACGCAAATAACCAACTTCAAAGGGCTTGAAGCGTCGCCAGTAGTTTCACCTGACGGTAAGCACGTTGCATATGCACGCCGCAGTGATGAAAAGGTGATGTACAAAAATAGTTATCTGTATGTCATGAACGCCGATGGTTCTGAACATAAAAACCTGACTGAAAAAATAGATAACACCGTATCTAATTTTCAGTGGAAAGATAACAAGCACATCTATTTTCAGCAGTCGGTAAGAGGTCTAGCACAAGTTGATCTAGTGTCATTGTCTGGTAAAGTGAAAAGCGTTGCCAAAGGGCTAGGTGGCACTACTTTGGGCAGGCCTTATGTGTTTGGTACTTTCCATGCACACGATAATGTTGTTGCGTACACCAAAGGACGCACCGATCGTCCTGCAGATCTGTACATTAAAACCAGCAAAGAGAAGCAGCTTACCGCACTAAATGAAGATGTACTTGGACACAAAACATTAGGCGAAGTTAAAGAGATAACCTATACATCGTCTATCGATGGCGAAACCATTCAAGGTTGGTATATTCTCCCGCCTGATTACGATAGTTCAAAGCAATATCCGCTAATTTTAGAAATTCATGGTGGACCTAACTTAGCTTATGGGCCTGTGTTTACCGCTGAACTCCAGCGTATGGCAGCCGAAGGTTATATCGTATTCTACGATAACCACCGCGGCAGTACGGGATATGGCGAACGCTTTGCGTTATTGCTGCAGGGTAAATATAGCTCTAAGTATGATTTTGCGGATCACATGTCTGGCGTGGATGCCTTAATTGAAAAGGGGATAGTCGATCCAAACCGGTTGTTTATTACGGGGGGCTCTGCAGGTGGCATCGCATCAGCTTACGCTATTGGTTTAACGGATAGATTCAAAGCCGCAGTTGTAGCAAAACCGGTCATCAATTGGCTATCTAAAGTACTTACCGCCGACTCGGGTCTGTATCAAATTCCTTTCCAATTTCCGGGTAAGCCATGGGAAAACGTAGAGCATTATTGGCAGCGCTCGCCGCTTTCTCTTGTTGGTAATGTTACAACTCCCACGATGCTAATTACGGGTGTCGAAGATAAACGCACGCCAATGTCTGAAACTGAGCAGTTCTACCAAGCTTTAAAGCTTCAAAAGGTAGAAACGGTGTTAGTCAAAGTACCTGAATCATCTCATGGCATCGCAGCAAAACCGTCGCGTATGATTGGAAAGGTGGAAAATATTTTGGCGTGGTTTAAGAAATACGACCCAAGCAAAGCGCTTGGTGAGCAAGACGTCAAAAACTAAATGTTTTGGTAAAACAGCATTTAGTGCGTTGATGCAAAGGGGGCGCTACCAACAGGTTGAAGCCCCCATTTTTGCATAATGCGTTGATATTCACCGTTCTCTTTCAGTGTGGCAATCGCGTGCTTAATGGCATTGGCTTCGCTTTGGCCTGTTTTCATGCCAGTGGCAACGTGTAGCTCGGCGCTCAATGGTGCTATAGTCAACGCGCTACTCACATCATTAGGGTTGAAACCCGAAGCCTCAATTTCATAGCTGCCTGTATCTAAAGTTGAGACCACAAAATCGATACGTCCGTGAAACAGCAGTTTCCATAAGTGATGTGGCTCACTCACCAAAACAAGATTCTTATTTTCTTCAAAGCCTTGTTGCGCTAAATACGTCGCCGAACCATAGCCTCGAATAGTGCCAACGCGAAACGCTTTTGCTTGGTCAATATCAGACACTACAAGATCTTCACGGCTTTTGAGGCGAATAAGCGATGCGTTGACATGACTTATTGTACCTAGCCACTCAAATTGTGGCTCACGCTTGGGAGTTTTAAGAAGGGTAAGTAGCACCATGTCGGGTTTGGTGAGTGTTTCTTGATAAGCTCGCGCCCAAGGCATGTGTTCTAACGAAGTCGAGAACGGCAACAGTGGAGCAATGGCCTTAGCAAGGTCAACGCTAGCCCCTTTCGTTTGTCCTGAATCATCTATCCAGTAAAAAGGCGGTGTCACCTCGCTTAGAAAGCAAATGTGTTTGGAAGAGGCATTAACCGATGTGCTCACATAGGCAAGCAAAAGTAGTGTTAATAGACGCCTTACTATACCGAACTGCAATATAATTACCTGTAGCTCTACAAAACATAACGAATAAGATGAGTGACCTCATCTGCCTTTTATGCTCTCACTATTTAGTCTATTAAACAAACAAATTAAGCGTTAATCTGGCAACTGATGCAGCTGAGCAATATCGGGATAAATATTTAGCTGTAAATCCAATGACTTCCAGTACTGACTTTCTCTAACCAGATCAGCTGAAATAATTGGCTTTTCGTCTAACCATCCATCTGGAAAGGTGATGGTCATACTGCTTTTATCAGATTCAACAGTAAAGTCGGGAAGAAAACCTTCTTGGCGCTTAATATTAAGCAGCACACCTAATCGCAATAATGCAATTAAACGTTTTACGGCGAGTTCATCAAATAAGTTAAACGCTGGAAGTTCATTGGTGCGAATCTTCTTTCTATGAAAGCGAACAAGAGTGGCTAGCAGCAGTTGCTGCTCTTGCGTAAATCCAGGCATATCGACATTCGCTAAAATGTACGCGCTGTGTTTTTGAATGCCTCGAGAATTAATCTGCATACCGACTTCATGTAGCAGTGCAGCCCAACCTAACATGCTTTTAAAGTCTCGGCCTTTCAACTTCCATGCTTTCTCAACGCTATTAAATAAAGACAATGTTGTGTTTAGCACCATGGTGGCTTGCGATGTGTCTACGTCGTAGCGGGTGGCTAAGCTGCTTGCCGTACGCCCTCGAATATCCGCATGGTGCAATTCGTCTTCCATTTGATAAAGCACACCTTCGCGAAGCGCAGCGGGCGAATACACTAAGCCATCAATTTCAAGCGCCTTAAATACTGCTATTAAAATTGCTAGACCACCTGCAATAACAACGCGTCTATCTTCACTTAAATCAGGGTAGTTGAGCTTGTCGATGTGACCGGCACTGACAAATTGCTTCATGAGTGTGCGCAGGCTTTTTAATGTAACCGGAATGTCATGGCCATTTGGACGGTCTTGCTGACACAAGGTAAACAGTGAGCGTATTGTGCCGGAAGTCCCGATACACTGTACCCAGCCTAAGCGACGATATTTAACATCAATCATCTCAAGCTCTTGCTGTGCAGCAGTTATTGCCCGCTCAAAAGCTTTGTTTTTTAACTCGCCATCGGCAAAAAAGCGTTTAGTGTAACTAACGCAGCCCATCTGTAGACTGCGACAAAGTAGTGGGGTAAACCCTTCTCCAATAACAAACTCTGTTGAACCACCGCCAATGTCAATCACCAGCTGTTGACCGTCTGCATGATTAGTGTGAGCGACACCAGAATAAATAAGTCGCGCTTCTTCGACACCTGAAATAACTTCGATGGGGTAGGGAAGAATGGTTTTCGCCGAGTTAATAAAGTCACGGGCATTACGCGCTTTTCTCAGCGTGTGAGTGGCCACAATGCGCACAGAGTCGGGTTCAAAGCCCTTTAGGCTCTCTGCGACAACTTTTAGCATAGAGAGCCCGCGTTCCATGGCCTCGTCTGACAAGACATCGTCGTCGTTCAAGCCCTCTGCCAGTCTCACTTTCTGTTTAACGCGGTGGAGAATTTGAACTGACCCAGCGACAATACGCGCTACCACTAAATGAAAACTGTTCGAGCCGATATCTAAAGCGGCGACTTTATTTACTTCTCGCGTTTCCACGGCATTAAAAACAGATTCGTGCTGGGTCATGTACTTCCTAAAGTTTTTCTTCGAGCTTCTTCAAATAGTCGTAAATCTCTAATTGTGAACGAAGCTTTTTACGGTTACCCCTGCGAACGTACTTGTTGCTCTGATCCTTGTCAATCACACGGGCTTTAAGGGTATCCTTAAATTGTAGCTCCATTATATCAACAATGCGCTGTTGAAGTCCCTTATCGTATACGGGGCAACCAACCTCAATGCGGTTATCCATGTTACGCGTCATCCAGTCAGCGGAAGAGATATACACTTTTCTGTCGCCACCACCTTCAAATATCATCACACGTGGGTGCTCTAAGAATCGGTCAACAATAGATATAATTTCAATGTTGTCACTTATACCTTTAATCCCCGGGTTAAGTGAGCACATACCACGTACAATCCCTCGAATTTTCACACCGGCTTGGCTTGCGCGATATAAATCATCAATAAGCTCATTATCAACAAGGTTATTAATCTTGAACGTGATTTGCGCTTTGTGACCTTGGTTAAGGTGCTGAATTTCCTGACGAATTAGCGACTGAATTTTGGTGCGCGCATTTAATGGCGATATTTGTAGGTGCTGAAATTTATAGCGTCGGTAAGGGTATTGAATAAGGTCAAATACGGCTACGCCCTCGTCAGCCAACTCTTGATTGCGCGTAAATAGACTGTAGTCGGTGTAAATTTTGGCCGTTTTCTCGTTGAAGTTACCTGTACCAAAGTGGGCGTAATTCACCATGCTACCGCGCTCTTCACGGGTCACGATACATAGCTTAGAGTGAATTTTCAGTGTGGGTACGCCAAGTACAACGCGAATTCCTGCGTCGGTCATGCGTTTAGACCATTCAATGTTGGCCTCTTCGTCAAAACGCGCACGAAGTTCAACAACTACGGTTACTTTCTTACCATTATCAACAGCGTCAATCAGTGAGTTGATGATGCGCGAATTACTGGCAACACGGTAAATATTGATGCGAATGGCTTTCACGTTAGGGTCAAACGCGGCCTGACGCACGAATTCAGTGAAGTGCAAGAACCTGTGATAGGGGTAATGCAGTAAAATATCATGCGCGGTAATGGCGTCAAATACGGTGTTGTATTTTGAAAATGCATTACTGTCGATGGCCGGGAGTGGCGCATGCTCTAAATATTCTCGACCAACGTTGGGAAAGCCAATAAAGTCTTTAAAGTTGCGGTAGTGACCAGCCGCATGCATGGTATCCAGTTTGGTGATTTTCAAACGTTTACGCAAATCTTGCTGCATATCTTGTGGCATATCATTGTCGTATATGACACGAACAGGTTCAGCGATAAGACGCTGCTTCATACTTTCTGACATCTTTTCAACGAAGCTTTCGTCGATTTCTTCGTTGATGGAATATTCTGCGTCTCGTGTCATTTTGAACGAAAAGGCTTCTATTTCGTCAAACTTCACGAAACCGCGAAATATATCTTCAATACAAAGCTGAATCATGTCATCAAGCATGATAATGCTTTTCTTCTTACGGCTTTTCTGTGGAGGAATAAGCATAAAGCGCGACATTTCAGATGTGGGTACCTGAATAACGGCAAACTTTGGATTGCGTTCTGCTCGTCTTAGTGCCACATATAAATACACCGAGTTGCCGTTTAAGCGGCTCAGTAAGTCGGTTTTTTTGTCAATGAGAATAGGCGCGATATGGCGAAGCACTTTGTTTACGAAAAAGTTGCGCACCCACTGCTTTTGATAATCGTCTAAATCGTCTTTGCGCAGAATATGAATATTGTAGCGTGCGAGTGCGCGTACAACATCTTTGTGGATCTGGTCGAATTTTTCAGAAAGTTGCACCACTTTTTTCTGAATTTGGGCCATTAGCTCAGTTTGGCGTTGTGCTTCTTCTTCATTACCGTCATTTTGTGCAATGGTAATTTGACGTTTAACGTCGGCGGCACGAACACGATAAAACTCATCGAGATTATTTGAATAGATTCCTAAAAAGCGAATGCGCTCAACAGCAGGGTTATTTTTATCAGCGGCTTCTTGCAATACGCGTTCGTTAAACGCCAGCCAACTCAATTCTTTGGGATAATATAAAACGTCGCTATCCATAATGTCTCAATTTACGTTCATAAAAATGGTCAAAGACTGCCATCAGTCAGTGACACTACTGTGACAGCGCGCACATATTTGGCGCGATGTGCAGCAGTTAACTCACTCTCAGCGCTTAGCAGTTATATCAACTACCAAGTCATTTGCGAGCGCTTCAAGCGCATCTTGTAGCGCGTCGTCATCAAAATCTGCTGGTACGGCTATTTCGGCTTTTGCTTTAAAGATTAAGCTTCCCCAGTTCGGTGCGCTTTCGCAATGAGAAGAAAACGTCACTATGTTCAAATTAAACTGATTGAGTACCGATGTAAGCTCTTGAACGATACCTGTCTTGTCGTTACCCATGACATCAACAGTGAGTTTGGTCGAGTTGGTTTCGCCACTCGTTGCTACTGCAACAGATTGAACAGAAAGATCCTTAATCGAATCTAAAGCGTCGATGAGGTTTTGCTTTTCATCTTCAGATACGTGTACTTCCACAAAGCCAGTAAACATGCCAGCCATGTGAGCAAAGCTGGAGCCTTGCCAGTTGCCCTGATGTTTATAAACACACTTTGCCAGCGAATCTACCAAGCCAGGCTTGTCTTTACCCATAATGCTTATAACTAATGATTGCATGCGGCGCTCCTTAGCGGGTTAAATAAGAAAAACTTTGATCGTCTTCTTGCAGGGTAATACCATAGCGCATCAGAAAGTGCGCATAGGGTATGTGATAAACTTTCACTTGCTATTAGCATAACAAAACTTACACTGCTCACCAGTGCAATTTTCGCCGAATTCTCTTTTAAAAGAAGAATTTCAATAAATAAGAATTATTAATGAGTTTCGACAGCGACAGCATTAACAAAAAGCGCCAACGTAACGACAAGTGGTCACGTTATGTTGTTACTGGGTTTGGTGGCCTAGTGCTGCTTACTCTGGTTATTCTTATTACCCATCTTATAAGCCAAGCGCTACCCTTAGCGTATATTCCAAGCCTTACTCCTATTGCTACTCATTCTGTAGACAACGGTCAGCGTATTTTGCGCGCTGGCGACGTGGTTAACGGGCAGCCCATCTTAGTCAGAAAACAGGATTGTCGATTAAGTCTAAGTACGCTTTCAAACAATACGCTTTTAAGCCAACACGATTACATCAGACCCTGTGAGTACGAGTTGACAACATTAAGCTTAATGGGTGAAAACTTTATTGTAGACGTATCGCCTAACGCACAGGTCAGGATCTTGCCTGTTCGCTATTTTAATACGGGCAAAAGTGCGACAGGGCAAAATGATATTGCGGATTTATCGCAGTCTCAGATGACAAATTTTATTGCGTTTGCACTTCCTAAAAAGCGATGGGAGCAGCGAAGCGCATGGCGTATTGCACTGTCTGCCAAGTGGGTTGTGGTTGCTATAGAGCATGCTGACGGACTGTGGGTCAGATGGATAAACCGTCAGCAACCTACCAATGTCATAGACCGCAGTTTTGCAAGCTCGCCCCGCTATCTATTGATGCCAGGTAGCGAAAGCGTATTAATTCAATCAGGTAGCGCATTGATGATAAATCGTTTGCGCGATGAAGGCAGTACACTGAGCAACGCTACCAGAGGTGTTATTGCGTTTAACAGTGATATGAGGTTATTTGGTTTAGAAAAGCAGAGAACGTTTTTTCTCGCCAATCCCCTTAACCAAACTGTGTCGCGTTGGGTGGTGGTGAGAGACGAACTAGGCAGCCGTTTCGAGAAGACTTACGAGCTTGTGCTTAACAAAAATGAAAACGTGCTTGATGTAGCTGAGCACGCCAGCATGAACTTGATTGCCATTCTTACCAATAAGCATCGTATTTTGCTTATCAATCGGGTGTCTGGAGAAGTGGTAACGGCACAGAAGATAAAAACGCAGGCCAATGCGTTGGCGTGGTATGGCGATAAGCTTTATGGCAATACCCATAACTCACTTACTATCTGGCAGGGAAATGATTTAAGTGGCATAACAACGTGGTCTTCACTATTTAGCCCTCAGCACTACGAGGGGTATCATGACGATGAAACGGTTTGGCAAACTACTAGTGCATCTGACTATCAAGAGGCTAAATTTAGTCTTACGCCGTTATTAATTGGCAGTATTAAAGCGTCGTTACTGGCATTACTTATCGCCATTCCTGTTGCGATTGGCGCGGCTATTTACACGGCATTTTTCGCTAAGAGCAAGTTGCGCAATGTACTTAAGCCTGCCATCGAGCTCTTAGAAGCAATCCCAAGTGTTTTAATTGGTTTTATTGCCGCTATTTGGTTATCGCCTAAAGCCGAGCAATTTTTGTTTTCATTCGGCTTCTTCCTTGTCGTCATTCCATTTGTGCTTATCGGTGTAGCGGTAGTTCAACGTCCTGTGGCTGAACTGCTTCCAAAACGCTTTAGACATGGAGCAGAGTTACTCTTTGCGGTGGGCGGCGTGTTTGTTTTAGGTTACATAAGCGTTGAATTAGCACCGTCGTTAATTTTCTCATTGTTAGGCGTTGATGGTTTTACCTTGCTTGCTGCTGAATCAGAAAGTCCAATAGGTAAAACGACAATTGTTGTTGCTCTTGCCCTTGGCGTGGCTATCTCTCCGAGTATTTATTCATTGGCCGAAGATGCAATTAATGGTGTTCCGAATGACCTTAAATACGCATCGTTTGCCCTAGGGGCTACCCGATTACAAACCTTGTTGCATGTGGTTATTCATGTAGCGCTACCGGGCATAGTAGCGGCAATCATGTTGGGGTTTGGGCGTGCATTTGGCGAAACAATGATAGTACTTATGGTGACGGGAAATACGCCAATATCTAGCTGGGGATTAATTGAAGGTTTGCGAGCACTTACTGCGAACTTAGCTATCGAGCTTCCTGAGGCAGATGTGTCGTCAGCACACTATCAAATTCTCTTTTTTACGGCCTGTATTTTGTTTGCATTTACCTTTTTGGTAAATACTGCTGCCGAGCTAATGCGTCAACGCATTAAAGGGAGGGTCTTCATTGGCTAATCCTTCTCTTACAGGCTTAAACCCTGTTCAACGACAATCACTCGTTATCAGTTTAACGGCATTCTTTACGAGTTTGTTGCTGATCGCATTGGTTAGCGTACTGATCCTCATCACTTATCGGGGGACGGCGTATTTTTGGCCTGAGCCTATTTATCGAATCACGATGACCGGCGAAGAAGGAAAGTATTCAGTATTGGCCAATGTGTACGACGATGCATCAGACTCTGAAGTTACTCTAAAGTACTCAAATGAGCGTTTCCCATATGGTTCGCAAATGCGAATTGAAAGAAGAGATCTGGATGAAATGGTATTGGCATTTAACAGTGCTGAAATCAAACTCAACGATGGCCGAAGGGTGCTTGCGATACCCCAATACATTATTACACCAGAGAACGACCGCGCACCGCTTTCGACACTCGATGCTATTGCAGATGACGTCGCGCTGATTACCGAACAGATAGAAACGATAAATACACAGCATTTAGCGCCTATTCACGAGGCACTCTCTGAGTTTGATATTCGCAATGTTGATGACGACGCGCCAGCCAGAGAAAAATTGGTCGCTACGTTTAAGTATTACCAAACTGAAGTGTTAGGGTATGAGGCAAGGCGCAATGAATATCAGCTTCAGGTTGCCTTTGCAGGTGGCAGCAGCTTCTCACTGCCCATATCCCGCATTCAAGACGTAGATTTTGTAAGCCGACTGAGCACGTTTGAAAAGTGGAAAGTGGTCTTAAGTGAAATTGGTGTTTTCCTAACGGACTCACCGAAGCAAGCGAATACGTCAGGCGGTGTGTTCCCAGCATTGTTTGGTACGGTGTTAATGGTGTTTTTGATGACCATTATCGTAACGCCATTTGGCGTGCTCGCGGCAATATATTTAAGCGAGTATGCGCCTCACAATGCGCTCACTACCGTAATACGGGTAAGTGTTAGTAACATGGCTGGCGTACCCTCAATCGTTTATGGCGTATTCGGTCTAGGTTTTTTTGTCTACACCTTAGGTGGCAGTATTGATGAGCTATTGTTTAGCGACAAACTACCTGCACCCACCATGGGGAGTCCCGGTGTGTTTTGGGCAGCGTTAACAATGGCTATTTTGACATTGCCAGTGGTTATTGTGGCGACAGAAGAAGGTTTACGACGGGTGCCCGAAGGGTTAAAAGCGGGAAGTTATGCCTTGGGCGCGACAAAAATGGAAACTATTGTACGAACCATACTGCCCATTGCATCACCGGGGATCATGACTGGCGTAATACTGGCAATTGCACGGGCTGCTGGCGAAGTTGCACCACTTATGTTGGTAGGGGCTGTCAAATTTGCACCAAGTTTACCTATTGATGGCGAATTTCCCTATTTGCATTTAGATAGGCAGTTTATGCACCTAGGCGTGCTTATTTACGACGGTGCTTTTCACAGTCAAACCGATGGTAAAAGTGCCAGCATGATGTTTGCTGCGTGTTTATTGCTATTACTGGTTGTTTTTGTACTGAATATACTGGCGGTCATTCTCAGAACCCGCTTACGCAGACGCTATCTTAAAGGATAATCATGCTTAAGTTGTTTGAACACCATACGCTTAACGTCAATGATATAAGCGAAGAGCAAACCGCAGTTGAGGTTAAAAATCTCAACTTATGGTTTGGTAACAAGCATGTGCTAGATGATATCAGCATGCGTATACCAAAAAATAAAATCACCGCTTTAATTGGGCAAAGTGGTTGCGGAAAATCGACGTTGATCAGCTGTTTTAACCGTTTGAATGACTTGTACGACGGCTGCAAATACAGCGGAGAAATCATCATTGATGGTAGAGATATCAACAGTCGAAAAGTCAATGTGTCACGCCTTAGAACCAAAGTGGGAATGGTATTTCAGCGTCCAAACCCGTTTCCTATGAGCATTTACGAAAACGTATGTTATGGATTAAAGCTTCAAGGCATTAAAGTGCGACGTCATTTAGATGATGCTGTTGAAGGTGCACTTAAACAGGCGGCCCTTTGGAACGAGGTAAAAGACCGGTTGTTCGAATCTGCCCACGTACTTTCGGGGGGACAGCAGCAACGTCTTGTCATCGCCAGAGCGTTGGCACTTAAACCCGATATTTTGCTATTAGATGAACCTACATCAGCGTTGGATCCACTCACCACCTTGTTTATTGAAGAGTTGATGGATTCATTAAAAAAGCAATGCACTATTATTATTGTGACGCACAATATGCAACAAGCAGCGCGTGTGAGTGACTATACCGCGTTTTTCCACCAGGGAAGATTGGTGGAATACGCTGATAGCGATACGTTGTTTACGATGCCTGATAAGAAACAAACAGAAGATTACATTACCGGACGCTATGGCTAGTTACTTGGTAAGTCATCTTACAAGTGGTCATGGGAAAAGTGTACTCAACGCAAGCGCGTCGGGTCTAAACAGTCAGAAGAGGCAGTGAAATGCGCCAAGTTGCTTTAAATACTCACATCTCTGGTACGTTTAACATAGAACTGGAAAACTTGCGTAATTCAGTACTTACTATGGGTGGCGAAGTAGAGCAGCAGCTCGTAGATACGCTTAAAGCGGTTAAACATAATCACGCAGGCTTAGCAGAAAAAGTTGTACTTAACGATTTAAAAATCAACTCGATGGAAGTGCAAATTGACGAAGAATGCTTGCGTATTATTGCCAAACGCCATCCTACTGCCAGTGACTTACGTCTAATCATGACGATTTCTAAAGCCATTACCGATATAGAAAGAATGGGTGATGAAATTGAACGCATTGCCAAACTGGTTACACGAAACAAACTACCTTCTTCAGACACTATCAGAAGCAGTATGCTACTAATAGGTGAACGTGTCGCAGCAATGATGCGCGGTACGTTTGATGCGTTTGCTCGGCAAGACGAAGACGCCGCATTAGCGGTATACGATCAAGATAACCGAATCGACAGTGAGTACAAGAAGCTACTGACTTACACCACCCACGAGATGGAAAAGAGTACCGAAGACATGCAAGACTGGCTTGATGTGCTTTGGGCATTGCGCTCATTAGAACGTATTGGTGATAGGTGTAAAAACGTGTGCGAGTACGTTGTGTACTTAACAAGAGGCACTGATGTTCGTCACACGCCACTGGAAAATATTCAGCAAAAGATAGAAGATTTGACGTAATCTTGTCCAATTGGTCAACGCAATTTTGCGTTGACTAGTCTAAATTCAATCTGCAGTGAAATTTATATGTCATAAAACTGCAATATTTGGTTGTTTTATCATCGCATAGTAATAATTCAGTACTCTTTTATCGTTTTTCAGTGATTTTCACTATGGCTTCGAAGACGATTACGTTATCATGCGCCGCAGCCAAGAACAGATCGTGCAAAATTTAATCGAACCTTATGATAAAACACAATTTGTCTTTAACTTTTGTCTCTAGCCTATGTGGCCCAGAGACCATGCTACGTAATCATGTAGCATCCAGCCTAAATCGCGTTTAGATCGGGAGCGATTATCCGTGGAATTTTTTGAAAGTTACGGCCTAATTCTTATTCTTCTTGCCGCTGGCGTTGGTTTCGTCATGGCATGGGGTATTGGAGCGAATGACGTTGCTAACGCAATGGGTACGTCAGTAGGTTCTAAAGCTTTAACTATAAAACAAGCAATTATCATCGCGATGATATTCGAGTTTGCTGGTGCCTACCTTGCAGGTGGGGAAGTAACCTCGACAATTCGAAAAGGGATTATCGACTCTACTTATTTCATAGATATACCTGAATATTTAGTATTGGGTATGATCTCGTCATTGTTAGCAGCCGGTATTTGGCTTGCTGTGGCGTCATGGTTGGGTTGGCCAGTATCTACTACCCATTCTATTATAGGGGCAATTATCGGGTTTACGGCAACAGGCGTAAGCATGGATGCCGTTTCATGGGATAAAGTGGGCGGTATTGTGGGGAGCTGGGTAGTCACTCCTGCGATATCCGGTGTCATTGCGTACCTTATTTTTATGAGTGCACACAAACTCATTTTCCAGACTCAATCGCCTTTTGAGAATGCAAAGCGTTATGTGCCTTTCTATATGGCGTTGGCAGGCTTTGTAATGTCGCTTGTTACCATCAAGAAAGGTCTAAAGCACGTAGGCCTGGAACTAAGCGCAACTAACGGATACTTGCTTGCTATTGGCATTGCTGTATTGCTGGCGTTTCTTGGAAAATGGTTTATTGGCCGTATGAAATTCAGTGGTTCAGAGGACGCTGATTTACAAGCAGCCAATGTGGAAAAAGTGTTTGCACTTCTTATGGTGGTTACCGCGTGCTGTATGGCATTTGCGCATGGCTCAAACGATGTGGCCAACGCTATCGGGCCACTCGCTGCGGTAGTAAGTGTGGTTAGCAGCGGTGGTGAAATAAACTCAAGTGCGACACTTGCTCCTTGGATATTACCGTTAGGCGGTCTGGGCATTGTTGCCGGTCTGGCGCTGTTTGGCCATCGCGTTATCAAAACTATTGGTCAAGGTATTACGCATTTAACACCAAGTAGAGGCTTTGCCGCAGAGCTTGCTGCTGCATGTACAGTTGTTATTGCATCGGGTACTGGCTTACCTATCTCAACAACTCAAACCTTGGTTGGTGCAGTGTTGGGTGTAGGTTTAGCGCGAGGCGTTTCGGCACTTAATCTGGGTATTGTTAGAAATATCGTGGTGTCTTGGATAGTTACGCTTCCGGCTGGAGCAATATTGTCGATTATTTTCTTCTTCATTTTGAAAGCCGCGTTTGGCGTAGAATAATCGTAAAAAACACAATCCATCGGAATGCCGAGAATACAAAAATGCCGCTAAGGGGAACCCTGGCGGCATTTTTATTTGTGGTGTATTTGCCTTATCGCATTGCTACTGAACGCGAACAAGCATACAACCCGTTTATTTTTTCACTGCAATTGGCGTTTCAAAACCACGCGGTTTAACGCCTACTACTGCGCATTTTAGCTGATGAATCGTTTCCTCAGCGGTTCCACCCATAATAAAGCCTGGAACGCCTAAGCGTGCAACGGTCCCCATAACGATAACATCAGTATCAAGTGACGTTGTTGTGGCGGCTATTTCTCTTCGCGGGTAACCATGCACAATGTGTTTTTGCGGTTTAAGGTAATCAAGTACATCGACATCTAACTCTTCGCCAAGTTCCGCGAGCAGGCTATCGAGTTCTTCTTCACGCTCTGAATGGATTTTAGCAAGGTCGGTTTCCATGCGATCGTTATCTACGGTAATAAAACCATCTCTTGCAATATTTTCGGGCACCGCATCGAACACGTGTACAATGTGAAGTTGTGCAAATTCCAACAGCGCTATTTGGCTTGCATGACGCAAAATATCGCGGTTTAGATCGCGTCGTATCGCCACTTCATGTTCGGGATAGTGGTAGTTTAAATCGAGTGCCGCAACAACATTTTTGTACTGGCTGCGCGGCTGGTGGTTGATAATCCATACTGGACATGGACATTTTCTAAACAAGCGCATATCTAAGCTGCCAAACAGCTTGTCCAAAAAACTTTCCTCTGCACGCTTAATCACTAAATCGATCTTGTATTCAAGCACATAGCTCACTACATCGATAAGGGGCTGGCCGACGGTCACTTGAGTCGATACATGGTATTGCTTGCCCCAACTTTCGGCCTGTTCGCTAAGCCAATGATTTGCCTGCGTCTCCATAGTTTGCTGCGAATCAATATAGGAAAAAGATTCCATCACCATACTGGCATTAGGTGGTAATGCTTCCAAAGAAAGCATAATAGTAAGATTGGCTTGGTGGGCCTTTGCGATATGAATGGCTTGTGCCACGGTATCATCTTGACGATGGGAGTCGGTTAAGACACATAGAATATTCTTATAATGGCCTTTCATGGCGTCCTCTGTGGCAAAAAGATTAAGTAGTAGAACAGCAATCCACTACGAGCTTGCTTGAAGCGAGAATACACTGACTGTATTTATCCTAACCCTACTTTTCTGCACTTTCCAGCCACCGCTTGACGAATTCTTAAAACGGTAAAGATTGTTACTGTGTGCATGGGGCGCGAGTTAGAGTTGGGTTGTTTATAATCTTTATGTTAGATTAAACCTTTCTATTTTAATTCATTTTTATTTTACTGTGAGAAGCCTATGAAGTGGCCGAATCTTAAGCACCTACATTACTTAGTTACGCTTCACCAAGAACAGCATTTTCACAGAGCAGCGCAACGCTGTAATGTGAGCCAGTCGACACTAAGCACCGCAATTCAAAACCTAGAAGAGCATTTTGGTAGTCAATTACTAGAGCGTGAGCATAAAACATTTGTATTCACTTCGTTGGGTTTAGACATTGTCGAGCGCAGTAAAGTACTGCTTCAAGAAGCCGGTGAATTGGTGGAATATGCGCAAAATGCTGGCAATTGGCAGCGTGGCACACTGAAGTTAGGTGTTATACCCACAATTGCACCATTCTTATTTGAAGGTATGATGGGAGCGTTCAATGCGTTCTTGCCTGAAATTAACCTGGAAATGCAAGAAGATACTACCGAGAAGCTATTACAGCAGCTTACCGATGGACGTTTAGACTTACTTATTCTTGCACTGCCAATGGAAACGCCTGGGTGTAAGCAAATGATTCTTGGTCATGACCCATTTCACTTAATAGCCCATGAGGAAATGGCTGAAAAGCTGCCAAACCCAGTTGATATTTCAACACTGCCAAAGAAAAGCATATTTTTATTACAGCAAGAGCACTGTATGACAGGACATGCGGTGAGTGCATGTAACCTGCAGCATAGCGAACAAATCAGTAAAGTCGCTGCAAGTAGCCTTTACACGTTAGTGCAGTTAGCCAACAGTAAAATGGGGTATACCTTTTTGCCAGAGCTTGCATTAAACCAATCTATCTTAGAGCACACGGGCCTAAAGAGCTTTCCTGCAGAAGAACAGGGATATAGAGAAATTGGTTTAGTATGGCGTTCGGGTACAACACGTATGCAGCTTTTCCGTCGTATCGGTGAAATCATTTCTCCATTACTACCCATTCCAACGCTTAAATAGCACACCCTAGCAAATCATTTTTACGGCGTGTTAATACTGACACGCCATCCACGTATTTGCCCAATTCACTCTTTTTTCCAAAAAAAAGCAAAAAAGTACAAACTTTTTTACCCACGTCCTCGACTTAATGATTAAGTTAAAGAGATCAACAACAAAACGGGGAACGCCGTGTTTACGAAACGAGATGAAAAACTCGTGGAACAGGCATTAAAAGGAAACAAAAAAGCGTGGTTTACGCTTATTTCTCGCTACGAATCAGCCATGTATCAATACGGGCTTCGCATGACAGGAAATAGCCACGACGCCGCAGATTTAATGCAAGAGATATTTATCTCTGTGTTTCGCAGCCTCGCTTGCTTTAAGGGCGAGGGTAGTTTTAAGAGTTGGTTGTATCGCATTGCCCATTGTCGCTGTGTTGAGCTATATCGAAAACGCCGTCCACATACCGACATTGACGATGTAGCCACGCCAATAAGCGAAGCGCCGTGCCCTGAAATGCAACTCAACAGTAACAGAGAGAGTCGCGCATTGACGCAAGCAATGCAGCAATTGAGTTTAAGCCAAAAAGCCGTGGTCGAATTAAAGTTCTTTGGGCACTTCACGTTTGAAGAAATAGCCGAGCAAATGGACATCTCTACCAATACGGCGAAATCTAGATTGTATGCTGCATTAGCTAAGTTAAAGTTGGAGTTAGAGCAATGACTTTACAAGAAAAAGAAGCGCTGTTCGCTGCGTCTATTGACGGCGAACTAAGCAAAGAGCAACAAGCTGTATTTGATGAGCTTGTTGAAACAGACAGTGAATTTGCAGCCCGAGTTGAAACCAGCGAAATGCTTAACAACTTTGCAGACAATTTTGCTGCCCCACCTGTGCCACAGTGGAATAAAGAGGCAACGTATTTCGGTAGCAATCCTCGTGCTGATAAAAGCCCATGGTTCTCGCTACCAGGCATTGCAATGGCAATGTCTGCCTGTGCAATGGTAGTGGTGCTAAGTGGAGCGCAATTATCATTTAACGATAGTGGTATTGCGCTTACCTTCTCGCAAAGCACAAAGCAACCTTCACAGCCGACTATGGATCAAAATGACATTGATGAACTTGTTGCTAAAAAAGTCGCTGAAGCATTGGGCGAACAGCGAGAATTCTATCAGCAGGCTAATCAGTCGTTGTTTAAAGAGTACGCTCAAGCATTGTCTAGTCAGCAACAGCAAAATAGCGCGGAGTTGACCAAATATCTGCTGGCTTCTAGCCGCGAAGAGCGCAAGCAAGATTTTGCAGAACTATTGAAGTTTATTAACGATCAGCGCATAGACGATCAGCGTTTTTATGCACGACAGTTCAGCAGACTTCAAGATGAAATTGATGATATGGAGATGGGGTACAGTGCTGTGCTTACGCCAAGTGGTGCAAGTGGCGCAGGAGCATCTTCTTATCCGGTAAACAACACGCAGCCTTCGTTAGAAGACTAAACCTAAAGATTAGACAGATAGGTGGAATTATGAAACGTTTATTAACCGCATTAGTGCTATGCACCACGGGTAGTTTGGCCTTTGCTCAAAACACAGCAAAGTATGATGAGTTAGCTAACGAACTAGAAATTATGTCCGGCGTGCTAAAAACGTCGCTACGTCAAAATGTATCTTCAGATAATTGGCGCGTAAGTAACATAGAAACGAGCTATTTAGCTGGACAGGGTGCGGTATTTACGTTGAATGTTCGCGGCCAAAGCAGCTCTTGGATACGAGATATTGAAACCATGGTTGAAGGACTGGTAGTAGTGACGCCACCAGCGCCGCCAGAGCCACCAACACCCAACTTAACAGGCTCGCTTGAAAACATTGATGATATTGTATTTGAAGCCACGCGGGAATGGGAGGCTTATGCTGATGCAACGAGTATGCGTTTTGCCGAGGCCTTCTCTGAAAGCCATGAGCGAGTGAGAGATTTGCGCGCTATGCAAAGAGAGATGGCATGGGAATCAAGAGAAGCTGAACGTCAGCTTCGCGACATTACGTTTGAACTTCGTCATGCTGATGAGGAAAGAAAAAAGGAACTATTAGCTGAAAAAGAAATGTCTCAGCAAAAACTTGCAAAAGTTGAGGCTAAAGCGAAGTCAATGAAAGAAGAACTAAAAGCGTTAGAGAAACAGCAGGAGAAACAACTTGCTGAGCGCAAAGAAAAGCAGCAGCAAGCCTATAAGCGCTTCTTAGCCGGGTTTGAAGTGGGCATGAGCGATACCCTTTGTCGCTTTGGGTCGGGACTTCGCGGCTTGCCAGACAATGAACACATTAGTATGGTTTTAAAAGACTTTGATAGCAGTGAAAACAACCAGCGTAAAGACAGAATTTATGTGTTCACGCGCACGGATATTGTGAAGTGCGTACAAGAAAAAATAGATGCGAATAAATTACTCGCTAATGCCGATGTGTATAGCTTTTAATGCAGTAATCTAAATGCGTGGCGCAGTGTGACCAAGTTCCGCTGCCCACGCTAATTCAGAGCGCAACAACCCGTTAGCGGCATTTGCACCAAAACTATGAAGCGCGCTATAAGCACTGTTAGAAGGTACTCGGCGGTAGTGACAAAGCGCGTAGAAAAGCAGGCTGCAACGGTGCTGCGAACCATCACAATGTAAATAAATACGCGCACCTTCACTTAATATTTGAGATAGTTCGTGAAGGTACTGATGCAGGTGAACATCTTCAGTAGGTGACTTTGCAGAAGGGTGAAGGAACGGCACCCATAGCCATTCAAGACCCGCCGCTAAAGCACCATCTCGTATTCTAGGCGCATCTTCTTCACTGGTTTGTACTGTAGCAAGGTGTGTAACCCCTAAACTTTTTAGACGAGGATATACATCATCAGTGGGTTTCTTTCCAAGGCAGATCTTGCCTGCACCAAGGGAAAACCAAGCAATACTGGGTTGCTTTTCTGATGTATCTTGCATCGATTCCACGAAGTAATACTCGCCTTTTAAGGTTTACAACAATTGACTTTACTGTGCAGTCATACCACAAAATAGTAGATAGAGAAGTAGTGACAACTACAACCACCGATGACAAACACATGCCATATGGCGTGAGTGTACTTTACTTTTTTGGCAACGTAAAAACATACGCCTACGCTAAAGCACAAACCGCCTGCTACCAATAGCCATAGCCCTGCGCCGGGTAGTGCCATGTAGAGCGGATAAATAAGCCCTAATGCTATCCATCCCATTAATAGATAGGTCATTACCGACACTTTAGGAAAGCGATGCTGTGCCACAAGTTTAAAGGCAACACCCGCAATGGCTAAGCACCAAATAATGGCTGTCATAGTGATACCCAATACGCCACCTATGGATACAAGTAATAAAGGTGTGTAAGTACCTGCTATCAACAAATAGATTGCACTATGATCAAAAAGCTTAAGCCAGCTTTTGGCTTTGTGATGTGAAATGGCGTGATACAAGGTAGAGCTTAGGAACATTAATATCAGCGTAGATCCGTATATGGCAGCGGTGGTCAACTCTAGCGTATTGTCGGCTCGATAGAGCATAAAAACCAAACCAACAATGGCCGCAATTAATCCCGCACCATGGCTGATGCTATTGAGCCATTCTTCCACAACAGAATACGCTTTGGCGGGAATTTGCTTCGCTTTTTCTTTTGCGGCATTTGCAGTTTGCGTAAACGCATTTGAAGTCGTCATGCTGGCTCCACTGATATTGCTAATGACATTGCTAATATTGCTAATATTGCTAAGTGCTGTTTTGCCTTGTAGCGTGCGTTGATACATCTAATCGCAAAATAATGTTAGAAAAAACACGCTTTTTAGGCGAACACTTGTTCGCTCAATACGTTGATAATAGCAAACTTAGCGCAAAATGTGATGACAATGCAGTGACATTTTACAGGTTATCGTCAGAGGCTGATTGCGAAAAACATCCACCGAGCTTATCAAGTAAGTCTCTTAGCATGTGGCTTTCCTCTTTGGTCATCCCCTGCAGTTTACATAGCATCTGTGTGGGAACTTCTTCAGCAACCGCTTTTTTCGCTATACCTTCGGTCGTAAGTTTTACCCGTCGCACGCGTTTGTCGTTGTCGTCTTTAATGACGGTTAAAAAGCCCTTTGCTTCAAGCTTCTTTAAGATAAGCGACATGGCGCCACCGTCAATATCAGTGACCTCTAACAAGTTCGCGATAGTGATATCGTCGTTTTCCCAAAGCGCCATTAACGTGACGTACTGAGGGTAGGTTATATCAAGGGTTTTCAGCAAGGGCCGGTATGCCCGTGTAAAGGCATTCGACAATGTATAAAACCGATGACACAGCTGATTTTCTAATTTTAGGAGTTCAGACATGGTACGGCCTCGTTAAAAAATGATTTTATATTTTGCATGCAAAGTACTTGATCTGCAAGATGGGATAGTGTTAATTTATTTTGCATGCAAAATATGTGGGTTTGGTAAGGTAAGTTTTAGTATGCCAAGCGCACCAAATTAATGAACGAAAGGAGAGCACTTATGCACAAGCTTCAACAAGTGGTTTATACCGGCACAGCAACTGCGACGGGTGGTCGTGAAGGTACGGCAAAATCAAGTGACGGCAAGCTATCACTTCAACTGTCTACACCAAAAGAGCTGGGCGGTGCAGGCGGAGAGGGTACTAACCCTGAGCAAATGTTCGCAGCGGGTTACTCTGCGTGTTTTATTGGTGCGCTTAAGCACGTGGCTGCGGCACAGAAAATTAAATTGGCCGACGACATTAATGTAACGGGTGACGTATCCATCGGTCCTATCGAGCAAGGCTTTGCTATTGCGGTTAAACTTACGGTTGATTTAGGCGACATGGACAAGGCGCAAGCACAGGCACTCGTTGACACTGCGCATCAGGTTTGCCCTTACTCAAACGCTACTCGCGGCAACATCGAAGTAGAGATTTCAGTTAAGTAAATACATCGTACTATTCGTGTAATGGTCGCTTTATATTCGCGTGATTCCTAAAGGCTTGATAACATAAACCGTGTTATCACTACCTTAAGGAAGTCACATGAATAAATATGGATTACTGGCAGCATGTATAAGCATGCCAGTACTTTTTGCTTGCAGCGAAAGTAGCGACGTCGCCTCTCAAGCGCAAGGCGCCAAAGATAGCGCTGTTCAAAATACCTCGCAAGATACAACAAAGGGTACAGACCAAGCGTTGAACTCACACGCTGAGATTGCCTCTGGTGTTGATTATCACTCCTTTGCTAATCCAGACGAAGTTCGAGTAAAGCATTTAACTATCGACCTTACAGCAGACTTCAATACCAAACAGCTTATTGGTGAAGTGACCTTAGACGTTGAACGCACTGCTCCTGAGAACAACACACTTGTGCTTGATACGCGTGCACTCAATATCAAGAGTGTAACGGCGCAAGGTAGCGATATCGCATTTGAAATGGGCAAGGTTGATGATGATTTAGGTACACCGCTTTCAATTACACTACCAGAAGGCGTAAACAGTGTAACGGTAGCTTATTCAACGTCGCCAGAGGCGTCGGGTGTACAGTGGTTAACTCCCGCGCAAACTGCCGGTAAACAACACCCTTTCTTGTTTACCCAAGCACAAGCCGTGCATGCGCGTAGTTTTATTCCACTTCAAGACTCGCCTCAAGTGCGCGTTACTTATGATGCCACGATCAAAACGCCGAAATCGTTATTGGCTGTAATGAGTGCTTCAAATGATCCAACAACAGAGCGCGACGGTGAGTACGAATTCACTATGCCTCAGCCTATTCCGTCATACCTTATTGCGTTAGCTATTGGCGACCTAGAGTTTAAAGCAATGGGCGAGCGCACGGGCGTATATGCTGAACCTGCATTGTTAGAAAGCGCGGCAAGAGAGTTTGAAGACACTGAAGCCATGCTAGAAGTGACCGAAGAAACATATGGTCCATACCAATGGGATCGCTACGATTTGTTAATTCTTCCTCCTTCTTTCCCTTTTGGCGGCATGGAAAACCCGCGTTTATCCTTTATCACCCCAACCGTTATCGCGGGTGATAAGAGCTTAGTGTCGTTAATTGCACATGAACTTGCACACAGTTGGTCTGGCAATACCGTAACTAATGCAACGTGGCGCGATCTTTGGCTAAATGAAGGTTTCACCACTTATTTAACCTATCGCATTATGGAAATGATCTACGGTCATGATCGTTTCAAGAAAGAAGCGGTATTGGGATACCAAGACTTACAAAATGATGTTGCTGCGCTAGACGCCAACGATGAGATACTGGCAATCGACTTACGCGGCCGTAATCCTGACGACGTATTTTCAAATATCCCTTATGAAAAAGGCGCGTTGTTTTTACGCGAAATTGAGCACAAGATTGGTCGTGAAAACTTTGATGCATTCTTAATGCAATACTTTAAAGACTTCGCGTTCAAGAGCATTACAACCGATACCTTTATTACTTACTTAGAAGATACCTTACTAAAACAGTATCCATCTAAGCTAGATGCCAAGCGTATTAACACTTGGATATTCGAGCCGGGTATTCCAGAAGGTGCCCCTAAGCCTGAATCAGATGCTTTTGCAAAAATAGACACTACGCGCAATGCATGGCTAGCCGGTGAAGTGAAAGCGGCTGATATTGATACTGCACAGTGGACAGTGCATGAGTGGTTATACTTCCTTAACAACATGCCAAAGTCGCTAAGTGCAGAGCAGCTTGCAGAGCTGGATGCTGCATTCTCATTAACGTCAACGCAAAACAATGAAATAGCGCACAGCTGGCTAATGATTGCAGTTGAGAACAACTACCAACCTGCCTTTGAACGTTTATATAGCTACTTAGTCACTATTGGTCGTAATAAGCTGGTTAAGCCGCTTTATCGCGAACTGTCTAAAACGCCAGAAGGCAAAGCCTTTGCAAAACGTGCGTTTGAAGAAGCGAAGCCGGGCTATCACCCACTGACGGTGAAAGCTAACGAGGGTTACGTTCAGTAATAATTCTCTCAGTAGTAATTGCGAAAGACAAAAAATCAAAGCAGCCCTAGGGCTGCTTTTTTACTTTCAGAAAGAGCAACATTTCCAAGAGGTAATCTCAACCATAGCTGACAGAACCTGACGGTATAAAATTTCATAAATGTTCCGGCAGATGCTTTTAGCTTTTTCGTGTTTGAGCGGCAAGCGTGGACATTAACGCTTGTTTACAATTTGCATCCACACTTAAGATTGATTTTTACCTATTCGACCAGACACTATACAACTGTTACGTTTCTCAGTGGCAGACGATTAAACAACAACAGCAACAATAAAAACTTTTTGGTCTGCGTCTGCGACTCTACTAAAAAGCACCTGAAACGGAGTTGGTAATGCGTTTACTCAAAATAGTCCTACTTGCCCTGGTGATAACAACCAGCCCCATGGTGTTAGCCGCCGATGCATCCGGCTTAAATAAGCTCGATCAGTATTTAATCACAGCTGAGACCAACGGTTTCAGCGGCGCCGTTTTAATTGCTGAAGACGGTAAGCTTCGTTTAAATAAAGGTTACGGAAAAACAGAGCGACAGGGGAGTACGCCTATTACCGCCGATACCTTGTTTGATATCGGTTCTGTAACCAAGCAGTTTACCGCTGCGGCAGTGATGCATCTTGTACAACAGGGCAAACTAAGCACTACAATGCCAATTAGCCGGTTTTTTAACAGCCTGCCCGAAGATAAACAAGCTATCACTCTGCATCAGCTCCTTACCCATTCAGCCGGCATTGCCAATGGCATTGGAGCGAGTGATTTTACACACGTCCCGACCGATGAGTTCTTTAACCGGCTGTTTGCTTTACCGCTTTATTTTGCGCCAGGTGAAGGCTATGCCTATTCAAATGCTGGTTACAGTATTCTGGCGCGGATCATTGAGCTGGTAAGCGGGATGTCTTACGAAGAGTACCTTCAAAAGGCCTTGTTTGAGCCAGCCGGTATGTACCATACTGGTTATCTTAATCCAGTATTGGCGGAACTCCCTGCGGCTGCAGGGTATTTGTTTGGCGAAGTAGAGACGGGTAGTACCCGGGATAAGTACTTTGAGGATACAGCTATCGCCTGGCCACTGAAAGGAAATGGCGGCATGCTATCCACCATGAATGATATGTATCTGTGGGCACAAGCGCTACAGAGTGAATCGGTGTTGTCTGCAAAATACCGCGATCAGCTCTTTGAGCCCCATGTAGCAGAAAACGAGGAGGGCACCAGCCACTATGGTTATGGCTGGGCAGTCATGCCAACCCCACGGGAAACCACTTTTGTTGGTCACAATGGCTCAAATGGAACCTACTACTTTGATTTTCGTTGGTTGCCTGATGAAAAGATACTAATCCTGTTTGCCTCAAATGCATTGGTAGAAAGTACCATGGCCTTGCCTTATTACATCGAGCAGTACCTTTTTGAAAATGAACCGTTACCAGTCTATGAGACCGGCATCACCAGCCAAATCGTAGGACTATCGCTAAACACAACCGGTAGCCCTGAGCACAAAAAGGCAGTGATACAGAAAACTTTTGCCAGCAAGATTGATAACAAGCGTATTCTGAATCGCGCCGGTTTGCGGTTAGTGGATCATGAACGATATAACGACGCAATAGCCCTGTTACTGCTGAATGTCGAACTCTACAGCGACGACGGTAATTTATGGGACAGTCTGGGGGAGGCGTATTTTATAAACGGGCAGTATGCACCGGCTAAGCAGGCTTTTACCCAAGCGATTAAACGCAAGCCTGCAGAAAATTGCTTTTGGTGTGATAACAGCGCTACACGTCTAAAACAAATCAGTGAAGCAGACTAAATACGGGCTTCTGGCTGCTGTATTTTAACCGATATAGTGCTAAACATACCGGCTGCACTTACCTGAATCGTGTTGCGCACCGCTTTCAATCACACTAGTAAACGGCGTAAACAGTACTTTAATATCATGCTGTTTTACCACACTTTTCGTAGGCGCTACTTCATTGTGCCGATCTATTAAGACGAATCAGCGTAGCAATAAATGATACTTCAAAATAAAAGTGAAGCATTCATCGCTTTTGTGAAGGATTTACGAATTACTATTGCTAAGGAACTCGATATGTATACACAGAAATTGCACCCCGCTACTCAATTTCCCGATATTACGGTTAAATCGTCTTCAGATGAGGTTGTCGCACTTGCTGACAAGCAAGAAGGATGTGACTGGAAAATGGTTGTAGTGTTTCGGGGAAAGCACTGTCCAATCTGTACTAAATATCTCAACAAGCTTGAAGAATTCAAAGGTCGGCTACGAGAATTAAACGTCGACTTAGTCGCTGTTAGTGGAGACAGCAAAGCGCAATTTGAAGCGCATATGAAAGATCTCTCCATCAGTTTTCCTATTGCTTACGGCCTTACTCAGCAAGACATGGAGACACTAGGACTTTACATCTCAACGCCTCGTTCAGAAAAAGAAACGGATCATAACTTTGCTGAACCTGCGTTATTTGTGCTCAACGAGAATAACGAGATTCATATTGCTGAAATAGCCAACGCACCATTTGTACGCCCCGATCTAGAGCAGTTGGTTTCAGGGTTAGAGTTTATAAGAAATCCAGACAACAATTACCCTATCCGTGGCACGTATAAGGCATAGCGTGAGTCAGTTTTAACTCTCTAGCTAACGCGACGACTTTACACTCATCGCGACAGGTGCCATGTGCGCTTTAAATCCTGCCACTTCGGTGGCAGGTAGCTTTATGTGCATATCTACACAGTGGGAATAATCGCACTGTGCTATATCGCCTGAAGCTTGTTCTACCAAGTGGCGCACAAATTGTTCATGCTTAAAGTCGACCTCTACAAACACATCTTCTAAGCTTATTTCTTGGCGTATCTCTAATTCGTCAATTACTTGCTGTGCAGCCGCTGAATAGGCTCGTACTAATCCGCCTGCACCTAATTTAATGCCACCAAAGTAGCGTGTGACAATAATCATGATGTCACCAATGTCTTTGTGTTGTAGCACATTAAGAATCGGTTTCCCCGCAGTACCGCTCGGTTCACCGTCATCGGCCATCGCTGCACTAGTGGGCATACTAGGGCTACCAAATACATAGGCCCAACAATGGTGACGTGCGTCCGGATATTGTTGTTTAACGCTGTCTAACAACGCCATGGCACTTTCGCGAGAATTCGCAAAGGCAGCAAAAGCAATAAACTTGCTTTTCTTTATTTCGTACAGGGTTTCAACCTGATTGGCAGGAACGGGATAACTCATTGGTTAAGTATACCAAATCGTGATGCACATAAAATGATGAATATCTATGAAGTGATGACGTTTATACCTTAGATGTAAACTGGGAACTGAAACTTGAGTTCAGTCTAGCTTTGCTGTACCACATTGCTATAACCTCATTTGTTTATGCTCGGGAATAAGAAAAATACAATGACGCGAGAACGCTATATTCCTTTTAGAAAGCATGATGTTATTACATTGTGCGAAGACCTTACTGAATCGCCTAATATAGAGAATGCCAATCAATTCGACACGTTCGCGAAGCTTTTAGTGAGCCGCATTCATTATGATTATCACAATCGTTTAGAACACCTTAAAGATAACTATGCGCTGTTTGATCCTAACCGTGATACTCGGGTGATAGGTCAAATAACTCATACTGACTTACAAACAAGCAAACAGGCATTTTCGTCGGGCTTTGCCGAACTGCTCGACGCTGCAAATTTTGAGAAAGTCACTGACGAAGACCTAAGAGAAGCGCTTAATGAAGAGTCGTTATTTAAAGTGCGCTTAGAAGTACAGTTTGACGATTTTGAAGATGTTGTGTTTTACCGACGTGGAGAGTCAGTTAAAACCGAAACACTCCGTCAGTGGTGGGGGCTAAGAAAAAGAAAAATTGAGTTTACGCACTACGATCGCGTAGCGGTATACATTACGTTTAAAGACGCAGATTACTTTAATCAAAATAACCGAAAATCACTTACTTTTACGCCCGGCTCAACCATAGTGAAGCTTTTTCAGAACGTCCCAAAAGCCGATTTGGAAATGCTGTTTCCCAACAGCGAAGTGCGCATGAGACCACTAGATAAGCTGATTATCGGCGCGTCGGCGGCAGTAGGAGGCACGGTAGTATTGGTTACTAAGCTTGGCGCATCGCTTATTTTAATGGCGTCAGTAGTGGCGTTTTGGTTAGGGTTAAGAGATGAAGAAGTCACGCTCACTACGCAAAGTTTAATGACCTTTGGTATTGGTATGGGCGTCTTCGGAAGCTTTGTTTTCAAAGAGTGGACAAAGTTTAAAAACAGAAAGATTCGCTTTATGAAAGCCTTGTCTGACAATCTCTATTTTAAAAACCTTGATAACAACGCGGGCGTTTTTCACACCCTTATCGATGCTGCAGAAGAAGAGGATTGTAAAGAGGCGCTGTTGGCTTATTCCTTTTTGCTTAACTTCGGTAGCGCGGGCATTAGCGCAGAGGAGCTCGACGAGAAAATTGAGCACTGGTTTATGCAGAAGCACCAATGCGTACTCGATTTCGACGTGGCCGATGCCCTTAACAAACTTGTGCGTATGAATATTGTTTCGCAATCAAACGACATATTTAAAGCAAAACCATTGCGTGAGGCTTGCGCTATACTCGATGATTATTGGGATAATATCTATCAAAGTGCGTAGCAAGTTCACGTTCATTGCAAAGGCAAAAAAAATCGTAGTGGTCAAAATCGCTAAATGTTAGTCAATAGCGTATTTTGATGGTTTTTGGCACAGAGTGATGTTGGCTTTGTTTTTGGTGTTTTTTGTTTAAGCTTTTGAATTGGTTGAATAATTAAAAGTTGGCGCGGTCATTGAAATAGACTAGGTAAGTTTAGCAAATTGCACACAAGTGCATTCACTAAACATTACTCAATGTCATCCAATAAGGAAATCGTGCTATGAAAACGCTTGTAAAATCTATCGCTACTGTTGCAATTGCTACTATGTTCACTGGTGCTGCTATGGCCTCTACACAAATTGAGGCAGCAGATGACTCTGTTACTTCAAATCTTTGTGTTGCTGCAGCTACGGGTAATAAATGGAAATTGCATAAAGAGCTTAAACTGTCTGCTGTTGATAAGCAGTACGTTGCCAGCGAAATGACCTGTAACGGCATGTCTGTTGCTGAATTCGTTGACCAATACGGTGCAAACAGTGAAGCAATTAAAAAGTACCTAAATATTGAAAGCCAGGCTATTGCTAACGTTTCTTACAGCAAATAAGTTGGCGTACCGTAACCTTGCCCATTCACCAGCAGTCATCGTGAATGGGCAATGGCTTGCTCAATATAGCGCACACCATTTTCAAAACAGATGTAAGTGCCACTAAGATCCCAAATTTTAAAACCCAAGCTTCAAAGCTCAAACCTCAATACCCAAACTCAAAACTCAAAAACCAAAACCCAAAAACCATAGACCTTAATGTCATTAGGTCGTTGTCACACAAATAGAAAATCTCTATAGTTCATACAGACAAGGCATTAACCGTCTTGATGCGCTAATTCTCTACACTACATTCCTGGTTTCTCTGCTACATGAAAATACTGCACACCTCAGATTGGCACCTTGGCCAAAGCTTTTTTACCAAAAGCCGAAAGAACGAACACGCTGCCTTTTTAAAATGGCTTCTTAATGAAGTTGAAACGCACAGTGTTGATGCACTTATTGTAGCAGGCGATGTGTTTGATACGGGCACACCGCCAAGTTATGCCCGTGAGCTATATCATGAATTTATCGGTGCGCTGCAAACAAAGAAATGTACGCTGATTGTACTGGGCGGAAATCACGATTCTGTATCTGTACTTAACGAAAGCAAAGCGTTGCTGAAATACTTAAATAGCCACGTTATCGCCAGTACTTTCGGCGATGCTGACGACCAGGTCATTACATTAGAAGACAGTCAGGGGAATTGCGGTGCCATCTTGTGTGCGGTGCCATTTATTCGTCCTCGTGATGTCATTATAAGTAGCGCAGGGCAAGATGCTGTTGAAAAACGCCAAGCGTTGGGTGATGCAATAAAACAGCATTACGCCACTTTGTTCCAAAAGGCCGTGTCGCTGCGTGAAGCTAGTTCAAGCGCAAGTGACAAGCTGATCCCTATTATTGCCACAGGACATTTAACAGCACTTGGCGTAAGCCAGTCAGAAAGTGTTCGCGATATTTACATAGGTACATTAGAAGGTTTTGATGCATCGGGCTTTCCGCCGGCAGATTACATTGCGTTAGGTCATATTCATCGACCACAAAAAGTGGCTGGGAAAGCACATATTCGTTACTCTGGCTCGCCAATTCCCCTAAGTTTTGATGAGCTTAATACGCAAAAACAAGTTGTGCTGGTGGATTTTGATGGTGATGAAAATGGCCCCGAGATAACCACAATATCGGTGCCTCGTTTTCAGGCAATGCAAGTTATAAAGGGCGACCTTGCCACCATAGAGCAAAAAATTACTACGTCTGACGACATTGCTAATGCCACTGAAGCGCAGCCAGCATGGCTGTGTATTGAAGTTGAAACTCAAGACTACCTGACGGACTTACAGCAACGCATTCAGCAAATGCTAGACGGAAAGCATGCAGAAATTTTGCAGCTTAAGCGGGTGAGAAAACAGCAAGTGAAGCGCTTATCTGATAAGCAGAATGTGCAGCTAAGTGAGCTGTCAGTCACTGAGGTGTTCGAAGCGCGACTTGAGCTTGAGAATTTTGACGACACGCCTGAGCGTATGTCGCGGATATCCAACTTATTTGCTGACGCTGTTGAGTTGGTCAACACCAATCAAGAAGACCTTGATGGTCAGCAAGGTGTTCAAAACAGTATTCAAGATGGTGGCAAAAAGAGCGTTCAAAGTAGCGAGCTTGGCGAGACGCCAGAAAATACACCGCCAGAAGATACAAAGAGTTTACAGCAAGCCTCGCTGTTCTTTGATGAGACGGAGGATAAAGCATGAGGATCCTCAATTTACGTCTTAAAAACCTAAACGCCCTCAAAGGCGAGTGGAAAATTGATTTCACACAATCGCCTTTTGTAGACAATGGTTTATTTGCTATTACCGGGCCCACTGGCGCGGGAAAAACTACATTGCTCGATGCCATCTGTCTGGCCCTTTACCACCAAACGCCGCGCCTTGGGGCGATTTCTGTGTCGAACAACGACATTATGACCCGCGGTACTGCCGAGTGTTTGGCTGAGGTAGAATTTGATATTAAGGGCAAAGCGTACCGCGCGTTTTGGAGTATGCGACGAGCAAGAGGTAAAGCTGATGGCAATTTGCAAAGTGCCGATGTAGAACTTGCCGAAGTTGAATCAGGTAAAGTGCTGGCCACACAAGTGCGACCTAAAAGTGACGAGATTGAGCGCTTAACGGGGCTTAACTTTGCGCGCTTTACAAAATCGATGATGCTGTCTCAAGGCGATTTCGCTGCATTTTTAAATGCTAATGAAGGTGATAGGGCGGAGCTCCTTGAAGAGCTTACCGGAACAGAGATTTACGGCCAAATATCACAGGCGGTGCATCAACAATTTACTGAAGCCAAGCAAACCAAAAAAGAATACTCGCTTAAGTTAGAAGGTGTAACCCTACTTAGCGAAGAGCAAGTTTCGGCCCTTGAGCAACAGCTTAGTGAAGTGCAAGTGAGTGTGAAAGCGCTGAATACAGATATTGAGTATTTACAGCAACAAAAGCATTGGCAACAAGCATTAGAAAACAGTCAAAGCGCAGTAAATACGGCAAAGCACAACAAAGCCGACGCTGATGTGGCAATAAGCGAAGCTAAAGATGAGCTCGATAGTTTAAGGCGCAGTGAACCTGCCGAAGCGCTTAGGGTGCCTTATGTACGCATGCAATCACTCAAGTTAGATGTAGAAAGCTATCAAACGCGCCTGAATGAAAAAACAGCGCTGTTGCCAGATGTGCAGCAACAAAAACAACAAGCCGCCCAACGGGTTGAACAGGCCCATGCTGCGCTTAATAATGCAAAGTCGCAAAGTAGCGCACTAGAGCAGCGCATTACAAACGATGTTCTTCCTATAGACAACGAACTTGGTCATAGTGAAAAAGCACTGCGTCATCACCGTGCATCTATTGAAACGCTTACCCGTGAATTAAACGCGCTAGAGCAGCAAAAAACGCAGCGAGAGCATGATGTGGCAAGTCAAAAGCGTGAGCAAGAAGCGCTGTCTAGCTACCTTAACGCGAACGCAAGCCTAGGCGCTATGGCCGAACACATTAGCGGGTGGCATGAAAGCGCAGGGCATATTGCCAATGAATATCAAACAATTTCAGCGTTGGCTCAAAAGCATGAAGCCGATACCCATAGTTTAGCCGAGCTTAAATCAAAGCAGCAGGGCATTGAGCAATCTGTTGCAGCGCTTAGCACGCAGTGTGAAAAGGAACAGCAACACCTCGCACAATGCCAGCAAGTGCTTGATACATTATTAGTTAACGGTGATAAAGCGGCACTGACGCTGGAGCGTGATAGCAAGCTAGCGCAGTGGAACAATTTGCTTCAGCTAGAGCATTTACAGCAACAATATAGTGATGCTGAAGGTGAGCTTAGTGAATTGACGTCGCAACACCATGCGCAACGTGAAACTCTTTTACAGCAGCAGGCTGAGCGAAACCGGCTTGTCGAATTGTACAAGCAAACCAGAACTGAGCTTAAAGATATTGAAGCACTTATCGCACTTGATGCTGAAGTGGCTCAGCTGCGTGCGCAGCTTAAAGCCGGTGAACCCTGCCCTGTGTGTGGCGCAAACGAGCACCCTGTATCAAGCGTAGCGATTGATATACCAGAGACTATTACCCGTCGTGATGCCCTTAAGCAAAAGCTAGAAAGCATTGAGCTAGAAGGTGCCAAAGCCAAAGAGAGTGTTACTAACGCAGAGCTCACACTTGCGCAAATTGAAAAGCAGTGCGGCCAACTTACTACGTCTAAGGAATCACTTACCGTTAAATGGCGTGACTTTACCGAGGAACTCATCACTGCCTTCGCGTCGTTTAACGAGACGCTACCTGCGCTTGATATTACAGACAAAAAGGGCCTGTCAGATTTTGTGGCCCAGTTTAAAGCGCGAGGCGAGGCAATAAAAGCGCAGCTTGAGAATATTGCTCATGCAGAAGCCGCCTTAAATGGCGCAACGTCTACCGTGACGAACACAAAAAATACCTTGTTAAGTAAAACCAATGAAAAGCAGTTGATTGAACAACAGGTCACTTCGCTACAACAACGAATGACCAATGACAGCGATGTGTTGGAGAAAAAACAACGTGATCTCGACAGCCGTACTCAGTCGGTATTAACACGTATAGCTGAATTGCTAGAACAGGCGCCAGAACAAGAAAAAGAACAAGCACCCAGCGCACAAAACCTTCAGAAGTGGCTGGTTGATAAGGCTGAAGCCCTTAAAACCTACAAGCAAAACAAACAACAATTCGAAGCATTAACACCGCATATCACTGACTTTAATAATAAAGTTATCGAGCTAAAACGCGACATTGAGAGTGTGTCAAAGCAGTTAAAACAAGCTAATGATGAGAGCGTTAAAGTAGCGGAAACCATAGCTGCGCTTAAACAAAAACGAGACACTCTGTTTCCTGAGAAAGACATTGATGCACAACGAACCCAGGCAAGTAACGCAATAGCCAAAGCAGAATCTACTCTGCAAGACACCACGCAGCAATTGCATGCCGCGGATACCCGTGTGTCTACACTAGAAGCTGAAATTGCACAGTTAAACGAGCAGTTAAAAGAGAAAAGTGCCGCATTTGAACAGGCCAATGCGCAATTTACCGAAAAGTTGTCAGCAAGCCCGTTTGATGATGAAAAGGCCTTTTCCGCTGCATTGCTTGGCGATGATGAACGCAAGCGGCTAGTCAGTTTAGAAAAAACACTTGCCGAAAAACGCAGTCAAGCGCAACTGCGCTTATCCAATGCTGAAGAGGCGTTAAACAAGCTGTTATCTCATGAGAATGCAACATCGTGGCAGGCAAGCCTTGATGAGAAGGGCGCCATGTGGGTGTCAGACGCACTTACAGAAAAAATGGCGCAAAAAGATACGCTGCTTTCACAACAAGGGCAGGTAGAGCAGCAGGTTAGGGCAAACAACCAAGCACGCGAAAAGCAGCAGCAGTTGGTCAGTGAAATGGCGTCGTTTGAAACCTACTACGATGACATTACTTATTTACACTCGTTAATTGGCTCGGCAAGCGGTGACAAATTCAGGCGCTTTGCGCAGGGTTTAACGCTAGACAATCTGGTGCAGTTAGCGAATCAACAGCTCGATAAGTTGCACGGTCGCTACCAGCTTATTCGCAAGGAAAACGAAGGTCTTGGGTTAAGTGTGTTGGATACGTGGCAGGGCGACGTTGTGCGTGATACCAAAACCTTATCAGGCGGCGAAAGCTTTTTGGTGAGCTTAGCGCTTGCATTAGCGCTTTCTGATTTGGTGAGTCACAAGACCAGTATCGACTCACTGTTTTTAGATGAAGGCTTTGGCACACTAGATGCTGAAACGCTGGATGTGGCGCTTGATGCGCTAGACAACTTAAACGCCAGCGGCAAAATGATCGGCGTAATCAGTCATATCGAAGCCATGAAAGAACGCATTCCTACTCAGCTCAAAGTGATCAAACGCAACGGCGTTGGGTTAAGTGCGTTAGAAAAACAATACGCGGTGGGGTGATCAAGTTGAGATGAACCGTAAACTGGTATAAACGCCAATCATACGGTAATTTGCAGGAAACTAAGGCCAAACAGGTTCATTTGCGGCGCGTAATCCTATAAGGTGCGTCGTCAAAATAATAATGGACCAATATTTATGGATTCAACGTCACGCCCGAGCCTGTTTCAGCGCTATATGAATGGCAGTTTGGTACTGCAAATTATCATCGGAATTGTATGCGGCATTGCGATAGCGACTTTGTCGCCCACGTCAGCACAATCAGCCGGTTTACTAGGAACTCTGTTTGTCAAAGCCTTAAAAGCAATTGCACCACTGCTTGTTTTCGTTCTAGTGATGGCATCAATTGCCAATCACAAACAAAACGAGCAAACCTTTATTAAGCCCGTTCTTGTCCTTTATTTAATTGGTACCTTAATTGCCGCTTTAACAGCGGTGCTTGCCAGTTTTGCTTTTCCAACAAGCCTGAGCCTTGTGACGTCAGAGGTAAGCCAAGCTGCGCCAAAAGGCGTGTCAGAGGTCCTAACTACCTTGCTTTACAATATGGTAGATAACCCCGTAAACGCACTGGTTAATGGTAACTATATCGGCATTCTTACCTGGTCCGTCGGTCTTGGATTAGGGCTTAGGCATGCCAGCGAAGCAACCAAAGCCTTGCTTCAAAACATGGCAGACAGCGTAACCAGCGTTGTTAGTTTTGTGATCAAGCTTGCGCCATTTGGTATCTTTGGATTAGTGGCAAACACTATTGCCTCTACCGGGTTTGGTGCGCTTGTAGAATACGGGCAACTTATTACTGTGCTGGTTGGCGCCATGCTGTTTATCGCCCTTATCACCAACCCATTTTTGGTCTTCTTGGCGACGAAAAAGAACCCTTATCCACTGGTATTTAAGTGCCTAAAAGAAAGTGGCATCACGGCTTTCTTTACGCGCAGTTCTGCGGCCAATATTCCGGTGAATATGGCCCTTTGCAAACGCTTAAAGCTTGATGAAGATACGTATTCGGTGTCTATTCCGCTGGGTGCGACCATTAACATGGCTGGCGCTGCCATTACCATTACCGTGTTAACACTCGCAGCGGTAAATACCCTAGGTATAGATGTTGATTTTCCAACGGCAGTCTTGCTTAGCGTTATTGCTGCTGTATCGGCGTGTGGTAGTTCAGGTGTTGCAGGTGGTTCGCTACTGCTTATACCCCTCGCGTGCAGCTTGTTTAATATTCCTAACGAAATTGCAATGCAAGTAGTGGCAGTGGGCTTTATTGTTGGTGTCATTCAAGACTCTGCTGAAACCGCGCTGAATAGCTCTACCGATGTGTTGTTTACTGCAGCCGCTTGTCAACGCGCTGAAAACTAAACCAGCGCGTCAGTCACTTCAAAAATAAGTCGTGCAGCCAGCTTGGCTGTGCGACTGTCTATATCAAACTGCGGGTTCATTTCGGCAATATCGCAAAGTTGCCACTTGTATTGCATGGCCTGTTGTTTTTCTGCCAAGTAACGTAACACGCGAATAACCAATAGTGGGTCTATACCCAGTGCACTTGGCGCACTCACGCCAGGTGCTGCAGATGCTGGAAACGCATCTAAACACACGGTGACATAAAGCAAGTCAATGTCTTGCAACATGGGCGCTAAGGTGTCGCAGATGGTAGAAAAGTTACACTGAGTATCCAAAACGTAACGCGTATTAGAAGAGTCAGCAAATTCAAAAAGCGCAGAAGTATTCGCCGCTTTCGACACACCGACACAGGCGTAATGAAAAGGCACATTGTGCAGTTGACAGTGTTCATACACTTGCCTGAATGGTGTGCCTGAACTGGTGTTCGGGGCCGGTTTACGTAAGTCAAAGTGCGCATCAAAATTGATAATACCTATGCGCTTACCTGAACGTTTACCTGCGACAGTTGCCTGTTCAGCATGGTTAGCATGGGCATTAAAAAGCCCTAAGTAGCTTCCCCAGGCTATCTCATGACCGCCGCCTAAACCAATCACAAGTCGTTGATTGTCGGTAGGCTTCTTGTTAGTCGTACCGTTAGCCTTCGTGTGCAAATCGGCTGTAAGGGCATAACTGATAGCGTTTGCATATTGGTTCTGCGCTTGGGAGAGTGCACATTGTGGTATTGCCTCTTGCGCGGTACGCGACGTGTTATCGATATCTGAATTGCCATGTGAGCTATGTTGCGAATTAGCTGTTCGAATAGGGTCGACGCCCACATCGCCAAAATCAGTCAACTGAGCGTAAGGCCAGTGCCACGGCAAATTGGCAAGGGCGCCGCGGATTGCGTTAGGCCCACCAGCGGCGCCAAGCCTGCCTTTGTTATGCTTAACGCCCAAATCGCTTGCAAACCCTACTAGCGCAACATCCGTGGTAACAGCATCACTTGCGAAGTCCTGAAGATCAACATCACGCTTAACGCGCTGATGCCATCGCAGGCCTTTTTCACCATCTTCACTGTCAGTACGACCTTGCCAGTTAAACATGTTCGCCTCCTTTAAAAATGGCAGTGGGGCGATGTCCATTAATGCAATAAGCAAGTTCAGCAGGAGTATCTATATCCCACAACGTGATATCAGCCACTTTGCCTACATCAATAACGCCTCTGTCGGTCAAACCCAGCGCCTTTGCGGCATGTACGGTAATACCGCGCAGCGCCTCTTCAGGCGTTAACTGAAATTGGACGCAGCCCATGTTCATTGCCGTTAAAATAGATGCAAGGGGCGAGCTTCCCGGATTAAAGTCAGTTGCCACTGCCATAGGCACATTATGGCTTCTAAGCGCGTTAATAGGCGGCTTTTGTACTTCATTTAAATAATAAAACGCACCAGGTAACAACACCGCAACGGTTCCGCTTTGAGCAAGTATAGGGACGTCGCTGTCAGCCAAATATTCAATATGATCCACCGATAACGCATTGTAGCGCGCTGCCAGTAAAGCACCCTTGCTGTCGCTAAGTTGCTCTACATGGGCTTTTACGGGTAGTCCAAGTTCAAGGGCTTTGTTAAACACCCGCTCGGTTTGTGCCGTTGAAAACCCTATGGTCTCGCAAAATACATCTACCGCATCGGCAAGGTGCTCTGTTGCCATACGTGGCATAGCCTGCTCGCAAACAAAATCGATATAGGCATCAGCATCATCAGCAAATTCGTGAGGCAGCGCATGTGCCCCTAAGTAGGTCGTAAAAACGGAAACAGGCAACAATTGTTCAAGTTGCTTGGCAACTTTTAACATGCGTACTTCAGTGTCGATATCCAGTCCATATCCCGACTTTATTTCAACCGTTGTGACGCCTTCTTCGCATAGCCTTTTTGCCCGTTTAACAGCATTTTTGAGTAACTCTTCACTGCTTGCGCTTCGCGTACTGGCGACGGTGCCTTTTATGCCGCCACCTCGCTGAGCAATTTCAAGATAGCTGGCACCGCGAAGACGTTGTTCAAATTCTATGGCGCGATTGCCGCCATACACCAAATGTGTGTGGCAATCGACAAAACCGGGCAATAGCCATTGATTATTGCCGTCAATAAGTTGTTTAGCCGCTTTAGCGTGTTGTTGAAACTCGCTGTTATTTTGCGCGTCGATAAGCGCAACAATGTGACCATCTTTAACAGCCACGGCCGTGTCTAGTAGTTCTCCGTATAGGGCATTGTTATCTTGCATAGAGGCAATGCGCACATTGTGGAATAAGGCGTCGTATTGATAATTCATGGCCAAATGTTGCTTCCTACGTAAAAACAAATTTTGTACTGAGTCTACTTGTACATACTTGTATATACAAGTATGCTGTTATCAAAATGTTAAAGACTAAGAGTAGTACATCCTTGTTATGCAGCCACGTTACGTATTAATCAAAACGGCGTTACTCGATGCCATTGAAAAGGGTGACATGAAGCCAGGAGAGCAGGTGCCCTCGGAAAACCAGCTGGCACAGCAGCATAGCGTAAGTCGAATGACAGCAAGGCGTGCGCTTAGTGAAATGGTTGATGAAGGTATTTTGATGCGAAGCCAAGGAATTGGAACCTTTGTGTCTGATCATCGCCCTATGAGTTCCATGCTGGAAATTAAAAGTATTCGCGATGAAATTGAGCAACGCGGGCATCAGTACAGCAACGAAATTTTGTTATTGGAGCGCACTTCGGCAAGCGCTGACATCGCTAGGCGATTAGGGCTAAGCGAAGGAGATGACGTATTCCATAGCATTATCGTGCACTGCGAAAACAAGCTGCCGGTGCAGTATGAAGACCGCTGGGTTTGCCCAAAGTGGATAGCAGATTACCTTGATAAAGACTTTAAAGCGCAAACGGCGAACTACTACTTAAACCAAGTTGCACCTTTGTCACAGGCCGACCATAGCGTGGAAGCAGTGTTGGTAGACAAAGACATTGCTCAATCGCTTCTTATTCAACATAAAGAGCCTTGCTTGAAAGTAACAAGGCGCACCTTTACACGCACAAAGCTGCAAGAAAACACATCAGATAACACAGTGGTAAGTCACGCGGTGCTATATCACCCCGGAAGTCGTTACCGCTTAGGTGGCCACTTAGAATTCTAATAACGGCCTTCACATATTTTTGGAGAAGTTTATGAAACGCCTCGACCCTACACGAGTCATTCGCGCCCCAAAGGGCACTACGCTGAATGCTAAAAGTTGGCAAACTGAAGCGCCACTTCGCATGTTGATGAACAACTTAGATCCTGATGTTGCTGAGCACCCACAAAACCTTGTGGTATATGGCGGTATTGGCCGTGCGGCCAGAGACTGGGCGTCATTCGATAAAATTGTCGAGGTGTTAAAGCGCCTGAACAACAACGAAACACTGCTAGTGCAATCAGGTAAACCGGTTGGCGTGTTTCCTACTCATGAAAACGCACCTCGCGTACTCATTGCTAACTCTAACCTTGTTCCACACTGGGCTAACTGGGAGCACTTTAACAAGCTCGATAAAGAAGGCTTGATGATGTACGGGCAGATGACCGCAGGTTCTTGGATTTATATTGGCTCGCAAGGCATTGTGCAGGGTACATATGAAACATTTGTCAGTGTTGCTAAGACCCATTTCGATGGCCAAGCAAAGGGACGTTGGATTTTAACCGGTGGTCTTGGTGGTATGGGCGGCGCACAGCCGCTAGCAGCAACCATGGCGGGTTTTTCAATGATTGCCGTAGAAGTGGATGAAAGTCGTATCGATTTTAGAATTCGCACTGGTTATGTTGATAGAAAAGCGAGCTCGATTGATGAAGCATTAGATATGCTGGCTCAGGCAGAAAAATCAGGTACGCCTATTTCAATTGGTTTGCTTGGCAACGCGGCTGAAGTATTTCCAGCGTTACTTGAGCGCGGTGTTATACCCGATGTGGTTACCGATCAAACCAGTGCACATGACCCGCTAAATGGCTATTTACCAGTAGGTTGGTCGATGGAGCAAGCAGTATTTGAGCGCGCCGCTGATGAAGCGCACGTGGTAAAAGCGGCTAAGCAGTCAATGGCGCTGCAAGTAAAAGCAATGCTGGGATTCCAACAGGCCGGGGCGGCAACGCTAGACTACGGCAACAACATTCGTCAAATGGCACTGGAAGAAGGAATTGCTAATGCCTTTGACTTCCCAGGTTTTGTGCCAGCCTATATTCGTCCGCTTTTCTGTCAAGGCATAGGGCCCTTTAGATGGGCTGCATTATCTGGCGACCCTGAAGATATTTACAAAACTGACGCCAAGGTAAAAGAGCTTATTCCTGATAATCCGCATTTGCACAATTGGCTTGATATGGCCAAAGAACGTATTCAATTTCAGGGGTTACCCGCGCGTATCTGCTGGGTTGGGTTAGGCGAAAGACAAAAGCTTGGCTTAGCCTTTAACGAAATGGTGCGCAATGGTGAGCTAAGTGCGCCAGTGGTCATTGGACGCGATCATCTTGACTCTGGCTCGGTAGCGTCGCCGAACAGAGAAACAGAATCTATGCTTGATGGCTCTGACGCAGTCTCAGATTGGCCGTTATTGAATGCACTTCTCAATACCGCAGGCGGTGCAACGTGGGTAAGCTTGCACCACGGCGGCGGCGTTGGCATGGGCTTTAGTCAGCACTCAGGTGTGGTTATTGTGTGCGATGGCTCAAAAGAAGCTGACGAACGCATTGCGCGCGTGCTTCACAATGACCCTGCAACAGGGGTTATGCGTCATGCCGATGCTGGATACGATATTGCTAAAACCTGTGCGCAAAAGCACAACTTAGACCTGCCAATGTTAAATACGGCAAAAGGCGAGGAATAAGCGAATGAAACCTACATTAACCCTTATTCCCGGTACGCTTACTCTTTCACAACTGCGTGACGTACATCGACAGCATGTGCACTTGGCACTTGATGAAAGTGCTAAACCCGCCATCAATGCCGCAGAGCAGGTTGTGTTAAACGTCATAAAAGAAAACCGCACTGTCTATGGCATTAATACAGGCTTTGGCTTGTTAGCCAACACGCGCATTAATGTCGATGAGCTTGAACTCTTACAACGCAGTATTGTGCTTTCCCATGCCGCTGGTACAGGGGACTTCATGAGCGAAGATACCGTACGCTTGCTGATGCTGCTTAAAATAAACTCATTGGCTCGTGGGTTCTCTGGCATTCGCCTAAGTGTTATCGAAGCACTCATTAAGCTATACAACGCACAAGTCTACCCCGCCATTCCGGAAAAGGGCTCGGTAGGTGCAAGCGGCGACTTAGCGCCGTTAGCGCACATGAGCGTGGTGCTATTGGGCGAAGGTGAAGCGTTCTATGAAGGCAAGCGAATTACCGCCACTGAAGCGCTACAAATAGCAGGACTTGAACCCATTGCCCTTGCGCCAAAAGAAGGGCTTGCGCTATTAAATGGTACACAAGCGTCTACCGCGTTTGCCTTACAAGGCTTGTTTTACACTGAAAATGCCCTTTGCAGTGCCATCGGTATTGGTGCATTAACCGTTGATGCCGCGCTAGGATCACGCGTGCCGTTTGACCCACGCATCCACCAAGTACGCGGCCACCAAAGCCAGTGCGATGTGGCCGAAGCATTTCGAACTCTGCTAGATACCTCAGAAATTGGACAGTCACATAAGGGCTGTGAAAAAGTACAAGATCCTTACTCTTTGCGCTGTCAGCCTCAGGTGATGGGGGCGTGTTTGCAGCAAATGCGCTACGCACAAGAAGTGCTAGTCACTGAAGCTAATGGTGTTAGCGATAACCCGTTAGTATTTGTGAACGATGATGGTGGTGATAGTGGGCAGGGTGATATTTTATCTGGCGGCAACTTCCACGCAGAAACGGTGGCGATGGCGGCGGACATGTTAGCTATTGCGTTATCTGAGATTGGTGCATTGTCTGAACGTCGCATGTCATTGATGATTGATACGCATCTAAGTGGCTTACCGCCATTTTTGGTGGAAAACGGCGGTGTTAACTCAGGCTTTATGATTGCTCAGGTTACCTGTGCCGCATTGGCCAGTGAAAACAAAACGCTGGCACATCCGGCGTCAATTGATTCTCTTCCCACATCAGCAAACCAAGAAGACCACGTGTCTATGGCGACATTTGCCGCCCGCAGGCTTCGCGATATATTTGACAATGTCGCCGGCATTTTAGCCATTGAGTGGTTAGCAGCATGCCAAGGCTTAGACTTTAGAAAGCCGCTAAAAACCAGTGAGCGTTTACTGCCGTTAATGTCACTGTTACGAGAAAAAGTACCGTTTTACGATAAAGACCGTTACTTTGCTCCTGACATTGAAGCTGCCAAACAACTTATCAAACAGCATCATTTAATGGATACAACGGCATTAAATATGTTGAATGACAAGTAAACACACCCCATGCTTAGTACATTGGCTAATCCCTCGGCCTAAATCATGTGGTTGCGTTTCGCAAAAATGTAATAGGCTGGGGGCAGCTTTAGTATTAGGGAGAAGAAAATGAAGCGATGGTTTAAAACAGTATTGGCTGTTGGTGCGACAAGTTTGACATTGGCAGGGTGTAGCGACAGCGAGGTGGGTGATGTCTCCCTTGGTCTGTTTACAACTAAAGACATTAAGATTGATGCGCTACAAGACCCAGTTGTAACAGGTGTAACTTGTCATATATCAAGCATTGAAGCCAATTTGGATTTTTCCGACCCGTCTGATAGCTCCATCGCTTGCAGACAAACTGGGCCTATAACGGCCAAGATGCTTTCAGAGATAGATAAATCTGATTCAGGCGAAGTCATATTTAAAAAGTCCAAAAGCGTATTTTTTAAAAATATGAAACTTCGCCGTATCTATGATGAAGAGACTAAAACGCTGATCTATTTGTCGTACAGTACGAAAGAAACTTCAGGCAGTTACAAGCATAGCATATCTACCGTACCGCTTTGGGAAACCCAAGCGTTTGCGGTGTCATCTCAACCTTCAACGTAAGTTTTCGTTGTTAGAACATGCGTGTGTAAACAAACATCGCGCTTAGAGCAGTATCATCGTCAGTCAAAGGGCTGTCGCTGATACTGTCATCAAAAAAGGTCGCGCCAAATTCAAGGCGAGTCATACCGCCCAAGAACTGTCGTGTTGAAATGGCAAGACGTAGTTCTGTGTTAACCGCGCTTTCTCCTTCATAGAAAGCTCTAAAGTTTGTTGCTTCTTCAGGGCGCACACCGTAGTAGTAATCCACATAGTTTTCATCTTGGAAAGTTACACCCAGCGATGGCTCAATCATGTAGCCGTCAAATCGAAAGGGTTTACCTAAGCGAAACGACGCTTGATAGCCATCAAATTTTCCAAGAATATCGGCGTTAGTCGATAAAGAATACGTCCAGCCTTGCCAATTGTAGCTTAGTGCAACTCCCGCTGCATAACTAAAGTCTCTGTCTTCCATACCCTCAAAAATGAAGCTGTCATCTTCTTCGAAACCAGCAAATACAGGCACCAACTGAGCATCAACAGACATCGCCCCTTCTTGTAGTAGTTGATAGCTTGCAAAAGGGCCGTAAACGCGCAGGCGTTCGCCCGCATAACCAATGATAGGAATAGGAACAACTCGATTATCGAAATCAGTATATACATCTTGTGAGGCAGCAACGCCGAATCCCCACATCCAGCCTTGAGGTTGTTGTGGAGCTTGAGCGTAGGTATTGAAGCTACAAGTGAGTAACGAAAGCGCTGCCAATGAACTTAGAGATTGGTATTTCATGTTGAACATCCTTTTTAATGACAATACTGGTAAACGGCGAAACTTGATCACAACCGCGAAGTAAATAGTTGTTTTTATTCAAACTGATACCCGGGCAAACTAATATCTTGTACAAATTGAACAAATAAAGCGCCCAGCGGTCTGTATACGCGCTGTGGGTGTTTTAAAAATTAACGACAGAGCCCCCAGTATGCAGGTCAAATATGACAGTGATATTGAATTGAAGCAGTGGTAAAGTGGGCGGCTATTGAGTGATATCTGGAATTGAAGTGAGTCAAGAATTTGTAATTGGGATTGATGGCGGCGGCACCTATTGTCGTGCAATGTTACAAGACATCAATGGAAATATATTGGGTACGGGTGAAGCAGGTCCAGCCAATATTATGAGCAATGCCACCCAAGCACTGACCTCGATTATTCAGGCAAGTGAACACGCTATTCAAAAATCTACCGTCAATGTTGCGCTTGGCGACATTGCCGTTGCAGCAGGGTTAGCAGGAGCCAATATTCCACAAGCGAAAAGTGCTTTTCTCTCGCTGCCCATGCCATTCGCTCGTCTTGAAGTAATGAGTGATTTACACGCAGCATGCCTTGGCGCGCACAACGGGCAAGACGGCGCGATGATCATTTGTGGTACTGGCTCGGCTGGTACCGTTTACCAAAAAGGGCGCTTTGCCGATAAAGGTGGCTATGGCTTGAATGTAGGCGATAACGCCAGCGCAGCATGGTTAGGCCAATCAGCTATCAGGCACACACTACTTGCCTTCGATAACATTGAAAATCGCGGTATGCTGTTTAAACGTTTAACCTCTCATTTTGATGTCACCGATCCTCAAACCCTTATTCAAGAGGTCTCACAGTTTACCGCAGAGTCTTATGGTCAGCTTGCCCCCATTGTTGTGGAAAGTTTTTCCCAAGGCTGTGAAAGTGCCAAAAAGCTACTTGAGCAAGGTGGTGACTACCTTTCAAAATTAGGTAAAGCCTTACACCGTGAAGCAGGGCAGGCGTTACCTATTTGTTTTGTAGGTGGCTTATCAAATGTTTATCGACCATTTTTATCATCAGACGTGTCTAGCGTGCTGTGTGATGCTGCAAAGCCCGCCCAGCAAGGTGCTATTGATTTTTTGAAACAGACTAACTAGCTATGATATCAACGCTCACTGTTGAAGCCGTATTATTGCCTAATGGTTGGGCACAAAATCAAACGATTGTTACCAATGATGGTGTTATCACCGACATTCGAGAAGCGAGCAAGGCTGAGTGTGAGCATGTGCTTAAAGGGCGCTTGCTGCCAGGTTTTTTTGATACACAGGTTAATGGTGGTGGCGGTATTTTGTTTAATGACAAGCCGTCTGTAACGCACATTGAAACCATGGCGTTAGCGCATTTGCGTTATGGCACTACGGCAATGTTGCCCACCATCATTACTGATAATGCTGACACTATGGCAGCGGCTGCAGACGCTGTTGCTGAGGTAATGGCATCAGGCGTCGCTAGTGTAAAAGCAATTGTTAAAGGCGTACATTTTGAGGGGCCCTTTCTAAGCAGAGCTAAAAAAGGGGTACACGATGAACGCTTCATACGACCTCCTTCTGATGCAGAGATCGCCACAATAACGCGCAAAGATATTGGTCGAGTACTGATTACAGTTGCCCCTGAAGCCATCGATGTTGGTTTTATCAAAGAAATGGTGTCTGAAGGGGTTGTAGTATCGTTAGGCCATACCAACGCCACGTTTGATGAGGTTCAGCTTGCTATCGATGCTGGGGCGACGGGCTTTACCCACCTTTATAACGCAATGTCAGCCTTAACGTCACGAGAACCGGGCGCAGTTGGCGCTGCACTGCTTAATACCCAAACCTATTGTGGTTTTATTATCGATCACTTTCACCTTCATCCAAGAAGCGCTGAGCTTGCGCTTAAGGTGAAAGGAGAAAAGCGCGCTATGCTAGTCACCGATGCCATGGCACATGCTGGCAGCGACCTCACCACAATACCCTTTTTCAATACCGAAATTGTGCGTGAGGGAGATAAGCTCACCACGCCAGATGGCACATTGGCAGGTTCATGTTTAGATATGCATTCTGCGCTAGTTAATGCCATTGATGGATGCAACGTAACACTTGAACAAGCCAGCTTAATGGCCAGTACCACGCCAGCTCACTTTATGGGCGTTGAGAATGAAATTGGCAGTATTGCGTTGGGGAGAAATGCCGATTTTGTGCTGGTAGATCAACGTAACCAATTAAAGCAAGTGTGGAGCAAAATGCGAGTGGTCTTTTAGCGACCAAAAGAGTATTAAAGACATAGTGCAACAAAAGGGACCACTACAAGGACTCACAATGAAGTTATGTTCTCAGATTGGCGTTATGTTTGTGTTATTAATGGTTGTCGGGTGCGTTTCAAGGGATATTCCCACCGTAACTGACCCCGCTGTTAATACTTCTGATGAAGCGGTGAAAGGCGACGATACTTCTAACGCTAACCCCACTAGAAGCGATAAACAAGATACTGATACTTCCGCCGATTCAGGAATAAGTGACAATCAGCGGCCTTCACACAAAGTGCCTGTTGAAAAAATAGCTATACTCGTCAATGTCAGTGAGCATCCCACCCACACACACCTTGGTACCACAACGTTTAATAATTTTACCAAGCAATACCCGTATGACTGGCAAATTAAATCAACTATTTTCAATACGCTTAAGGCCAAAATAGAATCGAGTAGTGGTTATGATGTTGTTGACGTTGCTACACTAGATAGCATTGATAAATCTGTTTTATCGTCAATGAATGAAAAAACGAATTTTGTCGTAAATGAACAGGACAAATCAGTGTTTTTTAATGGTGCTGATACATTAAGAAATGCGCTAGTTAGCACCGGGGTGTCAGCTGTGGTTATCGTTAACGAAACCCCCACTATAGCGGCGACAGAATGTGGTACTTATGGGTGTGTTGAGCATAGAAGCGAAGGGTATGGTTTATTCACCCGAAGCTTTCTAGGGACCGATAATTACGTTGCTTCGGCAAGCTTTACTGTGAGTGTTGAACGCATCGACACGCCAATTGAGGTATCGTCGCTACCTGAATTTGAAGTACTTACCAACGATAAAGCGAAAAACCTCAAACTGGAAAGCTTTTTTGCGCCGAGTGATTTTGACGAACTAACTCAAGATGAACTAATTCCCGTTAAACAAGCAATTACTGACTATATTAACGACTTGGCTGAGGTGGCTGCGGATTACTTTGCCGCACACTAGCTGCGTTTAAGGCAGTTGACTGAGATGGTAAAGAAGAGGAGCGTGTGAGGCTTAACAGAGTCGCCTCACACGCAAATATTGGTTTTAGGCGTTTTCTTTGTGAGCCAAAAATTCTTCGTAATTGCCATCGAAGTGGTTAAGCTTCTGATCTTTTATTTCAATAACTTGCGTTGCAAGTGAAGACACGAATTCTCTGTCGTGGCTTACAAAAATCACGGTGCCATCGAATTTGAAAAGCGCATTATTTAGCGCTTCGATAGATTCCATGTCCATGTGGTTAGTAGGCTCGTCCATTACCAAAACGTTAATGTCTTCAAGCATTAGCTTGCCAAATAACAAACGGTTTTTCTCACCACCTGAACACACTTGAACGCGTTTGTTAAAATCGTCAGATGTAAATAACAGTCGACCAAGCATCCCTTTAATTTGAAGGTCATCGTGCTTTGGACTGCGCCACTGGCTCATCCATTCGAACATCGTAAGATCGTCGGCGAAATATTTCGCGTTGTCTTGTGGAATGTAACCAATAGCGGCATTTTCAGCCCATTTATAACTTCCCGACGTAGGTTCAATATCGTTAACTAAACACTTCAGCAGCGTTGTTTTACCCGCGCCATTTTCACCGATAATGGCTAGACGTTGTCCGGCTTCTAGAAGCAAATTTGCATTGTCAAACAGCGGTAGGTCTGGGTAGCTATGACCAAGTTCTTCAAGGGTGATCGCAAGTCGGTGAAGTTTTTTATGTTGCTTAAATACAATGTAAGGCTTGCGGCGGCTAGACGCTTTAACTTCAGCCAACTCGATTTTTTCAAGACGTCGTGCGCGCGAGGTTGCTTGCTTTGCTTTTGATGCGTTAGCTGAGAATCGCGCTACGAAACTTTGGAGCTCCTCGATTTCTGCCGACTTCTTCGCATTTTCGGCATGCAACTGCTCTTGCACTAACATAGCAGCTTGAATGTAATCGTCGTAGTTGCCCGGATAAATGCGCAGTTCGCCATAGTCGATGTCGGCCATGTGGGTACACACCGAGTTTAAGAAGTGACGGTCGTGCGAAATAATCAGCATTGTCGACTTACGTTTGTTTAATTCGTCAGCAAGCCAGCTAATGGTGTAAATATCCAAGTTGTTGGTCGGTTCGTCGAGTAACAAAATGTCAGGCTCGGCGAATAGGGCTTGAGCAAGAAGCACACGTACTTTCTTACCGGGTGCAACTTCCTTCATTAGGCCAAAGTGATAGCTTTCATCGATGCCCGCTGAGTTAAGAATATCACCTGCACGGGCTTCGGCGGTGTAACCGTCCATTTCTGCAAATTGGGTCTCAAGGTCCGCAACACGCATACCGTCTTCTTCGCTCATCTCAGATTTGCTGTATATGGCATCGCGCTCTTGCTTAACTTCCCATAGCTCACGGTCTCCCATGATCACCGCGTCAACAACACTGAACTCTTCGAATGCAAATTGATCCTGGCTTAAAATACCAAGCTTTGTACCTGGCGCCATCGATACGTTTCCTGATGACGGAGTAAGCTTACCGCTTAAAATTTTCATAAAGGTAGACTTACCGCAACCGTTTGCGCCAATAAGGCCATATCGGTTGCCGTTGCCAAATTTAGCAGAAATATTTTCAAATAATGGCTTAGAGCCAAATTGCATGGTGATATTTGCAGTGGTAATCAAAACAGGTTTCCAGAGGGTAAAACTAAAGAGGAGATACTGATGGGAATGCCACCAATATGTAAAAGCCGGCGCACTATAAGGAAATACACTGCATAAGTCGAGGGAAAATTGAACAGCAAGGAGAAAAAGACGTCCCTGTCACTTCTCCTACACACAACACATTACTTACATGCTTAAACCGTGGGATTTGTACCACTTGCCTTTGTATAGTCTTTCGATAACAGCGGGACTTTCCCAGCTAAATACATACAGCCAGTCATTATTAATGAGGTCCTGAAGCATTTGGTGTTTTTGCACTATTTGCAAAATCTTGCTGCTAGGCGCGACAATGTAAACGCTGAGTCGCTGTGGCTGATGTACCCAACGTTCACCGTTATGCAGTGATTGTTTAGATAAGCCAATGCGCAGGTCACCCGAATTGCCTTCAAACACGCCAATATTGTTGAAAAGCGCGTTGTGAAGCACTTTGTTACCGCTGCCCAGTTTTTGATTGTCGGCAACCGATGCGTTGTATTGGCTATTTATCCAATTGGTAACAATCATAGGGGCTGTCATTAAGGTTTCTAGCACAGCGCTATCTTCATCTATTTGCCATGTGTAATCGTGCAGAAAACTCTTACCTTCTAAATCGAGACCACGAGTGCGAATTCTAGGGCCAATAATAAAAGAGGCGTTGCCTGCTAATCCCCATTCAGGCTGTACCTGCGACCAATCACAAGCACGGTGTTGAAAGCGTTGATTACGTTTTTTGTCCGACTCAAAAGGTAGATTCTTACTATAGTGCTTAGCCCGTTCTTTCTGTGCTTGGTGCTTGGCTTCAACAAGTAAGTTTTTAACTTTCTCAGGTACTTGCGTATCGAAACACTCAATATCGTCGGTAGTGGTATTGTGTAGTGCTGGCACGAAGCGAGTATTGCCAGCAATCTTGTAACCCATACTTATGAGCTTTTTGCGCACTTCACCTTCGTTTAAAAGCTGTGCCAATACTCGCACGTTTACTTCGCCAGATTGACCGCCACAGGCGCCGCAATCTAGTCCTGCTGCATGTAAGTTATTGCGGGATTTGCTACCGTGTCCTACCAGCAATACCGTTGGAGAAAATTTTGTCATCCCCATCATTTTGAGGGCACCTGCAGCAAGTGCCACTTTGTCATCTAGACTAAGTAGGCCGCGTTCATTACTGATTTCCCATTCGCTGTGATGACTCAGCGTATTAATTGGGTTCTCTTTACTTGATGGCATAAGGGTATTTTTCAGTAGCTTAAAGGCATACCACCAGCCCGCTGATTCAACCATAGAGAAACTGCCAAGGGGGGACTTACTCCACTTGTGCCAGGTGGCACGCTGCTGAATAAACTCTGCTCTGTGAGAAGTGGCATCTTTTTCTTTTACCGTAAGCTTTGGAGACAAAAGCCCAGGTAATTGAGGGCGTGTTGCATCGGTATTTACAGGAGCATAAGCGATAGGCATTCCAAAGAAGCCTGCAAAGCCCATTGTTTTAATCGTAGGACTTTTCAGTTCCAAAATGCGACGTATTACTTCTGAGCGAACATCAATGCAGAAAATGGCCTGTACGTCGGGCGTAAGCTGCGGGGCTGGCGATGACGTAATGAGTTTAGACTGCAAGCGCTGCTGTTGCTCGTATTCATAGGCATACATCATTACCCACAAGGCGAGTTCTTTGTCTTTATGCTGTGCAATACGTGCTGGAAGCTGTTTAAGCAAGTATTGCCACCTAATGCTAACCTGCTGACCTCTTTCCTGCTGATGTGCTTGGTAATAGCGATGAATGATAAGTTCCCATGCTAAGCGAATAGCGAGCAACCCTTGCATTTCATTACTGTCTTTCAGCCAGGTGCGGTAGGCAACATACGACGCCCAGCCATTAATACTCATAATCAGCGCATAGAAATAATCCTTTGCGCGCACGGGTTCAAGGCCAAGCTCATCTGCAGATTCCCTTAGTAGTGCATCGACTGTGTCTGGCAAAGATTTGAAAATGCCTTTAAGGCTTTTGGTGCTCATCAGCACGCTAATACCGGTGTCGTGCTTTAAACCGTTTAGCCAGCTCTTATATAAGGTGTCCGCTGGTGAGTTTCCTTCTATTTGAACAAGAGGCGATTCATGCTGAAAATAAGCTGCACAAAACTGGCTAATCTGAAATGTGCATTCTTCTTCCCATGTCATTTCGCTAGCGCCTCGGTAAGCGTCGAAATGTTTGGTCAATAGCGGTAAAGGTGGCGATTGAGTATCATCAGATAGGGTGGATAGAAACGTCTCTTTATTCAGATTAATGCCGTACAGGTCCATACTGTGTTTTACGGCATCGTCTGAAATGGCCCCTTCTTTATAAAGGTCGAGCCAATGCGACGCAGGCATAATTGCGTTTATTCCAGTAAGTGCGTGTACGCGCGCTGATACATCCTGAAAAGGTGCGTCAATTAGCTTCCAAAATGGATTCACTGCAATCATTTTGTCTAATGGAAAGTTGGGCGCAACGCTATCACACGCCTCGCTAGCAGCGCGAAACAGGCGTTTAGTATCTAAATTAGTGGTATTGAGCGATAAAACAGCCATTACTTGCCTCCAATGTGAGTAACCGACGCTGAGGTCTGCTTGGTTGTACTGCGTTTGCGAAGTGAAATAGGCGACACTTTCAAGGTGATTTTTGTGAACCATTCATCTAGGTAAAGTCCTGCAAAAAGTAACTGTTTAAATTGCTGAACTGCAGGTTTATGCCCGAAGGTTTGCATTGCGATGTGAATAATAAAAAGCGCGGCAATTAGACTGACAACCCAGATATCGATAGTTGACAACATAGAAGCTGGCGCGGGGAAATGCGCAAAAAGGTAGCGGGTTACCATGTCTTTTGCTGTGCTATATAAGCTAATGAGCACAATGGAAATACCTACTAGAACGTACAACTGTGTTTGATCTGAATTCGCTGTGCGTGTGGCGATGTAGGCGGTAAAGGCGAGCGTAATAAGCAGCCATGGGCTGAGCGGCCCTTGATATTCGGCAAATGAAAAGCTGGCCAACACAATAAGTGATGTAACAAACAGTGCATTTAACCAATCTGCAAACTGTGGCGTTCGATGGGCACTAATATCATCTTCTAGCGCTTCGAATACCGCTGAACCAGAATTTAGGAAGGCATACGCTTTGTAGAAAGAGTGCGCAACCAAATGAATAAGCGCAAGAGAATACAGACCAAGGGCGCATTCAACCAACATTAAACCCATTTGCGACGAAGTAGACCACGCCAAGCGAACTTTTACCGTTACGCGCGTAGTCATGGCGAGCGCACTAAATAACACACTTAAACCAGCGCCAACGGCTAAGATCCATTGCGCAGAAGCATGAAGGGCTATAAGTGGGGCAAAAGCTAATAACAAATACCCGCCCAAATTAATGACACCGGCATGAAGTAGTGCACTAACGGGTGTTGGCGCTTCAACAATATTAATTAGCCATCCATGCGCTGGAAGTTGTGCACATTTTATGAGTGCTGCTATGGCAATACAACAAGCCGCAAGCTCAGTATACTCTTGTTGTGTACTACTCAGTGCGTCACTATTAATTAACGAGGTTTGCACAAGTGCATTGACAATTTGGTTGATGTAAAGCGTGTCAAAAGCCAAGTAAAGTAACGCAAATGCGCCGGCCATAAACAATTCAGAGGTTCTGGCTAAAATAAATTTCTTATGTGCTGCAACGATGGCGCGGGGACGGTCGGGATATAATAACAGTAGGTTATGCAACGACAAACTTACTGCCAGCCAGCCAAACCAGAAAACAATGAGGTGATTAGCTAGTATAGTAATAACCACTGACGCAAGAGTAAGTTGCATCCATTTTAAGAAACGCGGGTAGCATGCTTCACCAACAAAGTAATTGCGCGAGAAGCGCATAAGAATTACGCCAATTGCTACTACCGTTAAAATAACTGCTGACTTCAAAGGAGAGAGGGTAACCAGCATGGTACTTACACTTGCAGTGTTGTTCTCGATAAAGCCAACAACAAGTGAAATAGCAAACAGAATAATACTGCCCCATATTGCTATTCTTTCAATATAAAGCTTTGAAAAAAATGTGTTTCTTGGTCCGCTGAACCATGACATTAAAGTCCAAAACAGCGGTAATAAAACAAGCAGAAATGAACTGGTTTGTGACGACATGATGTACTCCTTTTTATTGTGTGGAGTAAAGCAC